>DASRGK010000001.1:0-5610 GCA_035651055.1 Bauldia sp.
CGGCACCGGGTTGAGGTAGTGCAGCTTCTCGCGGCCGCGGCGGACCGTCGCCACGAGGTTGGCGTCTTCCAGAATGGCGAGGTGCTTGCTCACGGCCTGGCGGCTCATCGCCAGCCGCGCGCAAAGCTCGTTCAGGGTCTGGCCGCTGTCGGCGCGCAGCCTGTCGAGAAGTTCGCGGCGCGTCGGGTCGGCGAGAGCCTTGAAGACCTCGTCCATGGGTCCGATAATATGCAACCAAATGGTTGCCTGTCAAGCGCTGGCGAGTTGTCGGTGAATAGGCGACAGTCCATGCCGTTTTCGGAAGGACAGCGGATGGGCGAGACGGTCGTCGGCGAGAAGGGAATGGTGGTGGCGCCGCACCGTGCCGCCGCCGAGGCCGGCGCCGAGATCCTCCGCGAGGGCGGCAATGCCGTCGAGGCGATGATCGCCGCGGCGGCGACAATCGCCGTGGTCTATCCGCACATGAACTCGATCGGCGGCGACGGCTTCTGGCTGATCGCCGAGCCGGGTCGGCCGCCGCGCGCCATCGATGCCTGCGGCGCCGCCGGCGCGTTCGCCACGCGCGAGCGCTATGAGGCCAAGGGCTACGACCGCATCCCCGCGCGCGGACCGGACGCCGCGCTCACCGTCGCCGGCACGGTTTCCGGCTGGACCCTGGCGCTGGAGGCGGCGGCCTCGCTCGGCGGCCGCATGCCACGGGGCGACCTCATCGCCGACGCGATCCGCCGCGCCCGCGAGGGCTCGCCGGTGTCGCGCTCGGAAGCGTCGGCGCTTCGCGACAATCTCGCCGAGTTCTCAGCATTCCGTCCCTTCGCCGCGCAGTTCCTGCCCGGCGGCAAGGTGCCGGAGGTCGGCGCCAACCGCACCCAGCCGAAGCTCGCCGCGACGCTCGAGCAGCTCGCCCATGCCGGCTTCGACGATTTCTATCGCGGCGATGTCGCTGCCGAGATCGCCGCCGACCTCGAGGAAGCCGGAACGCCGGTGACGCGGGCCGACCTCGAAAAGCACGAGGCGCGGCTGGTCGTGCCGCTGTCGCTGGCCTTGCCGGGGGTCGATCTTTTCAATACGCCGCCGCCGACGCAGGGGCTCGCCTCGCTCATCATCCTCGGCCTTTTCGAGCGGCTGAAGGTTGCGCGCGGCGAAAGCTTCGAGCATCTCCACGGACTGATCGAGTCCGCCAAGCGCGCGTACCGCGTCCGCGACCGCCACGTCACCGACCCCGCCTTCGGCGGCGGCGTGCGGCAGTTTCTCGAGGCCGCGTGGCTCGATGCCGAGGCCGACGCCATCGACCGCCAGTACGCCGCGACGGCGTCCGCAGGTGGGGAGGGCGACACCGTCTGGCTCGGCGCCATCGACCGGAAGGGCGTTGCCGTCTCCTTCATCCAGTCGATCTATTGGGAATTCGGCTCAGGCATCTTCCTGCCGCGCACCGGCATCCTCTGGCAGAACCGCGGCACCGCCTTCTCGCTCGATCCCGCCGCGGTCAATCCACTGAGCCCCGGCCGCAAGCCCTTCCACACGCTCAATCCGCCGCTCGCCCGTTTCCGCGACGGCCGCACGATCGCCTATGGCAGCATGGGCGGCGACGGCCAGCCGCAGTTCCAGGCTGCGATCTTCACGCGCCACGCCGCCTTCGGCATGGAGCCGGGCGACGCCATCGACGCGCCGCGCTGGCGCTTCGGCCGCACCTGGGGGGCCGACAGCGGCGAACTGCCGATGGAGGAGGGCTTCGACCCCGACCTGGTCCGCGCACTCGAGCGCGCCGGCCATCCCGTCCGGATCCTCCCCGAGCGCTACTCCGAGGGCATGGGCCATGCCGGCATGATCGTCCGCCGCGCCGACGGCCGCATGCTCGGCTCCTCCGACCCGCGCTGCGACGGCGCCGCGGTCGCGGCGTGAGGGAAAGGGAGTGCGTCCTTCGAGGCTCGATGCGGCGCATCGAGTCTCCTCAGGATGGCGATGTTGGTGCTTGATGATGCTCAGGCCTCGGCGGAGTCTCCAGCCACGAACACCACGTCGCCATCCTGAGGGGCTCGGCCGAAGGCCGAGCCTACCGGAGTACGCCTCCCGTGGCCCATCGGCGATGGTCTGGTATCGAGAGCACGTCGTGTTCACGTATTCGCCAGGCCCACGCCCACCCCGCCATCCTGAGGTGCTCGGCCGAAGGCCGAGCCTCGAAGGACGCACTGGCGACCTATCCGCCGTCCCGCTAGCCTCAGCCGATGCCCGCCTTCTGCTACATTCTCCAGTGTGCCGACGGTTCCTACTACGTCGGTTCCACCAAGGACGATTCAATCGACCGGCGGCTGGGTGAGCATCAAGCCGGGGTTCACGATGGCTACACGGCGGCCCGCAGGCCCGTCACGTTGGTCTGGGCGCAACAATTCGACCGCATCGACGACGCATTCTTCCTCGAGCGCCAGTTGAAGGGCTGGAGCCGCAGGAAGAAGGAGGCGCTCATCCGCGGCGAGTGGGACCTGCTACCGCTATTGTCCCGACGCCGCGGCGGGCGACCGCGCGGAGGGTAGCGCGTCCTTCGAGGCTCGCCGCTCTCGCGGCGAGCACCTCAGGATGGCGGCGTTGGCGAACGGCCGGAGTCGCTGTCGACTCCGCCGGTTTATTCTGCGCGTCCGAGAGACGCCAAACCCACTTCTCCCGACATCCCTGAGGCTCGGCTGAAGGCCGAGCCTCGAAGGACGCACAGCGACGACGCGGCCGAGCGCGCGGAAGTCCGGGTATCAGAATCGTCCAACCCACCCCCGCCATCCTGAGGCGCTCGGCCGAAGGCCGAGCCTCGAAGGACGCACCGCCATCACGGCTAAAACACTCCCCCATGACTTCCCCCGCCGCGCCGCGCTAGTCTCGCGCCTCCCGACCGAGACCGCGCCATGCTCATCCCCGCCGATCCCGTCAATGCCTTCGTCGATTATCCGGACGTCCCCGTCGCCAATGCTCCCTCCGGCCCGCTCGCCGGATTGACCTTCGGCGTCAAGGACATTTTCGACGTCGCCGGATATCCGACCGGCGCCGGCAATCCCCTGAAGCGCGCCGAGAGCGGTGTGAAGGTCAAGAACGCGGCGCTGGTTCAGGCGGCGCTCGATGCCGGCGCGCGCTTCGTCGGCAAGACGCATACCGCCGAGTTGGCCTTCTCGATCGACGGCCGCAACGTCCATTACGGCACGCCGGTCAACCCGGCCGATCCGCGCCGCGTGCCCGGCGGCTCGTCGTCAGGCTCGGCCGCGGCGGTCGCCGCCGGCCTCGTCGACTTTGCGCTCGGCAGCGATACCGGCGGCTCGATCCGCGGCCCGGCCTCGTTCTGCGGCATCGTCGGGCTCCGCCCGACGCACGGCCGCCTGTCGCTCGACGGCTGCCTGCCGCTTGCGGCGAGCTACGACACGCCCGGCTGGTTCACCCGCGATGCGGCCACCTACCTCCGGGTCGCGGAGGCGCTCCTCGGCGCCGACGCCGCCGGCCCCCCGCTCACCCGCCTTCTCTATTCGAGCGACGGCTTTGCCCTCCTCGATCCGCCCGAACGGGACGCGCTCGCCGAGGGCGTGCGCCGCGCGGAGAAGGTCCTCGGCAGGTCGGCGCCGGTGACGCTCGCGCCCGAAGGGCTTGCCGCGTGGGCGGACGTCTACCGGACGCTTCAGGGCTACGAGGCGTGGAAGGAACACGGGCCTTGGCTCTCGAGCCGCGACGCCAGGCTCGGGCCGCAGACAGCGACCCGCTTCGGCGTCGCCGCCAAGGTCACCGCAGGCGAAGCCGAGGCGGCGGCGGTCAAGCGCGCCGCGATCCGGTCGCGCGTTCGCGGCCTCCTCGGCGCGGACGGCGTTCTCGTCCAGCCGAGCATGGCCGGACCCGGGATGATCCTCGATGCGCCGGAATCGCAGTTCGAAGCCTTCCGCATGCGCTCGATGGCGCTGAACTGCACGGCCGGTCACGCCGGCCTGCCGCAGATTTCGCTGCCCCTCGGCATGGTCGATGGCGCGCCGCTTGGCCTGTCGCTGATCGGCCCCGCCGGCCGCGATCAGGCCCTGGTCGCGCTCGCCGCGCGGATCATGGCCTGATCCCGCGCCACCCCGCCGCAGGCAGAAGGCCGCGATTCCGCCGTACTGTCAGGGCGTCCTCCGGCGAAGGGGAATCACCGATGACTGCCTGGTTCCGCATCGCGCCCTTGGCCGTGCTCGCGTCGCTTGCCGGCGTCGCCGACGTCTCGGCACATCCGCATGTCTTCGTCGATGCCAAGGCCGAACTAGTCTTCGACAGGAGCGGCGCGATCACCGCCGTCCGCAACATCTGGCAGTTCGATCAGGCCTTCACCGAATACGCGATCCAGGGTCTCGACGCGAACAATGACGGCAAGCTCAGCGACGACGAGCTGAAGCCGCTTGCCGACATCAACGTGAAGTCGCTGAAGGAATACGCCTTCTTCACCTACCTCACCGCAGGCGACACCGAGGCCAGGTTCGAGCCGCCCAAGGAATACTGGCTGGAGTTTCACGGCGGCCGCCTGACGCTCTTCTTCACGTTGCCGATCGAGAAGCCCTTCGCGGTGACGAGGCCGGCGACGCTTGAGGTTTTCGATCCCGAGTATTTCGTGGCCTTCGATTTCGTGAAGGACCGTCCGCTGACGCTCGACGCCGCCCCGGCCAGATGTCGGGCCGCTTTCCATCCGCCCGCCGAACTCGACGCGCAGACGATGGCGACGCTGGCGTCCATCCCCGTCGACCAGCACGACCTGCCGCCAGACCTGGTCAACGCCGCCGCGTCTCTCGCCAACCATTTCACCGTGACGTGCTGACGATGCGGTTTCGCCGCGCCGCGATCGTCGTCTTCGCATTCGTCCTCTCCGCCGGGATCATCGACGCGCATGCCGCGACAAGTCCGTTCGGCATCGCCACACCCGACTCTTCGGGGAGCTATTTCGGCGGGCCGCTCGGGTCCTTCTTCGCGTGGATCGCCGTCCATCAGGCGCATTTCTACAAGGCCCTTACCGAAGCGCTCGGCCGGCTCAAGGACGACCCTGCCGGGCTTTGGCTGCTCCTTGGTCTGAGCTTCGCCTACGGCGTCTTCCACGCCGTCGGTCCGGGCCACGGCAAGGCGGTGATCACCTCGTACCTGGTCGCCTCCGGCGGGCGTGCCCGGCGCGGCGTCCTCCTCTCCTTCATGGCGGCGGGCGTCCAGGCGGCCAGCGCGATCGTCATCGTCTCGATCGGGGCGGTTGTCCTGCGCGTCAGCGCGATGGCGATGACGCTTGCCACCGACTGGATCGAGGTGGTGAGCTACGGGGCAATCACGATCTTCGGCGCCTACCTGCTCTGGACGAAGATCCGGGGAATTCACCGGCATCGGCACGATCATCCGGGACAATCCACGCTTTCCGCCGCCGTGTCCGGCGCGGATCCGGTGCTGTCCGGGAGCGCCCCCCGAGGCCATGAGGGCCATGATCACGCGATCGGACCGGCGGTGAGTCCGAGGGCGGCCACATGGCAGAATTATCGCAGAAACAGGGACTTACGCCGGCCGCTTGCCGCGCGCGGACTGGCGGCGGTGCTCGCCGTCGGCATCCGGCCGTGTTCGGGTGCGATCATCATCCTCGTCTTCGCGCTT
>DASRGK010000002.1:0-6571 GCA_035651055.1 Bauldia sp.
CGATCGGCCACAACGTCTCGTCGGGTTGCATCCGCATGATCAACAGAGATGTGATCGACCTCTATAACCGCACGCCCGTCGGGACGAAGGTCATCGTCCTCTAGGGCCCGCAATGCAGCAGCTGCGCGGCTGACCGCCGAAACCCGCGCCTCGCCTGCGAGGCGGGGCTGCTATCCTGCCGCCGCTCTCTCCCCGCACCGCCCGCCGCTTGCCGTTACGGCCGCGTACGCCCTATTTGTCCGTCCCGTCATGAACCAGTCCCCGCCGCCCGCCACTTTCCGCCTCGAACACAGCCAGATCCGCCTGGTGATGTTCGGCGTCGTCCTCGCCATGCTCCTCGGTGCGCTCGACCAGACGATCGTCGCCACCGCCCTGCCGACCATCGGCCGCGAGCTCAACAATGCCGAGGCGCTCTCCTGGGTGGTCACCGCCTACCTGCTCACCGCCACCGCGGTGACGCCGCTTTACGGCAAGCTCAGCGACATTCATGGGCGCCGCGCCATGGTGCTGGTCGCCATCGCCACCTTCCTCGTCGGCTCGGTTGCCTGCGCCGTTGCCGGCAACATCTATGTCCTCATCGCGGCGCGCGCCCTGCAGGGGCTCGGCGGCGGCGGCCTGATCTCGCTCGGCCAGACGATTGTCGGCGACGTAATCCCGCCACGCGAACGCGGCCGCTACCAGGCCTACTTCGCCGGCGTCTTCGTCACCGCGAGCATCGCCGGGCCGATCCTCGGCGGCTTCTTCGCCGAGCACCTGCACTGGTCGTTCATCTTCTGGGTGAACCTGCCGCTCGGCCTTTGCGCCTACCTCCTCACCAACCGCGTCCTGCGCCTGCTGCCGCGCCACGAGCGCCCGCACAAGGTCGACGTGGCCGGCGCGCTCCTGATGATGCTGGCGACGGTCGCGCTCCTGCTTGCGCTGACCTGGGCGGGGACGACCTACGCCTGGACCTCGCCGGTCATCCTCGGTCTGCTCGCCGCCTCGGCGCTCGCCTGGGTGCTGTTCGGCTGGCGGCTGGTGCGGGCGCCGGAGCCCTTCATTCCGCCCGCCGTCCTCGCCAATCCGGTGGTGCGGAACGGCGTCATCGCCGTCGCTTTCGCGGTCGGGGCGAGCGTCGGCCTTTCCGTCTTCGTGCCGCTCTACTTCGAGGCCGTGGTCGGGCTCACCGCCGCCCAGTCCGGTCTTGCCCTCATCCCGTTCGTCGGCGGCACGGTCGCCGGCGCGACCATCGCCGGCCGGATCATGATGCATGTCGTCCACTACAAGCGCTCGGCCCTGGTCGGCCTCCTTGCCGGGACGGTGACGCTCGCTGTGATGGCGGCCTATCCGGCCGGGCTCTCCTTTACCCTCGTCGAGATCGTCCTCGCCCTCGCCGGCATCGGCATCGGAACGATCTTCCCGATCACCACGACCTCGGTCCAGAACGCCGTGCCGCTCCACCAGATGGGCACAACCACCGGTGTGCTCAACTTCTTCCGCTCGCTCGGGAGCGCGCTTCTGGTCGCGGTCTTCGGTACGATCTTCCTTGCCTCCGCGACCGCGGACACCGGCGTATCGGTGCAGCGGATCATCGACGAGGGCGTGCGGGCTGGCGTCGATTTCGGCCCGGTCTTCCGCGGTGTCTTCGCCGCCGGGGCGATCGCCTGCTTCATCGCCTTCCTGTTCATGCTGGCCATGCAGGAGATGCCGCTCCGCGGCCGCCACTCCGCGCCGCCAGCGGCGGCGGAGTAGGGCCGTCCGGGATTACTTTTCGCGAACATCAGTCCGCTCATTCCCGCGCATGCGGGAACCCAGCCTGGTTCTGGCAAAGCGTGGTGCCAGCTTCCGGGGGTTATCCCTGCCGGCGTCCCTTCACCGCGCTCCGTGCTCTGGCACGGGCCTGGGTTCCCGCATGCGCGGGAACGAGCGGTGGATGGGGCAGTAGTCGCTCCCCGGAGAGGGTGTTGCGAGACGGCCGCGCTACACGATCATCCGGTACGCCGGCAGCGTCAGGAAGGGCATCAGCGTCTTCGCCGTCGAGAGCGTGCGGAACAGCTCGATCGCCTGCGGGAACTTGCCCGACGCATAGGCCTTCTCGCCGATCTCGCCCTTCACCCGCTCCATCTCCTCGCCGAGGCATTTCTCGAAGAGGTCCGGCGTGACCCTGACCCCGCCCTCCAGCGTCGCGCCGAAATGCAGTTGCTGCCAGATCTGCGAGCGGCTGATCTCGGCGGTCGCGGCGTCCTCCATGAGGTTGTAGAGCGGCACCGCGCCGCGGCCGCGCAGCCACGCCTCGATGTACTGGACGCCGACCCGGATGTTCTCGCGCAGGCCCGCCTCGGTCCGCGTGCCCTCGTGCACTTCGAGAAGGTCGCGCTGGCTCGCCACGACATCCTCACGCAGCTTGTCGAGCTGGTTCGGCGTCGGCATGAACCTGTCGAAGACTTCCATCGCCACCGGCACGAGGTCGGGATGCGCCACCCAGGTGCCGTCGTGGCCGGCCTTGGCCTCGCGCTCCTTGTCGGCCCGCACCTTGGCGAAGGCCGCTTCGTTGACCGCCGGGTTCTTGCGGTCCGGAATCTGGGCCGCCATGCCGCCCATGGCGAAGGCGCCGCGGCGGTGGCAGGTCTTGATGAGCAGTTCCGAATAGGCCTTCAGGAACGCCTTCCCCATGACCACCTGGCCGCGGTCGGGCAGGAGATATTCCGGCTTTTTCCTGAGCGTCTTGATGAACGAGAAGATGTAATCCCAGCGACCGCAATTGAGCCCGGCAATGTGGTCGCGGAGCTCGTAGAGAATCTCGTCCATCTCGAAGGCCGCCGGCAGCGTCTCGATGAGCACCGTCGCCTTGATCGTGCCGTTCGACACGCCGACGGCCCGTTCCGCCTCGACGAAGACCTCGTTCCACAGCCGCGCCTCGAGGTGGCTTTCCAGCTTCGGCAGGTAGAAATAGGGGCCGCTCCCCTTGGCCAGCGTCGTCCTGGCGTTGAGGAAGAAGTAGAGCCCGAAGTCGAAGAGCGCGCCCGACATCGGCTGGCCGTCGACGACCAGGTGCTCCTCCGGCAGGTGCCAGCCGCGCGGGCGGACCAGGAGCACCGCCGGCTTGTCGCTGAGCTTGTATGCCTTGCCGGTGCCGGCGTCGGTGAAGTCGATGCGGTTCGCCCAGCGGTCGATGAGGTTGATCTGGCCCTCGATCTGGTTCGCCCAGGTCGGCGAGTTGGCGTCCTCGAAGTCGGCCATGAAGACCTTCGCGCCGGAATTGAGCGCATTCACCACCATCTTGCGGTCGGTCGGCCCGGTGATCTCGACCCGCCGGTCGAGCAGGTCCTGCGGGATCGGCGCGACCTTCCACTCCGCCTCGCGGACATGCTTCGTCTCCGGGAGGAAATCCGGGAGTTCGCCGGCATCGAGGCGCGCCTGCCGCTCCTCGCGCCGCTTCAGCAGGCGCTGGCGGGAAGGATCGAATTTCCGGTGCAGCCCGGCGAGAAAGGCGAGCGTCCCCTCGTTCAGCACCTCCTCGTAGCGCGGGCCCCAGCCCCCGCGGATTTCTACGCCCGAAACGCCCGGCTTGGTTGCAGCGACGCTCATTTTTGAAACTTCTCCGTCTCCGGTTCCGTCATCTATGCCACAGAGGGCGGGCCGACTGAACCGACGGGAACGGCAGGGCTTCCCTGCGGGCCGGCTCCGGCGCGTCACCGGCGGCGATTGCGTGCCTGTGGCGGTTCGCCCATCCTTCGCCGCCTGGCGCGCGGCTTCGCGCGCCGCCCCAACCCGGAGCGCGAGACGAGAATGTTCGCTTCCTTCTTCCCCGATCCGAAATACTTCTTCCCGTCCGCCGTTCTGTGGACCGGCTTCTCGATGCTGGTCTGGTACTTCTTCTTCCGCGACCTCGGCCCGTCGGTCGACCTCGGCGCGCTCATCGGTTTTCCCTATCCGGCACCGCTTGCGGCCGGCGCCGACGACGCGGCGCGGTCGGCCTTCGAGAATGCCAGCAACCTTGCCATCGACGTCTGGCTCTACTTCTACATGATCCTGATGGGGGCGATTTTCGCGGCCGCCTGGTACCGCGCGCAGCCGCACCCGTGGTTCCGCTGGTCGGTGGTTGCCGCCGAGGTCGCGCTCTTCGTCATCTGGTTCAAGGTCGAACTGGACGTGATGATCAACAACTGGTTCGGCTCTTTCTACGACCTCATCCAGCAGGCGCTCGCCACGCCGCACAGCGTCACGCTCGACCAGTATTTTGCCGAGATGGTCACCTTCCTCACCATCGCCATGATCTACATCATGGCCGTTGTGCTGAACTTCTTCCTCATCCAGCACTTCATCTTCCGCTGGCGCACGGCAATGAACAATTTCTACGTCGCGCGCTGGGCCCGGCTGCGCCGGATCGAGGGCGCCTCGCAGCGCGTCCAGGAAGACACGATGCGCTTCGCCCAGACCATCGAGGACCTCGGCGAAAGCTTCGTCGATTCGATCATGACGCTGATCGCCTTCCTGCCGATCCTCTGGGGCCTGTCGCGCTTCGTCCAGGACATCCCGGTCATCGGCTATATCCCGCAGGCGCTGGTGGTGATCGCGATCGCCTGGTCGATCTTCGGCACCGGCCTGCTCGCCGTCGCCGGCATCCGACTGCCCGGCCTCAACTTCCGCAACCAGCGCGTCGAGGCGGCCTACCGCAAGGAACTGGTGCTCGGCGAGGACGATCCGGCGCGGGCCCAGCCGATGACGCTCGCCGAGCTCTACGAGAACGTGCGGCGCAACTATTTCCGCCTCTACCTCAACTACCTCTACTTCAACGTCGCGCGCTACGGGTACCTGCAGGCAAGCGTGCTCGTTCCCTATATCGCGCTGGCGCCGACCATCGTCGCCGCCGGCTTTACGCTCGGCGTCATGCAGCAGATTCTGCGCGCCTTCGACCGCGTCCTCTCGTCCTTCCAGTACCTGGTCAATTCGTGGTCGACGATCATAGAGCTGATGTCGATCTACAAGCGCCTGCGCGCTTTCGAGGCGACGCTGAAAGACCAGCCGCTCGACACGATCGAGCGCGAGGCGGCGGGAAACCCGGTGGGCTAGCGGCCGGTCAGCGCGCCCGGAAACCGGGGATCGCCAGCGGATTGGCAAGGAGCGCCGCGCGGTCGGCCGTATCGATCGCGCCGCCGGTGAAGGCGTCGACGAGCGCCTCCAGCGCCGGCCGGTCGAGGTCGCGGGCGACGACGGCGAGCCGAGTCCTCCGGTCCCCGTCCGGCCATTCCGCGAGGATCTGCGGGACCGAGAAAAGCCCGCCGATCGCGTGGACGAGGACCGGCTCGCCCTCCTCGTTTCGGACGATGCCGCGGAGACGGACCAGCTTATCGCCGTGGTCGAGCGTCAGCCGGTCGAGGAAGTCCCAGAGCGCCGATGACGGGATCGCGCCGTCGCGCGCCAGCACGAAGGCCGAGTAGGGCGGGGCTTGCCCGCCCGGCTCCAAGGGATACCGGTCGAACGCGAGCCACGCCGCCAGCCGGCCCGGATCGTCGATCGGATCGAACAGCCCGGTCAGTTTCGCCGCCAGACCCGGAACGTCAACGGCCAGAATCGGCGCGGATGGATTGAGCTGTGAGATCCGCGCCGTCATCAGGTCGGCCTCGGCCGTGCGCGGCAGGATGACCACGTCCGCCGCGGCAACCTGACGGCGCTGCGCGTCCGCGTCGAGCTGCTCCGGGTTGGACGCAACCGCGATGATCCCGTCCAGCCGGAAGCGCATGCTGAGGTAAGGGTGGCGGGCGATCAGGCCGAGCACGGGAATGGGGTCGGCGCTTCCCGCGGTCTCGATGATCACGCGCGACAGCGTCTCGATGCGGCCGTTGTCGAGCGCCCGCAGCAGCCGCTCCATCGCCTCGACCAGTTCGCCCCGCACCGTGCAGCAGACGCAGCCGCCGGAGAGCGCCACGATCCCGTCCTCGGCGCGCTCGACCATGGCGCCCTCGACGGCGGTCGCGCCCGCCTCGTTGACGATGACAGCCGTCCCGGCGAAGGCAGGCTCGCCGAGCAGCCGGTTGATGAGGCGGGTCTTGCCGGCGCCGCGCGCCCCGGTGACGAGCAATACGGGGATGGGCGGCTTCCGCGG
Source organism: Bauldia sp. (assembly GCA_035651055.1). Taxonomy (GTDB): domain Bacteria; phylum Pseudomonadota; class Alphaproteobacteria; order Rhizobiales; family Kaistiaceae; genus JAFKKF01. Next base: position 6,086 of record DASRGK010000002.1, read on the forward strand.
CCGCGTCGCGGCGGCACTCATGGCGCTAGCGCAGGCTCAGTCTGTCGTGGCCCGGATCGAAGCGCTGGTCGAAGCTCGGCGGCGCCTTGTCGGCGCCGGCACGGTAGGGCGGGCGGAGCCGCGGCAGGGGGATGCCCGTTGCCTTGGGGGTCCCGGTTGCGGGAACCGTGCCGGGCGCCGCCGGCGTGGTGGAACTGTCGGCAAGCCCCGTGCGCACGACCACCGGCGCCATGGTCGGAACCGGCGGGCCCAGCGCCGAGTCGCCGATATCGGCGCTGTCGTCCTCCTCGAGGAGCTTCCGCCGTTTGCACACGTCGTCATGATAGTTGGGCGCGGTGCCGCGGGCGGCTGCGCTCCGGAATCCGGCAAGCCCGGCCGGCGTGAAGCCGGGGAAGAACCCGTTGAAGCCCTGGTTGAGAAGGCGGGCGGCCAGTTCCGCGCGCCCGGTCGAGGTATCGGCGCCGAGCACCACCGCGATCAGCGTCC
>DASRGK010000003.1:0-10350 GCA_035651055.1 Bauldia sp.
TGGCGCTGCTGGTGAGGCCGGCAAAGCGGTGGGTGACTTCCTGCGGGGTGATCTCGTAGCCGACCTTTCGCAAGTGATCTGCGTCGACCCGGGCGGCGATGATCTCGGAATCGACGAGCACGCCGTCGCAGTCGAAGAGGATGAGCATGGGAGAGGCGGTCCGGACCTGGGGATGGCGCGGAAGCTCTAGCCCGGCCGCGGCGCGTTGCAAAGCACGCTTTCTGCGCCCCCGGCCTCCCCTCGGCGCATGGTTCACCTCCGCTTAACCATGCCGCCTAACCCGGCCTTCACCTTGTCCGGCAAGGATGGATCAAGCGTGTTGTTGCGTACGGGTGGGCGTTCGGATGGGGCAGGCGCGTCAAAAAGCGGCGGAGCTGCCGTGGCTCGATTCGATCCTCCAGGGCGATTGCGTGAGCGAACTGGCGAGGCTGCCGGCCGCCTCGGTCGACCTCGTTTTTGCCGACCCGCCCTATAACCTCCAGCTCGAGGGCAGGCTGACCCGGCCCGACCAGTCCGAGGTCGATGCGGTCGACGACGCCTGGGACCGGTTCGCCAGCTTCGCCGATTACGACGCCTTCACGCGCGCCTGGCTGCTGGCGTGCCGCCGCGTGCTGAAGCCGAACGGCACGCTCTGGGTAATCGGCTCCTATCACAACATCTTCCGCGTCGGGACGATGCTGCAGGACCTCGGCTTCTGGATCCTCAACGACATCGTCTGGCGCAAGACCAACCCGATGCCGAACTTCCGCGGCCGCCGCTTCACCAATGCCCACGAGACGATGATCTGGGCGAGCCGCGATCCGGCCGCCAAGAGCTATACGTTCAACTACGAGGCCCTGAAGCGCGGCAATGACGACATCCAGATGCGCTCCGACTGGCTCTTTCCGATCTGCACCGGGAATGAGCGGCTGAAGGGCGAGGGCGGCAGGAAGGTCCATCCGACACAGAAGCCGGAGGCGCTCCTCCACCGCATCCTGCTGGCTTCGTCGAAGCCCGGCGATGTAGTGCTCGACCCGTTCTTCGGCACCGGGACGACCGGCGCGGTAGCGAAGCGCCTCGGCCGCCATTTCGTCGGCGTCGAGCGCGAGGCGGAGTATATCGCCGCCGCGACGGCGCGGATCGCGGCGGTGGAGCCGGCGCCGACAACGGCGCTGGAAATTTCCTCCGGCAAGCGGGCCGAGCCGCGCGTCGCGTTCGGGACGCTGGTTGAAAGCGGCATCATTTCGCCCGGCGCAATCCTCACCGACGGCCGCGCCCGGCATCGCGCCGAGGTGCGTGCAGACGGAACGCTTCGCGCCGGCGAGCACACCGGCTCGATCCATCGCGTCGGCGCGCTGGTGCAGGGGCTCGACGCCTGCAACGGCTGGACGTTCTGGCATTTCGACCGCGGCGGGGAGCGGGCGCCGATCGACGAACTCCGCGCGGCGATCCGGCGCGAAATGGCGACCGCCGGCGGCTAGCCGCTCACCACAAGGTCGCGATGTGCGGATAGTCGATGAGCCGACTGTCCTTGGTAACCACGGATGCGTTCAGAATGCGAGCCGTCGCGGCGATCATCCGGTCGGCGGGATCGCGATGAAAGTTGCCGGGCAGGTTCACGGCCTCGATTGCGACCGCGTTGGTTACCGGCACGAAGGCAACCCCGGGGATTTGCTCGACCTTGGCCAGCCAGCTTGAAACTTCACGATTCAAGGTCAGTCGCTGGCGCTCAACCAGCAACGCAATCTCCCACGCCGATATGGAGGAAATCCTGATTCCATCAGTAGATCTCTCACGTTCGATTGCGGCGGCCGCGCCGGCACCGAGCAGGCCTGCCTGACCGCTGACCCACCAAACCAGCGCGTGGGTATCAAGGACGATCACGGCGGATCGATCCGATCCGCACGCTCCCAGTCTTCCTCACCCACGGGATCGAGCGGACGATCGAAGGACAGAACCGAGCCCCGCAAGTCCTTCAGAGCGTCGTGCTCCGTTGGTTCGTAGGGCCGAACCTCGATCGCCGGCTTGCCGCGGTCGGTGATCACCAGCCGCTGTCCCGTCGCTTCGACTTCGCGGAGCAGCTGCAGCGCCCGCGCCTTGAAGACCGATTTTGAGACTTCCCGGTTCATGATGTGACTATAGGCATGTGACATGGTCACTTCAAGGGAATGCCGTGGCGGGCCAGGTCGCGCCGCAGGCCGTCAGGATCGACGAACACCTCGGCATTCCACCCGGCGGCACGGGCCGCCGCGACGTTCCTGGGGCTGTCGTCGAAAAAGAGGGTGGCGGCGGGTTGAAGGCCAAAGGTCTCCGCATGATGCCGGAATATCGCGGCGTCGGGCTTCACCGTGCCGATGCGCGCCGAGACCGTCACCCCGCGAAATCGCCGGAAGACGGGGAAACGCTGCTCGGCTTCGAGAAAAGTGTCCGCCGCCCAATTGGTAAGCGCGGTCACGTCATAGCCGGCGTCGATGAGGCGGTTGGCAATGGCCGTGCTCTCCTCGATCGGACCGGGAAGCATCTCGGCATGGTGCCTCCGGAATTCGCGGATCATCGCGGCGTCGGCGGGATGGGCGACGATGAGTTCGGCCTCCGCTTCCGCCCAGGTCGCGCCGGCATCCGTCTTGGCAAGCCAGGCGCTGTTGCAGACCTCGTCGAGGAAGCGCCGCCGCGCCGCCGCATCCGGGATGAGGCGCCGGTACGGGATTTCGGGGTCCCAGCGGACGAGCACATTGCCGAGATCGAAGACGATGTGCTTGATGCCGCTCACGCCACTCTCCCGACCCTGTCGGAACGACCCTTGGCCGTCGCGCCCGGTATTGCCGCCTCGATCACCTTCTTCATGACGCTGGGCAGTGCCTGGTAGGGCAGCGAGGCGCCCGGCTCCCACCAGCAGCCGGGCGGCGGCGAGGCCTCGTCGGCCACGCTCGCGGCCATGACGGCAAGTTCGAGCCGGAAGTGGGTGAAGACGTGGACGACCGGACCGGGCATGGGCCGCCACTCCGCCTCAAGCGGCGCGTGAGAAATCGCGCCGAAGTCAGCCTGAAGACTCGTCCATTCGCTCCCGGGCACCTCGACCATCCCGCCGAGCAGACCGCTATCGGCCCGGCGCCGGAGCAGCACCGCGCCATCCCGGCGACGGGCGACAAAGGCGATGCCAAAGCGCTCCGGCCGCGGAGCCTTTTCGCCGCGGCGCGGATACGCATCCTCAGCGCCGCGTGCATGCGCCACGCAGGTGCCCGAAAACGGACAGAGCGCACATGCCGGCCGCTTCGGCGTACAGATCGCCGAACCGAGGTCCATCATCGCCTGGGCGAAATCGCCGGCGCGCCGGGAGGGCGTCAGCGATTGCTGCCGACGGCTGATCTCCGCCTTGGCTGCCGGCACCGGCGTCTCAATGGCGAAAAGGCGGGCGATCACCCGCTCGATATTGGCATCGACCACGGCGACCGGCTCGTCGAAGGCAATCGCCGCGACCGCAGCCGCGGTATAGGCGCCGATGCCGGGGAGGGCGCGGAGACCTTCCGCCGTCCGCGGAAACACGCCGCCGTGCTTCGCTACCACGGCATCGGCGCAGGCCTTCATGTTGCGGGCGCGGGCGTAGTAGCCGAGGCCGGTCCACGCCCGCATGACATCCTCGCGCGCCGCCGCCGCCAGCGCCGCGACGTTCGGCCAGCGCGCGACGAAATCGTCGTAGCGCGGCTTCACCGCCGCCACGCTCGTCTGTTGCAGCATGACCTCGGACAGCCACACGCGATAGGGATCGGGCACGACGCCGCGGGCACGCTCCTTCGGCCCGACCCGCCAGGGCAGCTTGCGCGCATGGCGGTCGTACCAGGCGAGGAGGGCATCCGGATCCGGCGTCATGCCGGATATCCTATCCGGCTTCGCGGAAGCGCTCCGCAGTCTGCAGGTCGACCGAGACGAGCTGCGAGACGCCGCGCTCGGCCATGGTCACGCCGAAGAGCCGGTTCATGCGGCTCATCGTGATCGGGTTGTGAGTGATCACCACGAACCGTGTGTTCGTCGAGCGGGTCATTTCGTCAAGCAGATTGCAGAAGCGCTCGACATTGGCGTCGTCGAGCGGTGCGTCGACCTCGTCCAGGACGCAGATCGGCGCCGGATTGGTGAGGAACACGGCGAAGATGAGCGCCATTGCCGTCAGGGCCTGCTCGCCGCCCGACAGGAGCGTCATGATCTGCGGCTTCTTGCCCGGCGGACGCGCGAGAATCTCCAGACCCGCTTCGAGGGGATCGTCCGACTCGGTCAGCTGCAGTTCCGCAACCCCGCCGCTGAAGAGGTGCGTGAAGAGGCGCTGGAAATGCGCGTTGACCGTGCCGAAGGCGGCGGTGAGCCGCTCGCGGCCTTCCTTGTTGAGGCTGCCGATGCCCTGCCGCAAGCGGTGGATCGCCGCGACCAGGTCGTCGCGCTCCGCCACGATCGCATTCCGCCGCTCCGCAACCTCGTTTGCTTCAGCCTCGGCGCGCAGGTTCACGGCGCCCAGCCGTTCGCGCTCCTGCCTGTAGCGTTCGAGCCGCGCCTCCGTCTCGCCGAGCTGCGGCACCGCATCGCCCGCGCGCAGCCCCGCGGCCGCCGCGGTCTCCTCCGGCGTGCAGTCGAGCGCTTCACGGATGCGCGTGGTCACCTCGACGAGCCGCTCGCGCGATGCGACGGCGCGTTCCTCGGCGCGCCCGCGCTGCTCGCGCGCCTCGGCCAGCGCGTCGAGCGCGGCACGCGCGCTGCGATCGGCCTCGGCGAGCGCGTTCTCGCCGATGGAGAGCGCATCCGCGGCTTCCTTGCGGGCCTGTTCCGCCGCGGCGATTTCGGAGAGAAGGGCGACGCGTTTCGTCTCGATCCTCGCCGGCTCTTCCGCCAGCCGCGCGCGTTCGGCAGCCGCCTCGTCCCGGCGGGTGGACAGAATGCCGATCTGCGCCTCGGCATTGGCGCCCCGTTCCTGCCAGTTCTTGCGCTCCGCCGCGATGTAGGCGAGGCGCCTGGCGCGCATTTCCGCCTCACGGGCAAGGCTCTCGACAGCCCCGCGCGCTTCCGCGAGGGCGGCCCGGTCCGCCGCGACCCGTTCGCGCGCTGCGGCGAGGCCGGGGGCGAGCGCAGCCGGATCGGCCGTCGACGCCAGGCCGTTCGCCGCATCTGACCGGCGCGTCTCCTCTTCGGCGATCGCCTGGGCGAGCCGGCTCTGCGCCTCGCCGAGTGCGCTTCTCCGTGTCGCCACGCGGGCCGATTCGCGCTCGGCCGCGGCAAGCGCCGCCCGCCTCTCGTCGACGCTCTTCTGCGCGCTCCGCCATGCATCGCGGGCACTGCGCTCCTCGCTTTCCGCCGTCCGCATCGCTGCGGACGTGGCCTCGAGGGCCGCCCATTTCTCGGCAACGGCAGCGCGCGCCGCGATCGCCGCGGCGTCGAGTTCGGTCAGCCGGTTGCGGCTGGCCAGACGCTGCGCCGCCGCCTTCGACGACCCGGCCGCGGCGGTGTAGCCGTCCCAGCGCCAGAGGTCGCCCGCCCGCGTTACCAGCCGTTGTCCCGGCTTCAGCAGGGCCTGCAGGGCAGGGCCGTCGCCGGGCGCGACAATCCCGGTCTGTGCGAGGCGGCGCGAGAGTACCGGCGGCGCCTCGACGTAGTTGGACAGCGGTTCGCTGCCCGGCGGCAGCCGCGGATCCCCGTCGGCAGCGCCGACCATCCGCCAGTGAACCGCCGCCGCGTCGTCGGTCGAAGCATCGAGATCGTCGCCGAAGGCGGCGCCGAGCGCTTCCTCGTAGCCGTGCGTCACCTTCACGCTGTCGAGAATCGGCGTCTCGCCCTCGACGCGGGTGGTGGCGAGAAGCGCGACCAGCGTCGCCGACTCGGCCTCGATACGGCTGAGCGCCTGTTCCGCTTCGGCGAGCGGCGGTCGCGCTTCCGCATTGCGGGTCCGCGCCTCCGCGGTCCGGGCTTCCGCGGCGAGGGCATCCCGCTCGGCGGACTGAAGCGAGATTTCCGCTGCTTCGAGTTCGTTCCTGGCGAGAGTAACGGCGGCGGTATCCTTGGCGGCCTCGTCGAGGATCGAGAGTTCGCGCTCGACGTCCTCCAGTTCGCGCCGCTGGCGCGCAATACGGTCGCTCGCTTCGGCCAGCGCCCGTTCGAGTTCGCCGCGCCGTGCGGTCACCTCGGCCAGTTCGTGCGTGAGCCCGTTCAGTCGCCGCTCGCTTTCGGCGAGGGCGTCCTCGCAGGCCTGACGCCGCTCGGCCGCGGCCGCCTGCCGTTCGTCCATCGCGGCATGCGCTGCTTCGAGGCCGCGCTCTTCTTCGTCCAGCCGCGCCAGGATCACGCCGTTGTCGGCGACCATGCGCTCCTCGCGCCTGATATCATCGGCAAGTTGCGAGAGCCGGCGGTCGAGTTCGGCCAGCCGCTCCTTCACGCGCGCTTCCTCGTGATCGAGCGTTTCGCGCGCGGCGACGATCCGCTGCAGCGCCGCGCCGGCGCGCACTGCATTGTCGCGGAGCGCCGGGAGGGCAGCGGCCGCCTCGGCCTCGCGCGTTGCCGCTCGCGCCTGGTCGCCGGCGCGGTCTTCGGCAATCCGGGTGAGGTCGAGGAGGGCGGACTCCGATTCGGCGAGCTGCTCTTTCGCGCCGAGCCAGCGGACGTGGAGGACGGTTGCCTCGGCCTTGCGGATTTCGCCCGACAGATTGCGGTAGCGCACCGCCTGCCGGGCCTGGCGCTTCAGCTGGTCGAGCTGCGTATCGATCTCGGCGACCACGTCGTCGAGTCGCCCGAGATTCTGCTCGGCCGCCGTCAGCCGCAGTTCCGCCTCGTGCCGGCGATTGTGCAGGCCGGAAATGCCGGCCGCCTCTTCGAGGAGCGCGCGGCGGTCGGTGGGCTTGGCCGCGATCAGCTCGCCGATCCGGCCCTGGCCCACCATCGCCGGCGAATGGGCGCCGGTCGAGGCATCGGCAAAGAGAAGCTGCACGTCGCGCTGGCGGACGTCGCGGCCATTGACCTTGTAGACCGACCCCGCCTCGCGCTCGATCCGGCGCGTGATCTCGAGCTCCGCCGATTCGTTGAAGGTGATCGGCGCTGTCCGGTCGCTGTTGTCGATGGCGAGCGAGACCTCGGCGGTATTGCGGGCCGGACGATTGAGGCTTCCCGAGAAGATGACGTCGTCCATCCCGGACGCACGCATGTTCTTGTAGGAGGCCTCGCCCATTACCCAGCGAAGCGCTTCGACCAGGTTCGACTTGCCGCAGCCGTTCGGCCCGACCACCCCGGTCAGGCCCGGCTCGATGACGAACTCGGTCGGCTCAACGAAGGATTTGAACCCGAGAATGCGAAGGCGGGTGAACTGCAAGGGAATCGGCTCCCGAAAACACCCCGCCTCAAGAGGGCGGCGCCGGCCCTCCGGGTATTGGTGATTCGGCGCTAGCCCGCAAGAATCTTGTCGATGTCCTCCATCGTCTGCTCGCCTTCGTGCTTCTTGCCGTTGAAGAAGAACGTCGGCGTCGCATTGACTCCGAACTTCTGGGCAGCGCGGTTCTTCACCTGGTTGATCCCGTCGAGGATCGCCTGGTTCTTGGTGCAGGCGTCAAACGCTTCCTGCGAAATGCCCGCCTGCTTGAGGAGAGCGGCGAGCGCCTCCTGCGGCTTGTCGACGAAGGCCCAGTTGGGCTGCTGCTCGTAGAGAAGGTCGACGAGCGCGAAAAACTTCTCCGGCGGCGCGCAGCGCACCTGCATCACCGCGACCTGGTCGACCGGGTTCAGGGTGAATTCGCGGAAGATGTAATAGACCTTGCCGGTGTCGATGTACTTCGCCTTGAACGGCTTGAACACCTCGGCATTGAACGCCTGGCAGTGGCTGCAGGTGAGCGAACCGTACTCGATGACGACATTCGCAGCCTTGGGATCGCCGAGCGTGCGGTCGCCAAGCGGCCCCGCAACCATGAGATCGTTGCTATCGACGGAAGCGGGACCTGCAACCGCCGGCGCGTTGGGATCGGCGGGTGTCGCCTTGGTCGCCGTCTCCGGCAGCGGCGAGAGCGTCGGCTGCAGGAAGAAATAGATCGCTCCGGCTGCGATCACCGCCGCAATGGCGATGATGAGGAGCATCATTCTGGGCTTCATCGGGGATCGCTCGTTGACGCTTGGGGGGAGGAAATCTGGCGGCGCAGTCTGCCGCAAACCGGCGGGACTGCACAGGCGAATTGTGGCCTTTATTGGCTTCGCCGGTCGCGTTTGCGTGATCCGAGAACGCCTCGTCCGAGCCTGTCGAGCGCGGCCCGGAGGTCATCGTCGGCGACGTCGGACAGCGTTTCGCCAAGTGCCCGTTCGGCCTCGGCGGCGAGCGGCGGGACGGGCGCCGGCCCGCGCGGCGCCGGGCCCTCGACCGCCCCCTGGACGATCCGCACCTGGCCGATCGCGGCGTAGCCGAGGAACGCGTTCACGCGCTCGATGATCTGCCCCACCTCATGCTGGACGAAGATGGCGCGCGGGCCATCGACGCGCAGAACCAGCACGCCCGGAGCCGGCTCGTTCCCCGCCGCCGGCCGCGGCCAGGCGATCTTCTCCGGCACGGTCCAGTCGGCATAGGCCGGGCCTACTATCGCCGGCCATGAGGTGATCAGTTCAGCCTTGGCGAAACCGCGCCGCGCGGTCACCGGATCGAGGATCCTGCCCACGATCTCGGCCAGCGCGACGGCGCCTTTGCGGCGCTGGTTCTGGGGCTTGTCGGCCATGACCGCTTCTCGCACGGATTGACTTTCGGTGCGACGCGCCCCGGCGGGCATTCGCCGGTATCCACATTACTACTTGATCATACAATGATATCAATAGCTTATGAGGTGAGAGCCTATTCTTGACACTGTCTGGGACGAAAACTATGGTGCGCCCGGCTTTCGAAGGGCGAGGCGGGATTCCTAGGTTTTCTTGGCGTCCAACAGGGAAGCGCGATGAGCGAGCGGGACGGCCAGCGACCTGTGCCTGACCATTCGCAGCCTCCCGACGACGCCGAGCTTTCCAGAAGGCTGCACGAGCTTGACCGCCGGCTTGGCGAAAACCGGGCCGAACGGGCAAGCGACAGGGTTCCGGTGGATGCACCGCCGAAGCCCGGCTTCGCGATGGCCATGCGGCTCGGCGCCGATTTCGTTGCCGGCGTGGCGGTCGGCGCGGCGCTGGGCTGGGGAATCGATCGCCTGTTCGGCACGTCGCCGTGGGGACTGGTGATCTTCCTGCTCCTCGGTTTCGGGGCGGGGATTTTCAGTGTGCTCCGTGCGGCGGGGCTGATGAAACCGGCGGGGAAGTGAAAGGGCAGAACTTGGCGGCGGAAGGTCCAATCCACCAGTTCAATATCCAGCGCATCGTCCCGATCGAAGTCGGGGGGATCGACCTGTCCTTCACCAATTCCGCGCTGTTCATGCTCTTGACGGTGCTTGGCGCCTCGGCATTCCTCATCCTGTCGACCCGCCGCCGCGCCCTGGTTCCGTCGCGGTGGCAGTCGGCGGGCGAACTGACCTACGAATTCGTGGCCAATACGCTGCGCGAGAGCGCCGGCGAAAAGGGGATGATGTTCTTCCCCTTCGTCTTCAGCCTCTTCATGTTCATCCTCATCGCCAATCTGTGGGGGATGTTCCCGTACTTCTTCACCGTCACCTCGCACATCGTCATCACGGCAACGATGGCGATCGCCGTCATTCTGACGGTGGTGGTTTACGGCCTGTGGAAGCACAAGCTGCATTTCTTCCGCCTGTTCGTCCCGAGCGGCGTGCCCAAGGTGCTGCTGCCGTTCATCGTCATGATCGAGGTCCTGTCGTTCATCTCGCGGCCGATCAGCCTGTCGATCCGTCTCTTCGCCAACATGCTGGCGGGCCACATCACGCTGAAGGTGTTCGCCGGCTTCGTGCTGCTGCTCGGCTCGGCCGGTTTTGTCGGCATCCTCGGCGCCATCCTGCCGCTGCTCGCCACCGTCGCGCTCACCGCGCTGGAGTTCCTCGTCGCGGCGCTGCAGGCATACGTTTTCGCGATCCTCACCAGCCTTTACCTCAACGACGCGCTGCATCCCGGCCACTAGCCGGCAACCAACGAACCTCTCACCAGGAGAACTGAGCAACATGGAAGGCGAAGCACTCACCGCAGCCGCAAAGGCCATCGGCGCCGGCATTGCTTGTATCGGCATGGGCACCGCGGGCATCGGCCTCGGCCACATCTTCGGCAATTACCTTGCCGCAGCGGTGCGCAACCCGGCTGCTGCCGACGGCCAGTTCGGCCGCCTCATCTTCGGCTTCGCGGTGACCGAAGCGCTCGGCATCTTCTCGCTGCTGATCGCGCTCCTGCTGCTGTACGCCGTCTAAGACGGCCTGAGCCGGACAGGAGAAGCCCGTGGCTGAAAGTCAT
>DASRGK010000004.1:0-19683 GCA_035651055.1 Bauldia sp.
ATGCTGTTGAGGCTGCGATAGGTGATCGCGCGGGGGCTCATCCACGAGGCGAACACCGCGCCGATCGCGCCCCACAGTTGTTCGTTCGGATCCTGCGGGAAGGCGCGGCCGAGTTCGCGCTCAACGATGACGTGATAGTCGTGGGTGAGTTCCGCCCAGTCGTCGCCGCCGAGGTCGTTGTCCGACGCCAATCCGCGCTCATCCTTGAAGTCTTCCAGCCGTTCCTCGAACGATCGGTGCTCGATCCCGAGCACGACATTGGAGTACATCTGGATGAACCGCCGGTAGGAATCGTAGGCAAACCGCCGGTCCGCCGACCGTTCAAGCGCCTTCACGGTCCGGTCGTTAAGGCCGAGATTGAGCACCGTGTCCATCATGCCGGGCATCGAGGCGCGCGCGCCCGAGCGCACCGAAACGAGGAGCGGATTGTTCTCGTCGCCGAAGTTTCGCCCGGTCGCCTCGCCGACGAGGGTCAGCGCCAGCGCGACTTCGTCGATCAGTCCGTCCGGGTAGCGGCGTTCGTTTTCATAGAAATACCGGCAGACGGCGGTGCTGATCGTGAAGCCGGGCGGAACCGGAAGCCCGAGATTGCACATCTCGGCAAGGTTGGCCCCCTTGCCGCCCAGGAGGTCGCGCATGTCGGCGCGTCCCTCGGCCTTGCCGTCGCCAAAGCTGTAGACCCAGAGTGACATCGTGCTACCTCGACGGCCCGGTTCGCACTCCTATCGGATGCCGAAAGGCCGGCGCAATAGTCCGCCGCGCGAGAAAGCGCTGTCATCGGAAGATTCGGTGCGCGAGAATTGAAGTTAACCTTCGACCCCGCGGAATGAGGGGAGGAACAAGCGCTGATTTGCCGCAAATCAGAGGCGTCCGCCGACCCGCAGACCCGGGGCGGGGCGCTCCTTCACCACCTCCCGGCGGAAGCGGAAGAGCGCGGCCGGGCGGCCGCGCTTCTGGGTCGCCGTTACGCCGGTCGGCTCGACCAATGCCGCCGACTCGACGAGGCGGCGGAAGTTCTGCTGGTGCAGGTGGCGACCTGAGATCGCCTCCACCGTCCGCTGCAGCTCGGTCAGCGTGAATTCCGGGGGCATCAACTCGAAGACCACCGGGCGGTATTTCAGCTTGGCGCGGAGACGCCCGATCGCCGTGGCGAGAATCCGGCGATGGTCGAATCGCATCGGCGTGCCTACGGGAGACGGCGCGTTCTCGGCAGCCGGCCGTCCGTCCCGCCGCGCCTCTTCGACTAGTCCGGCCTCATAGAGGAGTTCATAGCGATCGAGCGTCCGTTCCTCGTCGAACCGTGTGTTCTCGTCGCCGAACGACAGGCGCACCCGCTCCTGACGGCTGAGGGCGCGCACCGGCGCGTTGTCGGCCGGCGGGGATTTCGCCCACCGGCGGAGCGTGGGAAGGATGGTTGTGTCGAGAAGCGCCGGACGCCCGCCACGCCAGTCCTCCCACGGAAAAAACTGGTACCAGTGCCGCCACATGGCGCCGGCTCTGGCGAGCGCCTCCTCCGATTCCGCCGACGGCAGGGTGAGGGCGAGGTAACCGACCGAAACCAGATGCGGGCCGGGATCGTTCTGGGCGGCGTGCCGTCCGCGGTCGCCGAACGTGTAGAGCTGCTCGACATAGCCGAGGGGGAGCGCCGTCTGCTCGGCCACCCAGGCGCGCAGCCCCATCTCGAATGTCCGATGCATCAGCGGATCGAACGGGCCGAAAGGCAACCCGTCGGGCTCGCCCTTGCTGGCCGGCGACGCGACCAGGATGAGGGGCTGGTTGCCGGCGACCGTGACGATCGCGGCCGTTAGTCCGATCTCGATCGGCGGCGGCGCAGCCCTCGTCGTCATTCGGCGATCGCGATGGCGAACGGGACGTTCTCGTCGGCGAGTTCGCCCCGGCCGATTGCTGCCGCTGCGGTCACCATCCGGCCGTTTCGGCCGAGCGCCCTGTCGCCCAGATTGACGATTCGCGGATTGGGATAGGCGAACCGCGATTCGGCGCGGATTCGGCTCGCGATTTCGAGTTCGCTGCGGGCTGGATTGACCGCACAGAGCACGACGAACGCCGCCGCGGTCGAGCGGCTGATGCCGGCGAAGCAATGGACGACCATCGGCCGCCTGCGGTCCCAGCCGGACACGAACTGGAGGAGGGTGGCGATATGCTCCTCGGCCGGCGGGATCAGCCCCTCCATCGGCTCGACGATGTCGTTCATGCCGAGAAAGAGGTGGTTCTCCGCCGCAATCCCGTCGGGTCTGGCGACCGGCGTGTCCCTGTTGATGAGCGTGACGAGATGGCTGGCGCCCGATTGGCGCACCGTCTCGGCGACACGTGACAGTGGCGAGACCAGGACCTGGGGCATGCTCGACCCGCTCCGTTTCAGATGCGCGCCGCGTCGTTTACCGCGGCGGCGGGCGGACGCGCCAGATCGGCGGCGATTTCCTCGAAACGGGCGCGAAAGCGCGCTTCTGCGGCCTGCGCCGGCCACGGATCGAGTGCGATTGCCTTCGGATCGATGCCGCGCGGCCTTCCGAAGTAACGGATAGCTTCGGATTGGGTGAAACCTGCCAGAACCGTCGCTTCGTAATAGGCGGCGATCATGTCGGCGGCCTTGATCTTCTGGACGAGACCCGGCGGCAAGATCGCGGGCAGTCCGAAGCGCCGGTGGATGGCCGAGAGGAGCCGCGCCTCGACGGTCCGGTACTCGCCCCCGATCAGCGCCTTGAACGGCGAGATCATGTCGCCGATCACGTATTCGGGCGCGTCGTGGAGCATAGTCGCGAGAAGGCCCTCGGCGCTCATGCCCGGATTGGCACGCCGGACGATCGTTTCGACGACGAGCGTGTGCTGCGCGACCGACAGCGCGTGGTCCCCCGATGTCTGGCCGTTCCAGCGCGCCACCCGCGCGAGCCCGTGCGCAATGTCCTCCAGTTCCACATCGAGCGGCGACGGGTCGAGGAGGTCGAGCCGCCGCCCGGACAGCATGCGCTGCCAGACACGCGGCGGTGCGCCGGCGCGGTCAGGCATGGTCGGCCTGCATCTCGTCCGCCGCGGGCCACCTGAATCGGGCCCAGGCCGGAATGGCAAGCGACAGGCGGACTCCGCCGGCCGTGATCGGCGTTCCGGCGTCGATCGCCGCGCGCGCCCGGTCGAGACGCACCAGCGCCAGTCCCCGGTCACCGGCATGCGAACCGAAAACCCCGACCGGCCGTTCGCCGGCCACAACCTCGGTCCCTATCGCCGGGAGAGGGGAGCCTTCGGCGAGGACGATCCGCCGCCGCGCCGTTCCGCGGTGCTCCATGCGCGAGACGACTTCCTGGCCGACATAGCAGCCTTTCCGGAAGTCGACGCCGCCAAGCTGGTCCATGTCGACATCGTGCGGAAATGCCTCGCCATAGGCGAAGTCGGCCCCGCCCTCGGGGATGCCGAGGGCGACGCGGTGCGCGTCATAGGCGGCCCGGCCGGTATCGGCGAGCGCGCGCGCCTCGCTCTCGCGGACGTATCGGCGCACCCCCAGTCCCGGATGGCGACCGTCGCGGACGTCGCCGGATTCGCCGGCGATTCCCCACTGCGCGATGACGGCGAACTGCTCGCCATCCGCGACCGGCTCACCGATCCTGACCTTCGCGCGAAGCTTGTAGAAACCGAGTCGCTTGACGAGATCGACGGCGATGCTTCGCGCAACATCCAGGCGGTAGCCGCCATCGGCGCCCCCGGAGACGAGAAAATCGAAGAGAATCTTCCCCTGCGGCGACAAAAGCGCGCCCCAGCGCGCCTCCCCGGCTGGCAGTTCCGCTACCTCGCAGGTGACCAGGTCCTGCAGGAACCGGGTCGCGTCTTCCCCGGAGACGGCAATCACCGATCGGTCGGGAAGATAGGCGGTTGGCATTCGGACTCGGTTCTGGTTGGTTGCATCCCGGACTGAAATAAGCCTCCGCACCAACGCGCTCAAGGCGAACCCGGAGCGTTCCCATGCCCGAGACCTTCGACCTCGTCCTCCGGAACGGAACGGTGGTCAACCAGGACGGCATCGGCGAACGCGACATCGGCGTGAGCGGAGGGCGGATCGCTGCGATCGGCCCGGTCGGTCTCGCGGCCGCCGGCGAAAGCCTCGACTGCACCGGACTGCACATTGTTCCCGGCGTTATCGACACTCAGGTGCATTTCCGCGAGCCCGGCGCCGAACACAAGGAGGACCTCGAGACCGGCTCGCGCGCCGCCGTCATGGGCGGCGTGACCGCGGTGTTCGAGATGCCCAACACCAATCCGCTGACGGTCAGCGAGGCAGCGCTCGCCGACAAGGTCCGCCGGGCCCGCGGCCGCATGCACTGCGACTTTGCCTTCTTCGTCGGCGGCACGGCAGGCAATGTCGGGCACGTCGCCGATCTCGAGCGGCTGCCCGCCGCGGCCGGCATCAAGATCTTCATGGGATCGTCGACCGGCGACCTGCTGGTGCCGGACGACGAGACGCTGCGCGCGATCCTGTCGCGGACGCGCCGGCGCGTTTCGGTCCATGCCGAGGACGAATCCCGCCTCAACGAGCGCCGCGGCCTGCGCGTCGCCGGCGATCCCGCTTCGCATCCGGTCTGGCGGGACGAGATTGCGGCGCTCCGCGCGACCGGGCGGCTGACCCGGATCGCCGAGGAAACCGGCGCCCGCGTTCATCTCCTCCACATTTCGACCGCGGAGGAGATGGACTTCATCCTCGCCCACAAGGACAATGTCAGCGTCGAAGTCACGCCGCAGCACCTGACGTTGGACGCGGATGCCTGCCGGCGCCTCGGGACGCGGGCCCAGATGAATCCGCCGGTGCGCGGCGGCCGCCACCGCGAGCGCCTCTGGCGGGCGGTCGCCGACGGCACCGCGGACGTGCTCGGCTCCGATCACGCGCCGCACACCCTGGCCGAGAAGGCGAGACCCTATCCCGACTCGCCCTCCGGCATGACCGGCGTCCAGACGCTCGTTCCCGTGATGCTTGATCACGTTGCTGCCGGGCGGCTGTCGCTGCTTCGCTTCGTCGACATGACTTCCGCCGGCCCGGCTCGGCTTTTCGGCATCGCGGGCAAGGGGAGGATCGCCGTCGGCTATGACGCGGACTTCACCATCGTCGACCTGAGACGCCGCCAGACCATCCGCGACGGCTGGATCGCCTCGCGCTCGCAATGGACGCCCTATGACGGTGTCGCGGTCACCGGCTGGCCGGTCGGCACGATCGTGCGCGGACAACGGGTGATGTGGGAAGGCGAGATCGCGGCTCCGTCCGGCGGTGCGCCGGTGCGCTTCGCCGAGACGCTTCGGCGCACCGCCTAGATCATGGGCAGAAGCCCGCGAAACGCCGGTTGCTGCCGGGGCCGGCACATCTTCGCGAAAGTGGGTCCTAGTCGCCCGCGACGAAGTACTTCCAGACGCCCTTCGGCGTAATGCCGACGCGGTAGAAGAGGTAGGTCCCGTCGGCCTTCATGTCCTCGAAGTCGCCGGCATAGATGAGCTTGAAAAGCTCGACCAGTTGCGGCGGCGTCAGCTTGTCGACCGGATAGCGCGCGAAGTACGGCCAGATGTATATCTCGTCCGGCGTGCCTTCGTCGGCGTGAACGTAGCCGGCGTCGAGCACCTCGGTGAGGATGGCCAGGATCTCGCGGCCCTCGGGATCGCCGGACAGCGACTTCAGGTACGCGATCGGATCGTCGATGTCGTTGAAGCTGAACTGCGGCTCCTCGCCGTTAGCGGCTATGACCGGCCGCAGCTTCTCGATATCGCCGGTCGCCGCTGCCTCGAGGATCTGGTCGCGCATGCGCTTCACTGGCGGCGGCAGCTTCGAGAAGTCGTACTCGACCACCGGGATCGGCAAGTCGCTCGCCGCCGGCGTTGCGACGGCGGGATCGTCCGGATTGGTCTGGTCGGTGCCGGTATCGGTGGCGGCGCCCTCAGCCGGCGTATCGAGCGGCGGGATTTCCGGCATGACCTTGTCGGCGATGCGGACGAGTGCCGGCTTCGCCGGGGGAGGGAACGGTGCCTGGAGGCTGGCGGCAAAAGCCGGCGCCGCCGCCGCAATGGCCAGGGCAGCGCCCGCGGCAAAGCATGCACGCAATCTCGGCATGGCAATACTCCTCCGGCCGGACTTCGCCGATCCGTGCCAAATCAGCACGCCATTCTACAATACTCGAAGAACCGGGGTTAGCCGGTCGCGTCCCGGCAGAATGACGCGGGGGGAGGGCCGCCCGGCGGAAGCCCGCTACTGGACGACGCGGTCGACCGAGAACTCGAAGGCGCGGATGCGATCCGGCAGGCTCCGGGCCAGTTCCGCCACCGGCTCCTCGCCGTAGATCAGGACGAGGTCGGCGAGCGCGGTGAAGAGGGCGGCATGGGCAAGGATCTCGGGATCGACTCCCTCGGCCGTGGCGCTGTCCCATGCCTCGGCGAGGTAGGAAAGCGCCACGCGCTTCTTTTCGGCGATCGCCAGGTCCTCGGCGGCCGCACTCATTCCTTCCGCCGCAGCGGCTGCTGTCGCCATTGGGTCGCGCCCCCATGCCCCGAACACGGTTAACGTCACATAAGGTAGCACGAGGCGGTTCGGCCGGCAGCCCGATCGTGAAGAAAGGGTTAATTTGACCTTAAGGAATTCGAGGGATTCCGTTAACCCGCCGTTAACCCAGTCACTTCTCGCGGCCGTAGCGGATGCCGATGTCCCGGGCGATCTGGGCGCCTTCCTCGATATACCGCTCGACCGCCGTGGTCGCGGCCGCGGTGCAGGTGCGGTAAACCGCGCGAAAGCTCTCATAGCCGAGATTGAAGCGCGCGATCAGCCGCGATTTCCGTACGTCGTCGGGCGATTCGGATTCGATGATACCCTGCATCTGGTCGCGCCAGAGCGTCCCCTCGCCGCTGCCGCAGAGGCCACGGAGATAGTGGAGGGCGCCGAGGATCTCGGCGAGGCGGAGAAGCTGCGCGTCGTAGGGCCGCTGCGCCGGCGCGTCCTCGACGATCCCGGAGGACGGCGGCGGGGCTGCCGGCGCCGTATCACTGGCGCCGGGTATGACCAGGATGCCCGAGCCCTGGCTGAGCGCCCGGACCGGCGACACCAGGGTCGACAGGGCGACGACCGCCGCCAGGATCGGGCCGCCCGACCGGCTCAACGCCGCTGCTCCCCGGTACGTGCGGCGGCAGTGACGATGCGGAGCGTGTCGGCGGTCATCTGCAGCTTCCAGAACTCCTCCGGCGCGACCCAGCGCGCCTCCGCCGCGTCGTCGCCGGCGACCGCCTCGCCGCCGCGGTCGACGGCGGCGAAAACCGCAATCACATAGTGGCTTTCGACGGCGCCCGCTGCGTCCTTGCCGATGATCTCGGCGGTGTCTATCTGACCGGTGACCGCAACCTCGAGCCCGGTCTCCTCGCGCATCTCGCGCCGGGCGGCATCGGCGAGGCGCTCGCCGAGTTCGACGCTGCCGCCGGGGAGCGCCCAGTATCCGGCGAGCGGCATGCGGGCGCGGCGGACGAGCAGCACGCGCCCGCCGCGCCAGAGCATGACGCTGACGCCGAGGCGGGGGCGGTCGGGGGAGGGGGTGGCCGGCACGATGGCCGGACGGTAGCGCGGCGCCCGATTCTTGTCTCTTATGCCGGCCTTGGGCCGGGCCGGACTTTGGACCATGTGCGGACGATTCGTTCTGACTGCCACGCCGGAGGAGCTGCAGGCGCTCTTCGGCTACCTCGACGGCGAGGACTTTCCGCCGCGCTATAACATCGCGCCCACCCAACCGATCGCGATCGTGCGGATGGCGCATGGCGTGCGCCGTTTTGCGCTCGTCCGCTGGGGACTTGTGCCCGGCTGGGTGAAGAATCCGAAGGCCTTCGGCGTCCAGGTCAACGCTCGCTCGGAGACCGCCGCCCGCAATAACGCCTTCAAGGGCGGGCTGCAGTACCGCCGCTGCCTCATCCCCGCCTCGGGGTTCTACGAATGGAAGAAACGGGAAGGGCAGGCCAAGCAGCCCTATTATCTGGCGCCGAAGGACGGAACGCCGCTGGCGCTCGCCGGCATCTGGGAAACCTGGATGGGCGCCGATGGCAGCGAGATCGATTCGGCCTGCATCCTCACCACCGCTGCCAACGACACGGTGGCGCCGATCCACGACCGCATGCCGGTGGTGATCGGCAGGCCCGACTTCGGGCGCTGGCTCGAATCGCGCGATCCGGTCGATGACCTCCTGCGTCCGGCGTCGGACGCGCTGCTCTCGGCCCGCCCCGTCGGCACGCGCGTCAACGATTTCAGGAACGACGATCCGGGCCTTCTGGCAAAGGCCGCGCCGGCCCCTCGCGAGGCGGGCCTGCCGCTCTTCGAGCGGTAGCCTACCCCTCGCGGACGAAGCGCGGCTCGGGCCGGCGGTCGAGGTGGTGGAGCGCGGCGACGACTTCGGGAATCGCGAGCCGGCGGTACTTGGCTTCGAGCGCTTCCTCGTTCTCGTGCTCGGCCTTCGACCGGAACGGTCGGATGTCGGCCGGGTTCTTCGGGGTCTTCAAGGGGCGTTTCCGGTAGCTTATCGGACAGAAAAGCCGGCAGATTCGCTGCCGGCCGGGGTGGACAATTCGCGGCCTAATAAGGCGGAAAGATGATCGAAAGGTTACCGTATCGTTTGCTTCGGCGACGGGCGGGAGAATGCCCTGCCGGCGCGGGAAGAAGCGGCCATGACCTATCGCCTCCGTGAACGGCACTCGACGCTGGCGGTCTGGAGTCTGCGCCTGGCCGCGCTCTCGGTGCCGGTTCTGGTGATCGCCGCGATCGGCCACCGCCAGAACCGGATCGACGCGACTGCCACCTATGGCGCGATGGCGGTCGGCTTCGGCCTTGCCTTCCTCGCGCTGCTCGCCGCCATCGGCGCCTTCGAGGCGATCTGGCGGGACGGGCGGAAGGGCATTCGCCCGGCCCTCGGCGGCCTCGTCCTCGCGCTTGCCGTCCTCAGCATCGCCGCGATCGGCGCGTGGAAGGTCGTGGCCTATCCGCAGCTCACCGACATTTCGACCAACCCCGACGATCCGCCGGCCTTCGTTGCCGCGCTTGCGGCGCGCGGCCCCGACGCGCGTCCGCTTGCCCCGCTCACCGACGATGAGATCGCCGAGCAGCGCGAGGCCTATCCCGATGTCGTCTCGCGCCACTTCGCCGTCGATCCGGCCCGCGTCTTCGACGACGCGCATAACCTCGTCGTCGCTCGCGGCTGGGAAATCCTCGGCGAGAAGCGGCCAGAGGAGGCCCAGGACATCGGCACGATCGAGGCGGTGGCGATCACGCCGATTTTCGGCTTCCGGCAGGACGTCGCCATTCGGGTGGCGCCGGACGGCGAGGGCGCGCTCGTCGACATGCGCTCGGCGGCCAGGAACGGCGCCCACGACCTTGGCGCCGATGCCGAGCGGATCCGTGCCTTCTTCGCCGATCTCGACACCTCGCTGCAGGGGATCGGCGACGAACCGGTGCAGGGCGAATAGCTCGGGCCCCGCCGGGTCAGGCGAGGCGGAAGACGCCGGCGAGGCCCGCCGCCCCGTCCGTGGCGACCGCGCCGCGCTCGATCAGCTCCTCGAGGTGGGCGAGGACCGACAGGGCTGCGCCGGCGCCGAGCGCGGGGTCGAGCCCAGCATAGACGGCGGCGACGATGGCCGGAATGGTCGTGTCGCCGGCGGCAAGCCGGGCGAGGATCGCGCGCTGCCGGTCCAGCCGATGCTGCTTCAGCGCCGCCACCCAGCCATGCGCATCATCGATGGGGCCGCCATGGCCGGGCAGGTAGCGATCCTCCGGCTGCGCCAGGACCCGGTCGAGCGAGGCCATGTAGTCGGCCATCGAGCCGTCGGGCGGCGCCACGATCGACGTCGACCAGCCCATGACGTGGTCGCCGGTGAGAAGCAGGCCGAGGTCGGGCAGCGCGAAGGCGAGATGGTTGGCGGTATGACCGGGCGTGGCGATCGCGACCATGCCGATGCCGCCGGCGTCGATTGCCGCGCCGTCGCCAAGGACGAGGTCCGGAACGAATCCGGTATCGGCCGCGGTGTCGAGGAGATTGACCTCGCCGGCGCCGAGCGGCCGCGCCGGCCGGTGGCGGCCGCCGCCCGCGGTCGGTGCCCCGGTCGCCAGGGAAAGCGCGGCGACCCCGCCGGAATGGTCGCGGTGGGTGTGGGTGACGAGGATGCGCGCCACGCCGGCATCGCCGATCGCCGCGAGAAGCGCGGCATGGTGATCGGCATCCTCGGGTCCGGGATCGACCACGACCACCGGCCCCTCGCCGATGAGGTAGGTGTTGGTGCCGCGGAACGTGAACGGGCCGGGATTGCGCGCGCTGAGCCGCCGGACGCCCGGCGCCACCCTGACCGCCATGCCGTATTCGGGCTGAAAGTCGCGCCGGAAGGCGAGGGCAGTCATCGCGCTCGGCGAGACGAGGGGAACCTTCGCCCGGGGTTCCCGGTTTGTAAGGCACTAAATTCAGCCAATGGGTGCAACATGCTGAGATGGGCCTTGATCTTCCTGATCGTAGCACTGATTGCCGCGGCCTTCGGCTTCACCGGCCTCGCCGCCGGTGCGGCGACCATCGCGAAGGTGCTCTTCGGCATCTTCCTGGTGATCTTCCTGGTCTTCCTGGTCATGGGCCTCATGGCCGGAAGGGCCGTGACGCGGTAGCGGCCCATTCGATCGGGAGAAACGAGCCCCGCGCTCCGAGCGCGGGGCTTTCCTCGAAGATGACCAAGCCCGTATCGGAAGGCGAAGGATCCGGCCGCACGCCCGGTCTTGAGAGACCGGCTCCCGCGTTGAAGCGCCCGCTCCCGCGGCCGAGAAGGCCGGGCAAGGAGAGCGGCGTCCCCACGCCGGTCAGGCCGGCGGGCCCGGATGCGATGCGCGACCCGCCGAAGAAGTGGGACAAGGTCGATGAATCGTCCGACGAGTCGTTCCCGGCGAGCGACCCGCCGGCGAAGTATTAGTCGGAACGGGACAAGTCGGACGGGAACCCCGCGGCTACCCATGTCTCCGGGCCGGACAACATTGCCGGTGGCTGGGGCGCCAGGATTCGAACCTGGGATCACGGGACCAAAACCCGTTGCCTTACCGCTTGGCCACGCCCCAATACCTCGCTGGACCATGTGCTGATCGAGCAGTTCGGCCCCTATATAGGCTTCACCCCCGAGCCGCAACGGACCGCCGGAACAGGCGTCCGCGGCGGCTTGTGGGCCCGGCGGGTCGCGGCTATAAGACGGCTCCCGCGAAGGCCGGAGTGTAGCGCAGCCTGGTAGCGCACCTCGTTCGGGACGAGGGGGCCGCAGGTTCAAATCCTGCCACTCCGACCATTCTCCCGCCATCTCAACGCAAATTTCACCGCCGGAATCCGGTGGAAGGATTTGAGCTCGGCCTCGTCGGCCGTCAGACTAGCCCGTCTCAGTCGGATTTTCAGACCGGATGGAGACCGTCTTGCGAAGCGCCCCGTTGTATAGGATGCGGAACCCATCGGCCTCCGGCGGGCCGTTTGTCAGCGCGAAAATCTCGGCATCCTTCTCGCCGGCAAACTGTCCACGGTTTCGCCGCACGAGTGTTCCCTGACCGGGTGCCGCTTTCTCGCGGCGGAAAAATTCGATCTCAAAGATCATGATCGGAAGATAGCTGGCGGCGGTGTCGGATTTTAGTCCCCGCACGCGCGACACCTTGAGATGCCCGCCGCGCCAGAGCAGCAGGCGGTGATCGCGCCGACCTCGGCCCGCCGTCGGGGCAGCCGGCTTTATGCAGCAGCGTTCCTCTCTGGTTAACCAGCGGGCCGGTTATTTCGACAATTCAATCGGCGGTTAATCATGCCGTTCCTACAGGTAGGGTTCCGCGGCCTGCGAGGAAGTCATGGCGACGCCGTCGAAACCCGTTCTGCGCTTCGCCATCGCCGTGATTGCGCCTGCTATCCTCGTCTTTGTCGGGGCGATAGCCGCGGTCCTTCTGTCCTTGACCAGGATGGCCGACACCGTCAACACGACCGAGGTCACGCTGACCCAAAAGTCCCTTGAAGCGGCGGTCGCGGCGACGTTGCGGCGAATGAACCGGACTGCGGGTGACTACGCGCAATGGGACGATGCCGCGCGACAACTCTACGGCACACCGGACCCCACGTTTGTTCAAGAGAACTTTCGCGACTCCACCGCAAATCCGACGTTCTTCGATACGGCCTATCTCCTTGAGGAGGGCGGGACCGAGGTACTCGGATATCGCGGTGGCAAGACCACCAGCGTTTCGGCTGTGGCTGCGTTCGGAGCTTCCCTCGGGGAGATGATCAGCGAACTTCCGAAGGATGGGCGGACTTTCGATGCGCGAAGCACCCTGACGTCGGGCGCGTTTGGGCTGATGGTTGTCTCGGTGGCACCGGTCGTTCCCGTGTCGAGCGACGTTGCGGTTCCGGCAAATGGTGTCCGCTATCTCGTGCTCGCCAAACCCTTCGACCAAGCGCTGGTTGACGGCATCGCCGAGGACTACGTCATCCAGGGGCTGAGACTCGAGAACGCGCCGGATGGCGGACCAACCAACGTCAGGCTTTCCGGTCGCGACGGCCAGGCCCTCGCCACGCTCTCGTGGCAGCCCCACGACCTCGGAACGCGAGCCCAGGAAGGGGTAAGCCCAGTCGCCCTCGCCATGCTTGCGTTCGTGGGCGTTTCGATAGCGCTTTTGTCCTTTGCGGCGATCGTGGTCGTCGCGCGGCTCGATCGCAAGGAGGTCGAGGCAAGGTACGCCGCACTTCACGACAGCCTGACCGGGCTGCCGAACCGCGCGGCGCTCGTGGATACCCTGGAGCGCGGTGTCAGTGCCCGCGCAAGAGATGGCGGCACGATCGCGCTCGCCTATCTTGACCTCGACCGCTTCAAAATCGTGAACGACATCCATGGACACGGCATCGGAGACCGGGTGCTCCAGTCCTTCGCGGCGCGCTTTCGCGAAGTGTGCGGCGACAACCTCGTCGCCCGCCTTGGAGGCGATGAATTCGCGGTCGTCACAATCGGTTCGGACGCCAGACGCGAGGCCGTGGCGCTGGGCGAGGCGCTGATCGGGAAGCTAAAGGAAGCTGCCCCGGTCGGCCCCCTGAATATCTGGGTGGGCGCGAGCGTCGGAGTAGTTGAAGCCGGACCGGAGAGGATTACCGTCGACGAACTCCTCCGGCGCGCCGACGTTGCCATGTACCAGGCCAAGCGAATGGGCCGGGGCCGCGTCTGCCAGTACGATCGTTCACTCGACGCAGTCCAGCTTGCGCGGGGCCAAGTGGCCGCTGAGCTGGCCGAGGCGCTAGCCAACAATGCTCTAACGCTTCAATACCAACCGGTCCTTGCGGCGCGCTCGGGACAAATGGTCGGCGTCGAGGCGCTGCTCCGCTGGTCGCCGCACGACGGAGCGATTGCGCTGGAGACCCTCATGACCATCGCAGAGGAATCCGGGCTGATCGACGAGCTCGGCGCGTGGACGCTTCGTCGAGCCTGCACCGACGCACGGGCGTGGCCCGATATCGATGTCGCCGTGAACGTTTCGCCCGCTCAGCTTCGCAACGGCCAGTTAGCGGCTCTTGTCGAAGATATCTTGAACGAAACCGGATTCGCGGCCGCGAGGCTGGTCCTCGAAATCACCGAGCAATCGGTTGTCTTGGAACCCGAACAGGCAGGCAAAGTTCTCAACGACTTGCGCAAGCTCGGAATAAGGCTGGCGCTGGACGATTTCGGCACCGGCTATTCGAGCATCTGATTTCTGCGCCTGTTCCCCTTCGCCATCCTGAAGATCGATCGCAGCCTGGTCACGGGTATTGACCGCAGCCAGCAGTCCCAGGGGCTGGTTCGCGCCACGGTCCATATCGCTCACACCCTGGGCCTGTCGGTGACCGCTGAGGGCGTCGAGACGGAGGCCGAGGCGATCATCCTGAAGGCCGCGGGCTGCCATCAGCTTCAGGGATTCCTCTTCGGCCGTCCGATGTTCGCCGCAGAGATTGCCCGACGGATGACTTCGGCCCCGGTGGTCAAATCCGCTTAGCATTCCTTTGCGGACGGGAGCCGCGCCCGCTCAAATCCTGCCGCGCCGACCATTTCCTTCCTGCGTCAGCGCGCGGTCAAAGTGCCACCGAGGCCATGCGCGGCGGCGACGATCTCGAACGAGCGCAGCCGGGCGGCATGATCGAATATCTGGCCCGTCACCATCAGTTCGTCGGCAGCGGTGCGGGCAATGAAATCCGCGATGCCCCGTTTCACGGTGTCCGGCGAACCGACGACCGACACGGCCAGTGCCTGACGAAGGATCGCCCGCCCGCTCTCGTCGAGCGTCGCCTCGATATTGTCGACCGGCGGCGGCAGGCGTCCCGGACGGCCGCTCCGCATGTTCACGAAGGCCTGCTGCTGCGAGGTGAAGAGGCGCCTCGCCTCCGCATCCGTGTCGGCCGCGATCACGTTGACGCCGAGCATGACATAAGGCTTCTCGATGTGGCCGGACGGCCGGAAGCGCTCGCGGTAGATCGCGAGGGCGTCGTCGAGGTCGGCAGACGCGAAATGCGAGGCAAAGGCATAGGGAAGCCCCAGCGCCGCGGCAAGCTGGGCGCCATAGAGGCTCGAACCGAGGATCCAGACCGGCACGTCGAGTCCGGCGCCCGGCACCGCGACGATCCGCTGTCCCGGCTCGGCCGGGCGGAAGTACGCCATCAGCTCGATCACGTCCTGCGGGAATTCGTCCGGCCCCGAATCGAGATTGCGGCGGAGCGCCCGCATCGTGAGCGGGTCGGTGCCGGGCACGCGCCCGAGGCCGAGGTCGATCCGGCCCGGGTGGAGGGCCGCGAGCGTGCCGAAAGCCTCCGCGACCGTCAGGGGAGCGTGGTTGGGGAGCATGATGCCGCCGGCCCCGACGCGGATCGCCGAAGTGCCTGCCGCGACATGGGCATTGCAACCGCGGTTGCGGCGCTGGCAACGCCGGGGAGATTGTGGTGCTCGGCCAGCCAGAAACGCGTGTAGCCCCACCTCTCGGCGTGCCGGGCCAGGTCGAGCGAATTGCGCAGCGACTGACCTGCGTCGCCGCCTTCGACGATCGGCGACAGGTCGAGCACGGACAGGGGAACCATGCCTGCGAAGATGGCGCTTGCCCCTGCCAAGATCAATTCGCCCGGCCCGCAGCCGGGGCCGTTGTCTCATCTGTTGGAGCCGCGTAAGAACGCCGGGGCAGTTTCTGAGGTTTCCCAAAATGGCCTTGGCGGCGGAGTCCGCAGGAGAGCGCAGCGCGCCGGACTTTGTCGCACTGACGTCGATCCCGCCAATGCGGCCGGGGAGCGGGGGCAGCGACCCGCACCAGCGCAACATACCGCAGGCGCTCGGCTCCTTCGTCCGGAACGGCTTCCGCGTCGTCTCGGTCAACCGGGCAAGCGAGATCGCTGGACTGGAGAAGGCCTATCCCGACGTCGCCTTCCGCGAGGATCGCCGCGACGCCGTTTTCCCCGGCCGCTACGGGGCGACCTTCGGCGCGCTCTTCGATATCGGCGCCACCGCCGACTTCTGCGGCATCATCAACGCCGACGTCTATCTGGTGCCGAGCGGCGTCCGTGAACTGCTTCAGGCGCATCCGGATACCTTCTTCGTCGCCCGCCGCTCCGACGTCGACCTCAACGCCGGCGGCATGCTCGGCACCTACCGGCGCGGCATCGATGCCGTCTTCTTCGCCGCGCGCCGGCACAGAGCGCTGGTCGAGGATACGCGGATCGGCCGCCTGCAAATGGGAGCGCCGTTCTGGGACATTGTCGTGCCCGTGGTCGCCTCCTTCCACGCCCCGGTGACGTTCCTTGCGCCGCCGCTGATCCTCCACCCGGTGCACGCCACCAACTGGTCGCGGCCGCATTACGCGGTCGTCCGCGAGGCGGCCTCGCGTGCCGTTTACGAGCACGCCCTCCGGATCGCGCCGGAGAACACGCAGGCCCGCATCTTCCTCGATATTGTCGAGCACTTCATCGGCGCGGGAAGGGCGCCGCGCGGCCGGCGGCAGGTGAAGGCGGTGGCGCGGGTGATCGACGCTTGGCTGGAGCGGATCGAGGCGCGCTCGACCGTCGACGTCGAGATCGACCTCAACGATCCGGTACTCCGCGAGACCATCGGCACCGGGCGCGAAGGCTACGCCCTCATCGATGCCGAGCATGCCGCGCGGGACAGTCGCGACGCAGCGCGCGGATGGTGGCCGTACTGGCAGATCCGGCTTGCGCTCCGCCGCCGGCGGCGGGCGCGTCAGCAGGGCAAGCGCGACCGGGTCTTCGCGGAGGCGGAAGCGCGCGCCGCTAGGTCCCGCTTATCCTGACCAGCCGCGGCCGGTCGGCCGTCGCGTGATCGGCGAACTGGTGACGGTAGAGGCTCTCGTAGAGCCCGCCCTTGGCGAGCAGCTCGCGGTGGGTGCCTTCCTCGACGATCGCGCCCTTGTCGATGACCAGGATCCGGTCGGCGTTGAGGATCGTCGAAAGCCGGTGCGCGATGACGAGGATCGTCCGCCCCTGCATCAACCGGTCGAAGGCAAGCTGGACCTGCTTCTCCGATTCGCTGTCCAGCGCCGAGGTCGCCTCGTCGAGCAGGATTATCGGCGCATTCTTGAGGATGGCGCGCGCGATCGCGACGCGCTGCCGCTGGCCGCCGGAGAGCTGGACGCCGTTCTCGCCGACATCGGTGTCGTAGCCCTTGGGCAGGGCCATGATGAAATCGTGCGCGAAGGCGTCTCGGGCGGCGCCCTCGACCGCCGCGTCGTCGGCGTCAAGCCGGCCGAGGCGGATGTTCTCGCGGATGGTTCCGCCGAAGAGCCAGGCGTCCTGGCTGACGAAGGCGATGTGCTCGCGCACCGACGATGCGGACACGGCGCGCAGGTCCTGCCCGTCGATCAGGATTTCGCCGCCGGCGACGTCATAGAGACGCGGGATGAGCGTCAGGATCGTCGTCTTGCCGCCGCCCGACGGTCCGACCAGGGCAACCTTCGTGTCGCGCTCGACGCGGAAGGTGATGCCGTTGAGCACCATTTCCTTCGGCCGGTAGGCGAAGGTGACCTTGTTGAACTCGATCGTGCCGGCGCGGAATTCGAGCGCCCGCGCCGGGTCTTCGGTCGGGGTGGCAGGCGTATCGAGGACGCCGTAGATCATGCGCAGACCGATCATGTTGGTCTCGAGCGCCACGTTGAAGCGGGCGAGGCGCTTGGCCGGCTCATAGGCGAGCAGGAACGCCGTGACGAAGGCGACGAAATCGCCCGGCGACTGGCCGCCGGCGATGGTCGACCAGCCCGCATACGCGGTGACCAGGCCGACGGCGACGCCTCCGAGCGCCTCCATCAGCGGACCGGTCCGCGCCTGCAGCCGAACGATCTTGTTGGCCCGGCTCTCGACCCCGGTCACCGCCTGGTCGATACGGTTCTGCATGTAGCGGTCGAGGTTGAAGGCCTTGAGGACGCGCGCCCCCTGAACCGTTTCCTGGATGAGCTGGATGACGCGCGTGGCCAGCTGGAACTCGGTGGTCACGATCTGGCGGACGCGCCGCACGAGGCGGGTGACGCCGATGATCGCGACCGGCGCGACGATGAACGTGATGAGCGAGAGGAACGGCGCCTGCAGGACCATGACCGCGACCAGCCCGGCGAGGGTGAGAAGGTCGCGGGCGAAGCCGAGGATGACCGTGTTGAGGATCTCGCGGACCGCCGCCGCTCCCGACACGACTATCATGATCAGCGTGCTCGACGGCGTCGTGGTGAAGTATCCGGCGCCGAACCGGAGCAGCCGCGAATAGACACGGCTCTGGTACTCGGCGACGATGCGGTTGCCGATCCGGCCCATCATCACTTCCTGCCCGTAGGTGGCAAACCCCTTGGTGGTGGAGAGCAGGATGATGGCCAACGACAGCGGCAGGAGCATCGCCACGTCGCGCCGGATGAAGATTTCATCGACCACATGCTTCATCAGCCATGCCGAAGCGGCGGTGGTGCCGGATACGACGACGAGAAGCGCGATGGCGATCGCGTAGCGGCGCCAGTGGGCGTGAAAATTGTCCGCGAAACATCGCCGGATGAGGCGAAGCGCATCCGATTCGGCGATTCGCCGGCGGATGGCATGGAGCCGGTCGAGGATCGCGTTCACGGGTTCAGCCCTCCCGCCAGGGCGGCAAACGGCTCAATCGCTGGCTTTTGCCGTTTGGCATCACCGACTCCACCCAGGGTCAGGTCCCGTCTAACCAGAAAAGATGACGCTTGTACAAGCGGCATCATTGACGGGCGAGGAGGCCCTGCTCAACCATCGCGCGGTAGGTCTCGCGCAGGCCGTCCGCAAGCGAGGTCCTCGCCTTCCAGCCGAGCGCGCTCAGCCTTGATACGTCGAGGAGCTTCCGTGGCGTGCCATCGGGCTTGGTCGGGTCGAACCGCAACTCGCCGGCAAATCCCACCGTCCGGCAGATCATCTCGGCCAGTTCGCGGATGGTCAGGTCCGTTCCGGTGCCGACATTGACGTGGGGTGCGTCGGAATAGCGGGCGAGCAGGAATACGAGCGCGTCGGCGAGATCGTCGACGTGCAGGAATTCGCGCCGCGGCGTGCCCGAGCCCCACACCACGATATGGTCCGCGCCGGCTACCTTGGCCTCGTGCGCCTTGCGCATCAGCGCCGGCAGGACATGGCCCATCTGCAGGTCGAGATTGTCGTTGGGGCCGTAAAGGTTGGTCGGCATTGCCGAGATGTAGTCGCGGCCGTACTGGCGCCGGTACGCCTGGCAGAGCTTGATCCCGGCGATCTTGGCGACCGCGTACCACTCGTTGGTCGGCTCGAGCGATCCGGTGAGAAGGGCATCCTCGCGCAGCGGCTGCGCGGCGAGGCGGGGATAGATGCAGGACGATCCGAGGAAAAGCAGCTTCTGCACGTTCCGGCGGTGCGAAGCCTCGACCAGGTTCGCCTCGATCATCAGGTTGTCGTAGACGAATTCGGCCGGGCGCGTGTCGTTGGCAAGAATGCCGCCAACGGTTGCGGCCGCAACGATCACCACGTCGGGCTTCGCCGAGGCCATCCACGCCTCGACCTCGGCCTGACGGCGCAGATCGACCTCGGCATGGCGGACCGTGAGGACGGTGCAATTCTCGCTGGCCAGCCGGCGGACGACGGCGGACCCGACCATCCCCGAGTGCCCGGCGACGTAGACCCGCTTGCCGGCAAGCGCGAAACGGACGGGTGCTTCACCCATGGCGGTCGCGGCGGTGCTTTTCTTCGAGGACGACGTCGAGGTCTTTCGCAACCATCTCGCGGATCATCTCGGCGAAACTGGTCTTGTGCTGCCAGCCTAGTTTCTCCCTGGCCTTGCGCGCATCGCCCAGGAGAATATCGACTTCCGAGGGGCGGAAATAGCGGGGATCGATTCGCACCAGCGTCTCGCCGCTTTTGGCGTCGTGGCCCGTTTCGTCGATTCCCTTGCCGCGCCAGTCGATGCGCCGGCCGACCTCGGCGAAGGCCGCCTCCACCAGTTCGCGGACGCTGCGGGTCTCTTCCGTGGCAAGCACGAAATCGTCAGGCTCGTCGTGCTGGAGGATGCGCCACATGCCCTCGACGTAGTCGCGCGCGTGCCCCCAGTCGCGCTTCGCGTCGAGATTGCCGACGTGGAGGGTGGTCTGCAGCCCGTGGTGGATTGCGGCGACGGCCCGCGTGACCTTGCGGCTGATGAAGGTCTCGCCGCGCAGCGGAC
>DASRGK010000005.1:0-21058 GCA_035651055.1 Bauldia sp.
AGGAGTACGTCAAATTCCCATGCGAGGACGGCGGCTTTTGCTCGGCCTACTCGCTGTTCCAATACCCGGACCTGTCAGATTTCACGAACGGATTTTCGATCAGTTTTAATCGCAAGGCCGGCGGCTCAGACGTTGAGGTTCCAATCAACTTGCTACGAGACAAACCGGAAGCCTACGCTGCGCACGCGAAGTGCATGGTCCGTCTCCTCGACATCATTAAGGAGAACCTGCCCAAATGATCACGCCAAAAAGGTTTGCCAACCGGCAAGAAAACGCTAAGCAACTCAATGCATACCCTTGTCGGCAGCGGTGTTGCTAAGCCATTCTAGCGTCTGGTTTCTCCCGCTTCCGTAGGGAGCGCCAGCGACCTTCGCGGCCGAGCGCCGTCGCCAAGCCGGTAGCCGCATCAGGACCATGACCGTCTCCGCCGACTCCGACCAGGAAGCGCCGCTCGACCCGGCGATGGAGCGCGTCCAGCGGAAGCTCCGCCGGCTCATGCTGATCGGCGGGCTGACACTCGGCATCGGCCTGCTCGCGGTGATGGGCGCGATCGTCTACCGGCTCTTTGCGGTGACCGGCGGCCCGCCGGCCCCGGCCCCGAACGCCGCCGTTCTCGTCGGCTCGGCGTCGATTCCGGCAGGCTCACGCCTCGTAGCCAGCGCCGTCGACGGCAACCGCGCCGTCCTCACCTACGAGCGCGAAGGCGCGACCGCCATCGTGATCGTCGACCTGCGCAGTCTCACCGTCACCGGGCGCATGGACCTCAAGCCGGAATAGAGGTCCGCCCCCACCGGGCCGTGGTAGCATCCGGCGGATCGCGGTGATCGAGCGGGAAATCGGTGCCGATCTTTCTGGCCACATGGGGCGGGCTCGCCGTTGCGCTGATCTTCCTCACCGCCTGCGGCTATGGACCGGCCCTGGCCCTGCGCCCGATGCTGAGGTTCGCCGCACCGGCCTCGGCGCTCCTCGGCGTCGCCGCGATCACCCTCGGGACGCTCTTCGGATATTATGCGCTGCGCTGGCCGCTGCTTACGGCCGGGATCGCTGCGGGGATCGCGGCCCTTGCCGTTTCGCTTCTACTGATCTGGGAGAACCGCGCCGAAATCGCCCTCCGCGAAATCGCCTGGACGCTGGCCGGGCTGGCGGTCGCGGCGGCGGGCTTTGCCTGGTTCTCCGGCGCCGCCGCGATTCTCCTTGGCGAACCGGCCCTCCTCTACGTCGATGGCACCGACCATATCGGCTACGCCAATTATGCCGGCTGGATGGCGGATCACCTGGCAACCGAGCGGGCGGCCGCCGATCCGCTGGTCGACTATCCCAACCTCCCCGAAATCCTCACGCGGGTCGACACCCGGTTCGGCGCTTTCGCCCTCCTCGGGCTTGCGTCCGCGGTTACCGGGCTCCCTCCTGTCTTCGCTTATGACGGTCTCTGCGCTGTCCTGCTCGTCGCCGGCATCGCGGGCGTCGCGGCCGCCTTTGCGCGCACCGTCGCCGGCTTCGCGCTGATCGCGGCGGCGCTCTTCCTCTCGAACTGGTTCGAGCTTTCGCACGCCGGATTCCTCGGCAAGCTCGGCGCGTTTCCGATGACGCTTCTCCTTGTCGGCCTGCTCCTCAGCCGCGAAGGCGGGTTTACCCCGCTGCGGCTGCTGCTCATCACGGTGATCGCAATGGCGAGCGCGCTTCTCCTCGCGGCCTGGGCTACGGTCGCCGTAACCGGGCTCTTTGTCGGAACGATGATCGCTGTCCGCACCTTCTTCGAACGCACATTAGATCGGGACCGGCTAGCAGCGTTACTTCTCACCGGATTGAGCGCTTTTGCCGGCGGTGGCTTTCTTGCCTCCCCCCGCATGGGATTCCCGGTCGCGCGGGGCGGAACGAGCATTCTCAACTTGCTGAGCACCACCGATATCTTCGGGATATTCACCCGCGTCCACATCGTCTTCGGCTATGTGGCGCTCCTTCTGTCGGCCGCCGGGGTCGCTTACCTGTTGTTGCAGGCCTTCCGCGCGCGCGACAGCGTTTCAGTGTCACTCCTCTTCTGGCCCTTCATCCTGCCGGGAATATTCTTCATCACGCTTAGAGGCAATCTGCTGCTTCAATTCGGCGGCATCCTGTTTCCCGCCGCCGTCGCCGGTGCCGTTGCGTTGCTACCGGAGCGGCTTGCGTTGCGGCGCGCCAATTCCGTACTTCCCCTGCTCGTCTTCCTAATCCTGCTTCGCGCGCCGCATGGGGTTGCAGCCTACCTGCGCTATACGTCGCCTTCGCTCATCGCAGCATCGGGCTACGGCGAGGCCGAAATGGCGACCATCGCGGATGCGGCGGCCGGGAGGCCGCTGCTTGTCGATCTCGGCAGGGACGTTCACGCGATCAACGTGGTCATGGTCGAGCTCGGCCGGCGCGGTGTCGCGATGCAGTGGACGCCCGAGGACTTCCACGTCCTCAATGGCGGCTGGCACCCGGAATGGACGCCGCCCGTCTATCCCGCGCCGGCGCCGCTCCGCCTGATCGCGCGCGACGCTCCCGGAGCGCGGAGCGCGGCGAGCGTCACGCCCCATTTCGCCATCGTCCCCAACAATGGCTGAGCGCGAAGCGACCGTCGTCGAAGTCGCGGCAAAGCATGCCGGCAAGCGACTCGACGCATTCCTTGCGGCCGCGCTGCCGGGCCTCAGCCGGTCCCGCATCAAGGCGCTGATCCTGGCCGGCGAGGTGGCGATCGGAGGCGCCGCCGCAGCCGAGCCGAAAAGGCCGGTCCAGCCCGGCGAGCGCATCGCCCTCAGGATTCCGGAGGCCGCGGCGCCGGCGCCCAAGGCTGAAACGATCCCGCTCGATATCGTCTACGAGGACGACGAGTTGCTGGTCATCGACAAGCCCGCCGGCCTTGTCGTCCACCCGGCCGCCGGCAACCAGACCGGAACGCTGGTCAACGCGATCATCGCGCATTGCGGCGCGAGCCTCTCCGGCATCGGCGGGGTCGCGCGGCCGGGCATCGTGCACCGCCTCGACAAGGACACGAGCGGGCTGCTCGTCGTCGCCAAGACGGACCGGACACACCGCGGTCTCTCGGCCCAGTTCGCCGACCATGGCCGCAGCGGACCGCTCCAGCGCGGCTACCTCGCAATCGCCTGGGGCGCGCCCGACCGGCACGAAGGAACCATCGACGCGGCGCTCGGGCGCGATCCGCGCAACCGCGAGAAGATGGCGATCGCGAAGTCGGGCGGGCGCGAAGCGGTCACCCACATCACGGTGGAAGAGCGCTTCGGCCCCAGAGGAAGACCGGTCGCGTCGCTGATCGAGTGCCGGCTCGAAACCGGCCGCACCCACCAGATCCGCGTTCATCTGGCGGCGATCGGCCACCCGATCCTCGGCGACCGTATCTACGGAGCGGGGTTCGCTACCAAAGCAGCGCTGCTGCCCGAGCCGGCCCGGGGGCTCGCCGAGGGCATGCGGCGGCAAGCGCTTCACGCATACCTGCTCGGCTTCGAACACCCGGCTACCGGCAAGCTGATGCGTTTCGAGCGTCCGCCGCCCGCCGATATGGCGAATCTTATCAAGGCTTTGCGGGCCATCTCCGCCGCCGCCGGTGTTTAAGCCTTTGTTACCGGCGCGTGATCGCGATTCGGCGGTCCGGGACGTGTATCTGCCAAAATTCTCCCTATATATCGACCTGCCGCAGGTCCCTTTACCGGGAGGCGGCGCCGGACCCGCTGGATTGTCCGGGGGCCGGGGGAAGGGAAAGGGGCGCTGTTAATGGCCTCAGCAAGTCTGCCTGCGATTGCGTCCGGTGAAGCCGGGCTTGGTCGCTACCTCAATGAAATCCGCAAGTTCCCGATGCTGGCGCCTGACGAGGAATACATGCTCGCCAAGCGTTACAAGGAACATGGCGACCGCGACGCCGCGCATCGTCTGGTGACCAGCCACCTCAGGCTCGTCGCCAAGATCGCCATGGGCTATCGCGGCTACGGCCTGCCCATCGGCGAGGTCATCTCGGAAGGCAATGTCGGCCTGATGCAGGCGGTGAAGCGGTTCGAGCCCGAAAAGGGCTTCCGCCTCGCCACCTATGCCATGTGGTGGATCAAGGCCGCGATCCAGGAATACATCCTGCGCTCCTGGTGGCTGGTGAAGATGGGGACCACCGCGAACCAGAAGCGGTTGTTTTTCAACCTCCGCAAGGTGAAGGGCCAGATCCAGGCGCTGGAGGAAGGCGACCTCAGGCCCGAACAGGTCAAGACCATCGCCAAGAAGCTCGGCGTGACCGAGGAGGACGTGGTCTCGATGAACCGGCGGCTTGGCGGCGACACCTCGCTGAACGCGCCGCTGCGGACCGATGGCGACGGTGGCGGCGAATGGCAGGATTGGCTGGTCGACGAAAGCCCCGACCAGGAAGAGCGCATGGCGGAGAACGAGGAGGCGGACAACCGCCGTGCCCTGCTGCACGACGCGATGGACGTCCTCAACGACCGCGAGCGCCGCATCTTCGAGGCGCGGCGCCTTGCCGACGATCCGATCACGCTCGAGGAATTGTCGAGTGAATTCGGCGTGTCGCGCGAGCGGGTCCGCCAGATCGAGGTACGCGCCTTCGAGAAGGTCCAGAAGGCGGTGAAAAAGGGCGCGCGGGAGCTGGAGAAGCCCCGCGCCGCCTTGACTGCGCCCGCCGAGTAGCTACGGCGCGTCTTCCGCCCTGCCATACTCCGTGATGTTCGGGCTGGTGAAAGGCTCGGTCCCGGCCACGTCGCTGCGCAGGATCCAGCCTCTTGTGCCGTTGGCGCAGGTCAGCCCCAGCCACTCGTCCTGTGGGGTGTCGGCTGCCGCCTGATCGAGGGCCTCGGAATTGTCGATCAGCTCCTGCCCGGCGGAATAGCGCTTGCCGCGATACTCCATAACGAACATGCCTTCCGCCCCATAGACGAGGTAGTTCCAGCGATCCCCTTTCTTCAGCTTCAGCCTGGAATCGTTGTTGCCGGGATCGCTGGTCACGTCGGCGACGAACGGCGTCTTCACCGCGAAGGGCACGATCTTGCTGTAGGAGAGGAACTCGAGGTGGTCCGACTTCACCCGCACCTCGTTCCAAGGGTGGTACGTCGCCTTCGCCTTGAGGTCGCAGGCAATGGCCTGCGGCGCGTCCCGATCCGGCGCGTCGCGGATCATCACCCGCGCATCGGCCGTCAGCGTGAACCCGCCGGGATACTCGCCGCTCCAGCCGGCCGCGCGATACCAGGTCTGGTCATAGGCGAGCGCGGGAGCGACCAGGGCCAGCGAGGCCAGGAGCGCGCATGTCGTCATTCCCGAACGCATCGGCACGGCCCTCAACGAAGCTCGGTCGCATAGGTATCGAGCGCCGGCACCGCTTCGACAAGCCCCTCCTCCCGCATGAAACGGGCAAACGCATCGTAGCGGTCGCGGTCGAGCCTGCCGGGATCGGCGGCGAAGAGGCTCGCGGTCAGCGCGTAGGACTGGCGGTTCGGTTCGTCGTCGAGCGTCGGCTCGGCGGCGGCGAAGACCTTCCATGCCGCCGCCGGGTCGGCCGCAATCGCCGCGGTCGCCTCCTTCACGGCGGCGAGGAAGCGCGGCAGGCGCGGGTCGCCGCGCAGCGCCTCGCGGGTCACGTAGATCAGCTCGTCATAAGGCGGGACGCCGTTATCCTCGGGCAGGAAGACGAGCGGCTCGCCGCCATGCCGGCGAATATCGACCGTCTCGACATTGCGAAAGGCTCCGACGACGGCATCGACCTGTCTGGCGAGCAGCGCCGGAACCAGATTGAAGTTGAGGTTGACCGTCCGCACGTCCGACGGCGCAAGGCCGGCCGAGCGGAGCATCCGCGCGAGATAGGCCTCCTGGAACCCGGCAATCGAGTAGCCGACGGTCCTCCCTCTGAGATCGGCGAGCGATTTCACCGGCCCGTCCTTCAGCGCCACCAGCACCGAGAGCGGCTGGCCGATGAGCGTGCCGAAGCGCACCAGCGGCAGTCCTTCCTTGACCTGGAGAAGCAGATCCGGCTGGTAGCTGACCGCGACGTCGACCTGGCCGGCGGCGACGAGGCGGGGCGGCGAGGCCGCGTCGGCCGGCGCGATCAGCTCGACGTCGAGGTTGTGCCGGGCGAAGTACCCCGCCTCCTTCGCCACGACCAGCGGCGCATGGTCGGGATTGACGAACCAGTCGAGGAGGACGGTGAGCTTGTCGGCGGCGGAGGCCTGCGATGCGCCAAGGGAAGCAATGGCGATTGCGACGACCGCTGTGGCCAATGCGATGCGCTCGCCCCAGCCCCACCACGTCATTCTCCGCGAAAGCGGAGGATCGGATTCCCTGCGTTCAACCGGGGGCGTGGGGGCATCGGCGAACGATCCTCCGGTGAGGCCCGAGGACATGGCGGGATTTGAGGTGGCGGAGAGAGAGATGCGGGACAAGGAACTCATCTTTCGCTTTCCGGCGCCCAGGGAGTGAGGTTGCGGGTGAGGAGGTCGACGCCGGCGCGCAGGACCACCGACATCGCGGCAAGGAGCAGGAGCGCCGCGAAGACCACGTCGGTCTCCGAGCGGCCATTGGCATGGAGGATGGCGTAGCCGAGCCCGGACGAGGCGCCGACCCACTCGCCGAAGAGCGCCGCGATCGGCGCATAGACCACCGCGACGCGAAGGCCGCTGACCAGCGACGGCAGCGCCGCCGGGATGCGCAGGAGCCGCACCTGCGCGAACCGCCCGGCCCTGTACAGGCGGGCAAGATCGAGAAGCTGCGGATCGGTGCGCAGGAGCCCGTCGTGAAATGCCGATGTGACAGGAAAGAAGATGGCGATGGTTGCCATCGCGATCTTCGGGGCGAGGCCGAAGCCGAGCCAGAGGACCAGGATCGGCGCAATGGCGAAAACCGGCACCGCCTGGCTCACCACCGTTACCGGCAGGAGGATGCGCCGGAGCGGTGGCAGGATGACCATTGCGAGCGCCAGGAGAACGCCCAGCGCGGTTCCGGCGACAAGGCCGATCGCCGCCTCCGAAAGGGTGGTCAGAAGGTCCCCCTGCCAGAGAGACGGGCGCTCGGCGAGCGCGGCGAGGACCGCGGCCGGCGGCGGCAGGATGTAAGGCGCCGGAGCGAACAGCACGACCACCGCCTGCCAGAGAACGAACAGGCCGAGGGCAACCAGCAGCGCGCGAAGAAGGAGCATCGACGGTCCCGTCCCTTCGCCGGTATGACCCGGATCAGGTTCGAAGGGTTCGGCGGGATCGCCGTCTCAGCTCGCCATTGGGCAAGCACCCCTCGGAACGGGCAAAGCTTCGCAGATGCGCCGGGCTACCGCAAGCACTGCCCCTTCCGGGCAGGCAGGAGCCGCCAGAAACAGAAAAAGGCGTCAGCCCGGCTGGGCCTGCCCCGACCATGCGGCGGCGGCTTTCTCGAAAACGCGCTCGCCGGGGGTCCCCTTCTCGAAGGTGAGAATGGCGCGCTGGCCGGTCTCGTAGACGAAGGGCAGGTCGATCCAGTTCCGCTCGCGCATCAGGGCGAGGTTGGCGTCGACGTCCTCCTGGGCCGAGGAAAGCGCGATCCAGAAGAATCCGTCGGTGACCTTGGCCGGCGCGCCGACCAGCGGCTGACCGCGCGCCTCCTCGGTCGGCTTCAGCACCAGCCGCGGCACGCTCTTGATCCCCTTCCCCGGAAAATCGGGCGGCGTATCGACGACCACCTCGATGAGGTGGCTGGCGGGCAGGGAAGTGTCGGCGTTCTTGTGGATGGTGAGGCGGACCTTCATGTTGCGCTCGGGCACCTGCAGGCTCGCCTCGATCTCCGGCCCGTTTGGGCCCGTCTCGACGAAGCGCCAGGTTACCGCGGCGTTGATCGCCACGACGCCGCTCGCCGCCGCACTGGCATCGACCGGCTCCTCGTAGAGGATGGCTTTCTGGGCAACCAGCGCGTCGCCGCTGGCCGGAGCCGGCGTTGCCGCCAGGGCCGGCGCCGCGGGCGCCTCTGCGATCGGCGCCGGCGGCGCCACGTCGGTGACCGTATCGGTTCCGGGCGGGGTGGCCTGGTCCGCGGCAGTCGCGGCCGGCGGATTGGCGGTTGCCGGTTCGACCGGCGCGGAGGCCGGGGCCGGCGTCACGACGCGCACGTCGGTAGTCGGCGCGGCCGGCGTTGCCGCGTCGGGCAGGCGGTCGCTGTTCTTGTTGGACGTGTCGACGGCCACCGGCGTGACCGGCTTCGAGGCGGTCGCCGAGTTGCCCGACGTGAACGATTTCATGAGGTCGGCGAGCTTGTCGCGGTTGGCCCAGCCAAGCGCGGCCACGCCTCCCAGGACTGCCAGAATGAGGACGGTGAGAAGGATCGCCGGCAGGCGCGACTTCCGCGCCGTTGCGGCGCGCTCGTAGAGCTTGCGGTCGTCGTCCTCGAGGTAGCCGCGCTTCCGCTTGGTAAGAAGCGGGCGGTCGCGGCTGTCGAGGAAGGGTGAGGGCTGGATCGACGGCGTCGGCGCGGGTGCCG
Organism: Bauldia sp.; assembly: GCA_035651055.1. Lineage (GTDB taxonomy): Bacteria > Pseudomonadota > Alphaproteobacteria > Rhizobiales > Kaistiaceae > JAFKKF01. The sequence continues at coordinate 8,458 of DASRGK010000005.1, forward strand.
GCTGATCCCATTCCGGAGCGTAGTCCGGCACCAGGCGCGGCTCGTTGGCGGGACGCGGCGGGTCGTAGGTCGCCGGCGGCTGGTAGGGCGGTTCCGGCCGCCGCGGCGGGGGCAGGTCGTCGCGGACCGGGAGATTGCGCGGACGCAGGTCGGCGGCGGTTGCCGCGCCCGACGCGTATTCCTGCCGGTAGGCGGGCGGCGGGGCCCGGTCGATCGCACCGGCGGCGTTGCCGCGCTGCTCGGCCTCCTGGATCGCGCGGCGGAAGACGTCCTGCGGCGACGGTCCGCCATCGGCGGGCATTTCGGATACCGGCGGGGTCGATGCCGGCGGTGGCGGTGGCGGTGGCGGCTCGGCGCGCGGCAGCGCGATCGCGATCGGCGGATTCGCTGGCCGCGCAACCGGCGGCGATGACGGCGCGGATGCGGCCTCGCGCTCGACCTTGCGGATCGCTTCCTCGAGTTCCAGACGCTGGCGCGAAATCTCGGCGGTGGTGAGCGGCGGGTCGACGGCCTTCAATTGCCCGATAAGGGCATTGCGCGCCTTGTCATAGACGGCGCGCCGGGCATCGGCGGCATTGCCGTCCAGGCTTCCGACTGCCTTCTTAAGTACCGCGTAGTATTCGGCCATATTTCCGATTCGGTCCGCAAGACCCCTCTTACCGCGCCAACCCTAGCCCTGGAAAGGATCGTGCACGAGGATCGTATCGTCCCGTTCGGGGCTGGTCGACAGAAGCGCAACCGGCGCTCCGATCAGCTCCTCAACGTGGCGGACATATTTGATCGCCTGTGCCGGCAGATCATTCCATGTCCGCGCACCGCGCGTCGAGTCCCGCCATCCTTCCATGGTTTCGTATATCGGCTCGACGCTCCCTTGCGCCCCGGACATGGCGGGAAGATGGTCAATCGTCCGCCCGTTGAGGCGATAACCCACGCAAATCTTGATCGAATCGAGGCCGTCGAGCACATCGAGCTTGGTCAGCGCGATGCCGTTGATGCCGGAAATCCGCACCGTCTGGCGGACGAGCACCGCATCGAACCAGCCGCAGCGGCGCTTGCGGCCGGTGACTGTGCCGAACTCGTTGCCGCGCCGGCCCAGGAAATCGCCGATCTCGCCGCTCTGCTCGGTCGGGAAGGGCCCCTCGCCTACCCGGGTCGTGTAGGCCTTGGTGATGCCGAGGACAAAGCCGAGAGCGCCCGGCCCGAGGCCCGAGCCGGCGGCCGCCTGCCCTGCCACGGTGTTGGACGAGGTGACGTAGGGATAGGTGCCGTGGTCGATGTCGAGGAGGACCGCCTGCGCGCCCTCGAAGAGAATCCGCTTGCCGGCGCGCCGGGCCTCATCGAGGCGGCGCCAGGCCGAGCCGGCGAAGGGCAGAATCTTCGGCGCGATCTCGGTCAGCGCCTTCAGCAATTCGCCGCCATCGACCTCGCTGCCGCCCATGCCGCGGCGAAGCGCGTTGTGGTGCGCAAGCAGCCGGTCGAGCTTCTTCGGCAGCGACTCGAGATCGGCGAGATCGACGACCCGGATTGCGCGGCGCCCGACCTTGTCCTCGTAGGCCGGACCGATGCCGCGCTTGGTCGTGCCGAGCGCCTGCACCGCGCCGGACGTCTCGCGGGTCACGTCGAGTTCGCGGTGGAGCGGCAGGATCAGCGCGGCGTTCTCCGCCACGACGAGGCTGTCCGGCGTCACGCTGACACCCTGCCCGCGCAGCTTTTCGATCTCGGCGAGGAAAGCCCACGGATCGAGGACGACGCCGTTGCCGATCACCGACAATTTGCCGGGCCGGACGACGCCGGACGGCAAGAGGCTCAGCTTGTATGTCTTGCCATCGATGACGAGCGTGTGACCGGCATTGTGTCCGCCCTGGAAGCGGACGACGATGTCGGCGCGCTCGGAGAGCCAGTCGACGATCTTGCCCTTGCCTTCATCGCCCCACTGCGAACCGATCACCACCACGTTCGCCATACGCCGCTACGCCCCTCGCCCGATTGATAGACACGCCAAATCGGCCCGGCACCATGGTGCGGGCTTTGCGCCCGATTCGTGGCGCAGACTAGCGGTTCAGCGCCACGCTGTCGCCGGCTTGCGCCCGCGATCGTGCCGCCCGGTCGCTGAGCAGCGTCCGCTCGCGAGCGTTGCGGGTAAGTCCGGCGGCCCGTTCGAATTCGACGGCCGCCTCGGCATAGCGTCCGAGGCGGGCGAGCATGTCGCCGCGGACCCCCGGCAGCAGGTGGTAGCCGCCAAGCGCCGGTTCTCCGCGGAGCGCGTCGACCGCGGCGAGCCCTGCCTCCGGCCCTTCCGCCATTCCCACGGCCACGGCGCGGTTGACGGCCACGACCGGCGACGGCGCCAGGGCGAAGAGCCGGTCGTAAAGCGCCACGATCCGCGGCCAATCGGTCTCGCCGGCAGTGCGTGCCCGGGCATGACAGGCTGCGATCGCCGCCTGGAGCGCGTAGAAGCCGCCGGCGCCGCCGAGCGACTCCGCCTTGGCCAGCGCCGCCAGGCCGCGCCGAATGAGGATCTGATCCCAGCGGGCCCGGTTCTGGTCGAGGAGCAGGACAGGCTCGCCGCCGGGGCCGGTTCGCGCCTTGGCGCGCGACGCCTGGATCTCCATCAGCGCCACGAGCCCGTGCACCTCCGGCTCGGCGGGCGCGAGGCCGGCGAGGATGCGGCCGAGGCGGAGGGCTTCCTCGCAAAGCTGCGGGCGCATCCAGTCGGAGCCGGCGGTCGCCGAATAGCCCTCGTTGAAAACGAGGTAGATCACTTCGAGAACCGAGGCGAGACGCTCGGCCCGCTCAGCGCCGCGCGGCACCTCGAAGGGCACCCGCGCATCGGCCAGCGTCCGCTTGGCGCGCACGATCCGCTGCGCGATCGTCGGCTCGGGCGTCAGGAACGCGCGCGCGATCTCGGCCGTCGTCAGGCCGGCGACCAGACGAAGCGTCAGCGCGGTGCGCGCTTCCGCCGAAAGCAGCGGATGGCAGGCGACGAACATCAGCCGCAGGAGGTCGTCGCCGATGTCGTCGTCGATCGCGCTTTCCAGCGCTTCGACCGCGGCCTCCCGTTCCTCGTCCATGCTCCGGCCGATCTCGGCATGGCTGCGGTCGAGGAGCGGCCTGCGGCGGAGGCGGTCGATCGCCCGCCGCCTGGCGGTGGTCAGCAGCCAGGCGCCCGGATTTTCAGGCACGCCCTGAGCGGGCCAGGTTTCCAGCGCCGCGAGGAGAGCATCCTGCGCCAGCTCCTCGGCGAGGCCGACATCGCGGACCATGCGCGCGAGCGCGCCGATCAGCTTCGGCGATTCGATCCGCCAGACGGCGTCGATAGTGCGCTGGATATTGTCGGCGGCCGGCATGGCCGCCGATCAGACCAAGATCGGCCACTCCCCGCAAGGCGACGGCGATCCCGGACGCCTAGCGTGCCGGCGGCATTTCTCCCTGCCCCATGATCTGGCGAAGCTCCACCTCGCCTTCCCAGCCGGGCCAGTGCCGGCGGTGCAATTCGAGGAACCGCTTGCTCCACTCGATCGCCTCGGCCTTGGACGTCACCTCGTAGACGGCGTAGCCGCCGATCACTTCCTTGGCCTCGGTGAACGGCCCGTCGATGACATTGATCGTGTCGTTGCGGAGCGTCACGCGCGCCCCGGCATCGCTCGGCAGCAATCCGCCCATCTCGACAAACACGCCGGCCTTCGACGCGTCCGCGCCGAGCTTGCCGATCGCCTCGAACAGAGCCATCGGCGGCGGACCGAACTTCATCCCCTCCGCCGATTTCACCATGGTCATGAAACGCATCGTCGTTCTCCCTTTGCGGCCGCTGCGGGCCGTCCACACCAGGACGACGAACGAGCCAGCCCGGAATCGACAAGCGCCCGCGATTTTTTTCGCGGGCGCCTGTCAGGCCGGCTCAACCCTTCTTCTGCAGGCGGTCTGCCTCGGCGCGGATCCGCTCTTCCTGGGCGCGGAGCTCGGGCGTCAACTCGGCGCCGAAATCGTCGGCCTCGAAAATCTGGCGGATTTCGATCTCCGACTCGCCGGGCATCGGGTTCGGGCAGCGTTTGACCCACTCGATCGCCTCGGCGAGGTCCTTGACCTGGATGATCCAGAATCCGGCGACGAGTTCCTTGGTTTCCGCGAACGGGCCGTCGATGACGGTCCGCCTGGGGCCGTTGAACTTCACGCGGGCGCCCTTCGAGCTCGGGTGCAGTCCCTCGCCGGCGAGCATCACACCGGCCTTCACCAGCTGCTCGTTGTAGTTGCCCATCGCGGCGAGCAGTTCCTCGCTCGGCATGACGCCGGCTTCGCTGTCCTTGGTCGCCTTCACCATCACCATGAAACGCATTGGTCGTTCTCCCTGACCTCAAAGGAGCAGGCCGGATTGGCCGCTCTCAGCAAGGACGACGAACGGGCCTCCCGATCTTCGACAGAGCCGCCGAAAAAATCGTCGCCTGGCGGGGAAAATCGGGCTGAAGCCTCAGAAATCCAGCCGCCTCGCCTGCACGACCCCATCCAGCGCCTGGACCTGGGCGAGCACATCGTCGGAAAGCGGCTCGTCCACCTCGATAAGCGAAATGGCGTCCGATCCGGGCGCGGCCCGGCCAAGGTTGAAGTTGGCGATATTGACCCTGGCGCCGCCCAGAAGCGTCCCAAGCCGGCCGATGAAGCCGGGCTTGTCGCGGTTGGTGACATAAAGCATGTGCGGCGCGAAGCCGGCTTCCATGTCGATGCCCTTGATCTGGATGATGCGCGGACGGCCGTCGGAGAAGACGGTTCCGGCGACCGAGCGTTCGAGCTTGTCGGTCTTTACCGTCAGCCGGATATAGGTCTCGTAGGCGCCGCGCTGGGTCTGCCGGGTTTCGTCGACGGCGATGCCGCGCTCGCGGGCGACCACCGGCGCGTTGACCATATTGACCTCGGATAGCGCCGGGCGGAGCAGGCCGGCGACCAGCGCCGCGGTGAGCGCCTTGGTGTTCATCTCCGCCACGTCGCCGGCATATTCGACGGTGATCGCCTTGATCGTCGACTCGGTAAGCTGGCCGGCAAACGAGCCGAGATGATCCGCAAGGCGAACGAACGGCGTCAGCCGCGGCGCCTCCTCGGCCGAGATCGAGGGCATGTTGAGGGCGTTGGCGACGGCGCCCTTCACCAGATAGTCCGACATCTGCTCGGCGACCTGGATGGCGACGTTCTCCTGCGCCTCGCTGGTCGAGGCGCCGAGATGCGGCGTGCAGACGACGTTGGGCAGGCCGAAGAGCGGGCTCGACTCGGCCGGCTCCGTCACGAACACGTCCACTCCGGCCCCGGCGACCTTGCCCGAGGTGATCGCCGCGGCGAGGTCCTCCTCGACGACCAGCCCGCCGCGCGCGCAATTGATGATGCGCACGCCGTCCTTCATCTGCGCGATCGCCTTGGCGTCGATGATGTGCTTCGTCTTTTCCGTGAGGGGAGTGTGCAGCGTGATGAAGTCGGAGCGCCTGAAAAGCTCGTCGAGCTCGACCTTCTCGACGCCGAGCTGCACCGCGCGCTCTGCGGACAGGAACGGATCGAACGCGATCACCTTCATATGGAGGCCGATGGCGCGATTGGCGACGATCGAGCCGATATTGCCGCAGCCGATGACGCCCAGTGTCTTCGCTGTGATCTCGACGCCCATGAAGCGGTTCTTCTCCCACTTGCCGGCCTGGGTCGAGGCATCGGCGGCGGGAATCTGCCGGGCGATGGCAAAGAGGAGCGCGATGGCGTGCTCGGCCGTGGTGATCGAATTGCCGAACGGCGTGTTCATCACGACGATGCCACGCGCCGTCGCCGCCGGCACGTCGACGTTGTCGACGCCGATGCCGGCGCGGCCGATGACGCGAAGCCTCTTCGCCGCGCCGATCAGCTTGGCGCTGACTTTGGTCGCCGAGCGCACGGCGAGACCATCGTAACCGCCGATGATCTCGAGGAGCTTCTCCTTGTCCTTGCCGAGGTCGGGCTGGTAGTCGACCTCGATGCCGTGGTCCTTGAAGATCTGGACAGCGGTCCTGGAGAGCTTGTCGGAGACGAGGACGCGGGGAGCCATGGTGATTGGTCCGTTGGTGAGAGAGGGCCGGAACCCTGGCCGTCATCCCCGCGAAAGCGGGGACCCAGGAAACGTTGCGATTGGAGAAGCGGTCACGTCGGCCGGTGTTTTGCTTGCTGAACCTTGGGATACTGGTTCCCCGCTTTCGCGGGGATGACAGTTGAGCGTCAGGCCGCCTGCTTGAGGCCGGCCTTTTCGATCGCGAAGCCCCACTCTATCCACGCGGTGAGCAGGGCGAGATCGGAAGGCTCGACGGTGGCGCCCGCCCAGATGCGGAAATGCGGGGGCGCATCCCGGTGGAAGGCGATGTCGTGGGCGACGCCCTCCTTGTCGAGGCGCGAAGCGATGGCGCGCACGAACGCCTCGTGCGCTTCAAGGGGCAGCGCGGTCACGGCCGGATCGACGATCTTGAGACACACCGATGTGTTCGAGCGCGCCGCCGGGTCGGCTGCGAAGAAATCGATCCACGGCGTCCGTTCAGCCCAGTCGGCGAGCACCTTGAAGTTCCGGTCGGCGCGGCGCATGAGACCGGCGAGACCGCCCACCGACTCCGCCCAGGCGAGCGCATCGAGGTAGTCCTCGACGCAGAGCATCGAGGGCGTGTTGATCGTCTCGCCGACGAAGATGCCGTCGATGAGCTTGCCGCCTTTGGTCATGCGGAAGATCTTCGGCAGCGGCCACGGCGGCGTGTAGCTCTCGAGCCGGGCGACGGCGCGCGGCGACAGGACGATCATCCCGTGCGCGGCCTCGCCGCCGAGCGCCTTCTGCCAGGAGAAGGTGACGACGTCGAGCTTGGCGAAGTCGAGGTTCTGCGCGAAGGCGGCGGAGGTCGCGTCGCAGATGGTGAGGCCCTTCCTGTCGGCGCTGATCCAGTCGGCGTTGGGCACGCGGACGCCCGAGGTCGTGCCGTTCCAGGTGAAGACGATGTCGTGATCGGAATTGACCGCGCCTAGGTCGGGCAGCTTGCCGTAGTCGGCCTTGATGATGCGCGCGTCTTTCAGCTTCAGCTGCTTCACCACGTCGGTGACCCAGCCGAGCCCGAAGCTCTCCCAGGCGAGCACGTCGACCGGCCGCTCGCCGAGGAGCGACCAGAGCGCCATCTCGACCGCGCCGGTATCCGACGCCGGGACGATGCCGATCCGGTAATCGGCGGGAACTTCGAGGACCTCGCGGGTGAGGTCGATCGCGCGTTTCAGCTTTTCCTTGCCGATCTTGGCGCGGTGCGAACGGCCGAGCGCGGCACCGCGGAGCGCATCCAGCGACCAGCCGGGGCGTTTGGCACAAGGACCGGAGGAGAAATTGGGATTGGCCGGCTTCTGGGCAGGGCGCGCGGGGCCGGCGACGGCGGCTTGGTTCGTCATCTTCTATCCTCTCAGATAGGCGACCCTCGGTGGGGAGGGCTGTCCCGGCGTCGCCATTACGCTCGGTGCCAGACCGAGTCAATCGCGGAACCCGCGTTTTGAGCCGCGACGGAACGGCGCTACCAACTTCAGCAATGACGCAGGCCCCGATTCGCATCCTCGGCGTAGACCCCGGACTCCGGCGGACCGGCTGGGGAATCGTCGGCATGGCCGGCAACGCATTAACCTTCGTCGCGGCCGGCACGATCCGCGCGCCGCTCGACGGCGATATGGCGTCCCGGCTGGTCGCCCTGCACGTCGGCCTGAGTTCCGTCCTCGCCCTTCACCGGCCGGACGAGGCGGCGGTCGAGGAAACCTTCGTCAACCGGGACGCGGCGGCGACGCTGAAGCTCGGCCAGGCGCGGGGCATTGCCCTGCTCGCCCCGGCGCAGGCCGGCATTTCGGTCGCCGAATACGCGCCGAACCTCATCAAGAAGACGGTGGTCGGCGCCGGGCACGCCGAGAAGGGGCAGATCCGGGCAATGGTGCGCGTGCTTCTGCCGCGCGCCGAGTTCGACTCGGACGACTCCGCCGATGCGCTCGCGGTCGCGATCTGCCATGCGCATCACCGGCGGAGTGTGGCGATGCGTCTGATGCGGGCGGGTTGAGGAGGTCGATATGCGCGTTTGGTCTGATGGCCGGGTGACGATCCCAAAGCGTGTCCGCGACGAATACGGGTTCCTGCCCGGGCGGAACGTGCGCATGCAGACTGTCAGCTATGGCGTCATCCGGATGTGGCTTCCCGACCATCCGGAATCGCGTTCCCTCTTCATGGTGAAGAAGGGTTCACGAAGATACGCCAAGGCCATCGTGCCTGACCCTGATTCATTTCCTGAGCCGTAACCGTGATCGGCAAGCTCCGCGGCGTCATCGACTCCTACGGCGAGGACTGGGTCATCGTCGATGTCGGCGGCGTCGGCTACCAGGTCTATTGCTCGACGCGCACGCTCCAGGCCCTCCCCCGCCCCGGCGAAGCGGCGACCCTCTCGATCGAGACTTACGTGCGCGAGGACGTGATCCGCCTCTATGGCTTCACCGGCGACCTCGACCGCGAATGGTTCCGCCTGCTGCAGACCGTGCAGGGCGTCGGCGCCAAGCTCGCGCTCGCCGTCCTCGGCACGCTGAAGCCGGGCGACCTCGCCACGGCGATCGCGCTCCAGGACAAGGCGACGCTGGCGCGGGCGCCGGGCGTCGGAAAACGCGTCGCCGAGCGGCTGGTGGCCGAGCTGCGCGACAAGGCGCCGGCCTATTCCAGCGCCGACCCGGCGGTGGTCAATCTCCAGGCCGACCTCGCCGAACGCCGCGCGCCGCAGCCGGTGAGCGACGCCGTTTCGGCACTGGTCAACCTCGGCTATGCACAGATCCAGGCGAGCGCTGCGGTCGCTTCCGCACGGCGCGCCGCCGGCGAAAACGCAACCACCGAGCAGCTCATCCGGCTCGGGCTGAAGGAACTGGCGCGATGAGCGACGGAGCAACACGCCCGTGCCTCGCCGCGGACGCATGCCGGCGGATCGCCCAGCTCAGGCCGGTTGCGGCATGAGCGACACCCGCCTCGTTTCCGGCACCGAGCGCTCGGACGATTCGACCGACTCGACGCTTCGCCCGCAATACCTCGCCGACTTCGTCGGGCAGGCACAGGCCTGCGCCAACCTCAAGGTCTTCATCGAGGCCGCGCGCAGCCGCAAGGAGCCGCTCGACCACGTCCTTTTCGTCGGCCCGCCCGGCCTCGGCAAGACGACGCTGGCGCAGATCGTGGCGCGCGAGCTCGGCGTCAACTTCCGCGCCACGTCGGGTCCGGTGATCGCCAGGGCCGGCGACCTCGCCGCGCTCCTCACCAACCTCGAGGCACGCGACGTCCTCTTCATCGACGAGATCCATCGTCTGTCGCCGGCGGTCGAGGAAATCCTCTATCCGGCGCTCGAGGACTTCCAGCTCGACCTGATCATCGGCGAGGGTCCGGCGGCGCGCTCGGTCAAGATCGACCTTGCGCCGTTCACGCTCATCGGCGCGACCACCCGGCTCGGGCTCCTCACCACGCCGCTCCGCGACCGCTTCGGCATTCCCGTCCGGCTCAATTTCTATACGGTCGCGGAGCTCGAGCACATCGTAAGGCGCGGCGCCCGCATCCTCGGCGCAGAGCTGACCGCGGACGGCGCCACCGAGATTGCCCGGCGCTCCCGCGGTACGCCGCGCATTGCGACGCGCCTGCTCCGCCGCGTGCGCGATTTTGCCTCTGTCGCCGGCACCGGCAGGATCGACGCGGCTGCCGCCGACAAGGCGCTCCTTCGGCTGGAAGTCGATGCGCTCGGCTTCGATTCGCTCGACCGCCGTTACCTCGACCTGATTGCAAGGAGCTTCGGCGGCGGTCCGGTCGGCATCGAGACGATCGCCGCCGCGCTCTCCGAGCCGCGCGATGCGATCGAGGAGATCGTCGAGCCCTATCTCCTCCAGCAGGGCTTCGTGCAGCGCACCCCGCGCGGACGCATGCTGACGCCGCAGGCATTTCGCCATATCGGGCTGGAAGTCCCGCGCGACGCCGCCCAGATGCCCCTGTTCGGCAGCGAGGCAGCGGAGGAGTGAGCGAAGGCGCCGGCCACCGGCCGGCGCTATTCGGCCCACCAGACCCTGATGCCGTCGCGGAGCGCGTGACCGAGGTCGAGACTGGCGCGATCGGCCCGCGTACAGACCTTGTCGGACGCGGCGATGCAGTCGTCGAGCGACCGCTTCATCGCTCCCATTGCCAGTTCGACCTTGGCGTCTTCCACCAGCGCCATTTCCGACCAGAACAGCTGCAGGAAGCGCTCATGGTCTTCGCGCCACCTGTCGCTGTCGGTGGGCAGGGTGGCGATCCGCCCGGCGATCTGCGCCGTCTCCTTGTAGAGGTCGAGCTGCCAGTCGAGATAGGGCTTGCGCGCTTCTATCAGCCGCGTCGTCGCCGCGATCCGCTCGTTGTTGAAATAGGTGATCACGCCGCCGACCAGCGCCGCCACGGCCGTCCAGACCGGAAGATAGGTGAGAAGGAGCCTGAGCCAGGGTTCCGGTTCACGGCGGCTGCGGTCTGCCGGAGGCGGCCCGGAATCGCTCATGCCAGCTCCCGAAGCTCCGAAACCCCAGGTTGAAATCTACTACACTCGCCGCGGACGTTCTAGGTTCGTCGGCCTTCCGCTCCACTCTCGTCGGGAAATGAAGTGATCACAAGGAACCCCTGGCCCGATCTCGCCGGCCGCCTCGTCGAAGGCGGGCACGTCCTGCCGGTGCGCGTCTATTTCGAGGACACCGACTTCACCGGCTTCGTCTATCACGCCAGCTACCTGCGCTTCATGGAGCGCGGCCGCTCCGACTTCATCCGCTGCCTCGGCGTCAGCCACAACGAACTCGACCAGGGCATGCACGGCGAGCGCATCGCCTTTGCCGTCCGCCACATGGCGGTCGATTTCCTCCGTCCGGCGCGGATCGACGATGTGCTCGAAGTCCACACCCGGCCCCAGCCGAGCAAGGGCGTCCGGCTCTTCGTCAACCAGAGCATCCGCCGCGGCAACGAAGTCCTCGTTGACGCCAAGCTCACCATTGTTGCTGTTACGCCCAACGGGCAGGCGCGCCGCCTGCCTGATTCGCTCCGCGCGCGGCTCGGCGCCATCGACCTGGCGGCGGAAGGGCCCGACGAATAACGTTTGGTTAACCTCGATACCCGTAGAAACGCCAATGGTTTGCGAGGCTCCGCCGACGAGGCGCGCCCTCGTTTCGACAAATTCGGGCGTGACCAAACGCGCCTTCGATGCGATGCCTCGTCCCCCGGAGCCACCTGCCAAGGTCCCCGGGCGTTGGTCGGCGGACGCGCTTTTGTCGACTTGCCGCTGAGACTGACCGAGAGGATCGACAATGCCGATTGAGGACGTAACCACCGCGGTCCTCCCCGTTGCGACCGGCGATATCTCGCTGGTCACGCTTTTCCTTCAGGCCCACATCGTCGTGAAGATCGTCATCGCCGGTCTTCTCATCGCTTCGGTGTGGAGCTGGGCGATCATCGTCGACAAGACGTTCCTCTACGGCCGCATCCGGCGGCAGATGGACCGCTTCGAGAAGCTCTTCTGGTCGGGCCAGTCGCTGGAGGAACTCTACCGCTCGCTCACCGGCCGCAATCCGACCGCCATGGCCTCGGTCTTCGTCGCCGCGATGCGCGAATGGAAGCGGAGCTTCGAGGCCGGCGCGCGCTCGCCGATCGGCCTGCAGGTGCGCATCGACAAGGTGCTCGACGTCACCATCACGCGCGAGCAGGAACGGCTTGAGCGGCGGCTCATCTTCCTCGCCACGGTCGGCTCGTCGGCGCCGTTCATCGGCCTCTTCGGCACGGTCTGGGGCATCATGTCGAGCTTCCAGGCGATCGCCGCCACCAAGAACACCTCGCTTGCCATCGTCGCGCCCGGCATCGCCGAGGCGCTGCTCGCGACCGCGCTCGGCCTTCTCGCCGCCATCCCGGCGGTCGTCGCCTACAACAAGCTTTCCAACGACGCCGGCAAGATCGGCCAGCGCCTCGAGGGCTTTGCCGACGAGTTCTCGGCCATTCTTTCGCGCCAGGTCGACGAGAGGATCTGAACCATGGCCGGCGCCCCCATCGGCGGCGGGTTCAAGCAGCGCGGACGCCGCCGGCGCGAACGCAACCGGGTGATGTCCGAAATCAACGTCACGCCCTTCGTCGACGTGATGCTGGTGCTGCTCATCGTCTTCATGGTGTCGGCGCCGCTTCTCACCGCCGGCGTCCCGGTCGACCTTCCCGACACCGCCGCCAAGCCGCTGGCGCTCGAGAAGCAGCCGATCACCATCACGGTCGACCCGACCGGCAAGATATTCCTGATGGAGGACATGGTGCCGCTCGGCGACCTGGTCGCGCGTCTCTCGGCGATCGCCAAGGACGGCCCGGACGAGCGCATCTATGTCCGCGGCGACCGAGCCGCCAATTACGGCGCCATCATGCAGGTGATGGGCACGATCAACGCGGCAGGCTTCAAGCACATCGGGCTGGTCACGCTGAAGCAGCCGGACAGCTAGTGTCATGCGCGCCGGCATCACGGTCTCCGTCATTGCCCATGCCGCGCTGATCGCATGGGGTCTGCTGACGCTTTCCTCGGCCAAGCCGCTTCCGCCGGAAGAA
>DASRGK010000006.1:0-2228 GCA_035651055.1 Bauldia sp.
CTCGGGCGCCAGCCATGCAAGGTCGGGCCGGTCGAAAGCCTGGGCAAGCGACAGGATGTCGGCGGCGCTGGCGCCGCGGCCGTGCAGCATGATCACCGCGCCCGCGGCGGAACCGGTGTCGGACCCCGCGAAAAGCACGGGCTGCCCGCGATGGGGATCGTTCGGGAAATCGGCCAAGCTCGGCCCCGTCAGGATGCTGCCCTGAAGCTAGCACGGACGTTCTGCCCGCGCCGAGCCCGATGCGTCGTCCGGAAACGCACTCCCGCCCGGCGCTTCATGCCCGCCGCCTGGACCCCGGGGGCTACGCGGCCCGGCTGTTCTCCACCCGCGGCGCTTCGACGACTTCGCGCTGCCGCCGCTGCCGCTCGCGCCATTCCGACGGCGATGTCCCGACCAGCTTCTTGAAGGCGCGGCTGAAGGCCGCCTCCGAGCCGTAGCCGACCGTCCCCGCGACCGCGGCCACCTTTTCGCCCTCGCCGAGCTTCTCGCTCGCAATCTGCATCCGCCACTGGGCGAGGTAGTGCATCGGAGCGATGCCGACGAGGCCGGTGAAGCGGTCGGCCAGCGCTGACCGCGACAAAGGCCCGCCTCGCGCGCCAGTTCCTCGAGCGTCCAGTCCTTCGCCGGCTCGGCATGGAGCAGCGCCAGCGCCCTGCCGATCAGCGGGTCGCGCAGCGCCGCCAGCCAGCCGGTCTCATTCGCCGGCAGGGTTTCGATGTGCCGGCGTACCACCTCGATGAACATCAGTTCGCTGAGGCGGGTGCGCACGCTTTCGCTCCCCGGCCGCCGCTCGATCGATTCCCGCTTGGCGAAGCGGAGAACCTGGCCGAGCCAGCTTTCGTCCCGGTCGTTCGGGTCGCCCACCTTCATCACCGGCGGCAGGTGGCCGAGGAGCGGATTGAAAGGCCGCGCGTCGCAGGCGAGGAATCCGCAGGCGAGCTTGGTCACCGCGCCATCGCCGCCGAGCGACAGCGAGCAGGGCAGGTGGCCGGAGACCGCCGCCTCGGTGGCGCGGCGGATCGCATCCGGCGCCCGCATCCCCGGCTGGCTCGAAATGATGTGTTCGTCGCCGTTGGTGAAAACCACAACCTCGCCCGCTTCGACGAGGACGGGCGGCTTGCCGATGAGGCCGGCATACATGCGGCCCTCGGTGACCAGGTGGTAGGTGATGAGATGCTCGGCGCCCTTGACGATCCAGGGCAGGATCATGGCGCGCGGCGGCTGCTCCGCCGCCCACGGCGCCCCGGCCGTCACGTCGTAGAAAAGCCCCGTCAGGCGGACGGTCCGCAGCAGATCGGAAAGCGGGTCGGCGGTCATGGCGCGGCGGTATCGGCCAATCGTGGACGCCCGGTCAAGTGGTGCGGACTTCCGATCATTCTGGCCGGCAGGCGGCTCGCCTACCTGTGCGCGGCTTCGCAAGACGCGATGCATACGGAACAGGAGAATTACGAAATGGAACTCTATGCCATCCGCCGCCCCAACGCCTGGAAGACCGTCGCCGAGGTTCAGGCGATCGGCGCCAAGGCGCTCAAGGTCGGCAACGAGCAGATGTCGGACCGCGTCCGCTGGATCCGCAGCTACGTCGTCAAGGAAGCCGACGGCACCTTCGGCTCGATCTGCATCTACCAGGCGCGCGACCCCGAATCGATCCGTGAGCACGCCCGCCGCGTCGGCATGCCCGGCGACCTCATCACGCCGGTGGTCGACACCATCCTCGTCCGGGCTGACCCGGCCAAGGAGGAGGCGGCCGCGGCCTGACCGGACGGTCCAACCCTGAGGGGGCGCCCCGGCGCCTCCTCAGAGTGCCCGAGCGGACGGGAGGAGCCGCTCGGCCGCATCCGGGTCGTCTGCCGGTGCCCGCAGCATCTGACTCTCCGTTGTGAAATAGGCCAGGCTCGGCCCCGTCAGGATGCGGCCCCGGCCGGTACGGACTGCCCGCCTGCGCCAGCCCTGTGTGCTGGCTCAGACAGATGTGAGACGGGTTGAGTGAAGAATGGGGTTCTCCGAAGCTCGGGTTGTCGAAGCTCGAGAATCAAGGAGAACCCCATGCAGGTTTTTGGCCTGCCCGGCCATCTTATCAAAACCGGCAAGCTGGCGTCGCGTCTGATCGCGGCGCCGGCCCCGGATAGCGAAGCCGCGGTCAGACGCGACCTGCTCGATCGCTGGGACCGCGCCCGAGCGAAGGGGCTGTCGGCGGAAGAGGCGGCCAAAGCGGTCGGCGCCAGCCG
>DASRGK010000007.1:0-14369 GCA_035651055.1 Bauldia sp.
CGGCTGGCGCCGACCGCTTTGGCCGCCTCTTCCGCCGACAGCCCCTTCGCTCGGGCGCGGTCCCAGCGATCGAGCAGGTCGCGTCTGACCGCGGCTTCGCTATCCGGGGCCGGCGCCGCGATCAGACGCGACGCCAGCTTGAACGGTTTTGATAAGATGGCCGGGCAGGCCAAAAACCTGCATGGGGTTCTCCTTGATTCTCGAGCTTCGACAACCCGAGCTTCGGAGAACCCCATTCTTCACTCAACCCGTCTCACATCTGTCTGAGCCCGCACAGGGCGGCGGCTGGATCAAAGAAAAGGGCGGGCCGCCGGCCCGCCCCTGGTCGCGTCGGTCGCTCGCCGCCCAGCCGCTACTCGGCCGGCGGCGTGCCCGGACCCATCGGGCCGTCCGGACCGCCCGGACCCATCGGGCCGCCGGGCCCCATCGCGCCGCCGGGCCCCATCGGACCACGCGGGCCGGTCAGTTCGCCCGGATCGATGGCTCCGTTGTGGTTCCTGTCGAGGAAGGCGACGACCTTCTCCAGCCGATTGCCGAGCTCGGCGACCGTGACCTTGCCGTCGCCGTCGCGGTCGAGACGCTGGAAGCTGCGCACCATCGCCTCGCGCATCTGGTCGAGCCAGAGCTGCTGGTATTCCGCCAGCGACAGGGCCGAGTCGCCGTCCTTGTCGTAGGTCTTCACGCGGCCGTCGGTCGCCGCGGCGATCTCGTCGGCGCTGATCGTGCCGTCCTTGTTGGTGTCGAGCCGCTCGAGAAGCGCCTCGCCCATGCGCGGGCCGGGCCCGCCGTCGCGGTCGCGCTCGAAGCGCATCGGGCCGGGGTGCCGGTCGCCGTCCATGCCGCCGTCCCAGCGGCCGAAGCCGGGGCCGTGCCAGGCGGCGGGGGTCACGCCGGCGACGGGCGTGTCGGTATTGGCGGCGAGCACTGGAAGCGCGACGGCGCTGACGCTGCCGAGGAGAAGCGCTCCGAAGAGGATGCGGGATCGTCTGGTCATTTTGGAATCGTCCTTCGTTGGGGTGGGCGACGTCTTGCAGGACGGGATATAGGCGGCAGGGTTCGCAGAAGTTTGTCGCCCGGCCGCCCTCTTTGTCGCGACCCTTGTCAGGCCCCGTCCCCGTTACATCTGGTTACACTTTTCCCGGCGAAGGCGGGCGCGGCGCGGCATATTAGCCAGCGTTCCGCAAGGTACGGGCTGAATGGACCCCTCCCCGCACATCCTCGTCGTCGACGATTCTTCCGACATCCGCGATCCGCTGGCCAGGTACCTCGCCCGTAACGGAATGCGCACGTCGAAGGCCGCAAACGGCGTCGAGTTGCGGAAGATCATGAAGACCAACGCCATCGACCTCGTCGTCCTCGACATCATGATGCCGGGCGAAGATGGCCTCGCGCTCTGCCGGATGCTGCGCGAGACGACCGATACGCCGGTCATTCTCCTGACCGCCCTCAGCGAGGAGACCGACCGCGTCGTCGGGCTGGAAATCGGTGCCGACGATTACGTCGTGAAGCCGTTCAACCCGCGCGAATTGCTGGCCCGCATCCGCGCCGTGCTGCGGCGCGCCCAGGCCCTGCCGAAGCCGGCGGAGAGCGCCGCCCGGCGCGTCCGCTTCGACCGCTGGACCCTCGATCTCGCCAAGCGCGAGCTGATCGGGCCGGACGGCGTCGCCACGGCGCTTTCGACCGCCGAGTTCCGCCTGCTCAACGTCTTCCTCGACCGCAAGCACATGGTCCTGTCGCGCGAGCAGCTCCTTGACCTGACCAGCGGCCGCAGCCTCGAACCGTTCGAGCGTTCGATCGACAACCAGGTGAGCCGCCTCAGGAAGAAGATCGAGTCGGATCCGAAGAATCCGTCGATCATCAAGACGGTGTGGGGCGGCGGCTACATGCTCGCCTGCGATGTTGCCGAGGTGAAGGAATGAGGCTCTGGCCGCGCACGCTCGCCGCCCAGCTCGTCGCCCTGCTTCTTGCGGCGCTGGTTCTGTCGCTGGCGGCGAGCTTCGCCCTCTTCTTCAACGACCGCGCCGATGCCGTCCGCCAGGCCGACCGCGCCGGGCTTCTCGAGCGCGTCGCATCGGTCGCCCGCATCCTCGAGGCGACGCCGAAGCCGCAACGTCCGCTGATCGCCGACATCGCGACTTCGCCGCGCCTCCGCTTCTGGATTTCGCCGGAGAGCGCCGTCGCCGATTCCGGCGAAGGCCGAGTCATTCTCAGGAACATGTTCGAGCGCATGTTCGCCATGCCCCTGCGGGCGCCGCCGCGCCTCGCCTTCGTCCCGCTCGATCCGCCCGGCGACGACGACACCACGCCGGGGCGGCCGCGATTCTTCGACCGCTTCGACGTCATCGCCTCGGTGCCGTTCTCCGACGGCGGCTGGCTGAACGCCCAGACCCGCATCCGGGCGGAACCGGTCCCCTTTCCCTGGCCCTCGACGATCCCGCTGGCGATCATGGCCGTGGCGGTGCTCGGCATCGTCATCGTGGTGGCGCGCCGGGTCACCCGGCCGCTTACCGCGCTTGCCGGGCGCGCCGAGGCGCTCGGCCGCGGCACCGCAGAGGAACCGCTTCGCGAGGAGGGCCCGGAAGAAGCCCGCCGCCTTATCGGCGCCTTCAACCGGATGCAGGAACGTCTCCGGCGCTTCGTCGGCGACCGGACGCGGATGCTGGCGGCGATCGGCCACGACCTTCGTACGCCGATCACCTCGCTGAAGCTTCGCGCCGAGCTCCTCGACGACGAGGAGGCGCGGACCAGGATGCTGGCGACGCTCGACGAGATGCAGCGCATGACCGAGGCGACCCTCGCCTTCGCCCGCGACGACGCGGCGGCCGAACCGACCCGCGTGGTCGATCTGGCCGCCCTTCTCGACAGCATCGTCGACGACCTCGCCGACATGGGAAAACCGGTGACGTTCATAGAGTCGCCGCGCTTCCCCTATTCCTGCCGGCCGACCGCACTGAAGCGGGCGGTCGGCAACCTTATCGACAATGCGATCCAGTACGGCGAGCGCGCCCGCGTCAGCCTCGAGGCCCGCCAGGAGGGTCCGGTGATCGTGATCGACGACGACGGGCCGGGCATCCCGGAGGGGCGGATCGAGGAGGTGTTCAAGCCCTTCGTCCGCCTGGAGGAATCGCGCAACCGGGCGACCGGCGGGGCCGGCCTCGGTCTCTCGATCGCGCGGTCGATCGTGCTATCTCACGGCGGCGAACTCGTTCTTGCCAATCGGAAGGGCGGCGGGCTGCGGGCCGAGATCCGGCTGCCGGCCGCGGAAAAGGGATCGCTGGCGGCATGAAGTGGCTGACGCTTCCGCTGCTCCTTGCCATTGCCCTGCCGGCGATTGCCGCCGAGGCGCCGGGGACGGCGCCTGCCGCGGAACCGCCGAAGCTCGGACCGGATTTCGTGACCGAGCCCGATTTCGCGCTCCTCCTCGATGCCGCCGGATCGGCGCACGCCAGGACCCTCGCCGGCGGTGCCAAACGCCGTTCGGCCGAATTGCCCGAATTCGGAATGAAGCTCGACGCGTGGATTTTCGACCGCGCCGCCTACACGCTCCGCATCGCCCGGACCGCTTCGCCGACCGGATCGACGATCGCCGAGCTGATCGGCAACGGGGTGTTCGCCATCGACGGCGGCTATTTCGAGCGGGACAAGAAGACCAAGGTGGTCGAGGCGAGCGGCCTCCTTGTCATCGACGGCAAGGAAGTCGCGCCCGAGAACGACCGGGCGGGGTCCGGCCTCGTCTATGCCGGGAGGGACGGCGTCGGCATCGGGTATCGCAAGGCGCTCGCCGACCGGTCGGGCATGGCCTACGCGGTCCAGGTCGGCCCGGTCCTCGTCGAGCCCGGCGGAATCGTCGGCATCGCCAACCGGAAGAACGTCCGGGATAACCGCAGCGCGCTCTGCCTCACCCGGCAGTCGATCGTCGCGGTCGCCGTTACCGGCGGGATCAGCCTTTACCAGCTTGCCAGGCTGCTCGCCGCCGACCCCGCCAAAGGCGGCTTCGGCTGCGAGGTCGCGATCAACCTCGATGGCGGGCCGTCGACCCAGGCGATGTTTCGCGGCGACAAGACCCCCTCCGTTCCCGGCGGCTCCCCCATCCACAACGCGATCGTGATCGTGCCTGCCTCAAAGTGACCCTCGCCAACCGCTGGAAGCCGCTACACTGTTTTTGCTTCCTCCCGCCTACTCGGCCTTCCCGTCCGTGCCCGACCGCATCCTCCTGCCGCTCATCGTCGCCTGCGCGCTCTTCATGGAGAACCTCGATTCGACCGTTCTCTCGACCGCGCTTCCGGCGATCGCCCGCGACTTCGGCGAAAGCCCTATCCACCTCAAGCTGGCGCTGACGTCCTACCTCCTCGCCATCGCCGTCTTCATCCCGGCGTCGGGATGGCTTGCCGACCGTTTCGGCGCCCGCGCGATCTTCCGCCTGGCGATCCTCACCTTCACCGTCGGCTCGATTCTCTGCGGCTTCTCCAGCTCGATTGCCACGATCGTCGGCGCCCGGGTCATCCAGGGGATCGGCGGGGCGATGATGGTGCCGGTCGGACGGCTGGTGATCCTGCGCACGGTGCCGAAGTCGCAGCTGGTCGGCTCGCTGGCCTGGCTGACCGTCCCGGCGCTCATCGGTCCCGTCGTCGGACCGCCGATCGGCGGCTTCATCACCACCTATTTCGCCTGGCAGTGGATCTTCTGGATCAACATCCCGGTCGGCGTTCTCGGACTGACCTTGGCCACCCTGTTCATTCCGGACGTGCGCGGCGACTCGCGCACCGGTTTCGACGGCCTCGGTTTTGTGCTTTCCAGCCTTGGTCTCGCCCTCTTCATGACCGGGTCGACCACCCTCGGCCTCGAGATCCTGCCCCGGCCCCTGGTGCTGGCGATCCTGGCTTCCGGCGGCATCCTCCTCTTTGGCTATGTCGTCCACAGCCGGCGCGTCGCCAGCCCGCTCGTCGACCTGTCGTTGCTCTCGATCCACTCCTTCCGCATGAGCATGATCGGCGCGCTCCTCTTCCGCCTCGGCGTCGGCGCGACGCCGTTCCTCCTGCCGCTTCTCCTCCAGGTCGGATTCGGTCTGACGCCGTTTGAATCGGGAAGCATCACGTTCGCTTCCGCCGTCGGGGCGATCGTCCTCAAGTTCGTTGCCCCGCCGCTCTTGCGCCGCCACGGCTTCCGGACCGTTCTCGTCATCAACAGCTTCATCGCCAGCGGCTTCGTCGCCTTGCCGGCATTCTTCACCGCGCAGACCCCGGTAGCGCTGATGACCGGCCTTCTCTTCATCGGCGGATTCTTCCGCTCGCTGCAGTTCACCAGCATCAACGCGCTCAATTTCGCCGACGTGCCGCCGGAGCGGATGAGCCGGGCGACGACGCTGACCAGCGTCGCCCAGCAGCTTTCGCTGTCGGTCGGCATCTCGGTCGGCGCGATTACGCTCGAATTGACGACGCGCTACGGCGGCGGTGCGATGACGATCGACTCGTTCCGCCCGGCCTTCATCGTCGTCGCCCTGCTCTCTCTGGTCTCCGCCCTCCCGTTCCTGCGCCTTGCCCATGATGCCGGCGAGGAGATGTCGGGGCACCGCCGGCCGCCTCTCGCGCCCGACCCGGTGACGGTGATGCGCGAGCGCGGCTAGGCTGGTCTGCCGCGGAAGTCCCGCGCGACGAGGTACAGTTCGACGGACTGCACGCGGCTTGCCGGCGGCTTGACGTGGTGCACCGAGCGGAAATTCCGTTTCAGCATCGCCAGCAGCGTTCCTTCGCTGCCGCCCTGGAAGGCCTTGGCGAGGAAATGACCGCCAGGCTTCAGCGCCGTCATGGCGAAATCGGCCGCGACCTCGCAGAGATGGATGGTCCGCAGGTGATCGGTCTGGCGGTGGCCGGTGGTCGGCGCCGCCATGTCGGAAATCACCACATCCGGCGCAAAGCCGCCAAGCGCCGCGCGGATCGCGTCCGGCGCATCGGGGTCGAGGAAGTCCTTCCTGAGGACGATCACGCCGGGAAGCGGCGCCATTTCGAGATAGTCGAGCGCGACGATCAATGGCTTGGCGTCGGTCGATCCGACGCGCGACGCCGCGACTTCCGACCAGCCGCCGGGGGCGGCGCCGAGGTCGACCACTCGCTTCCCCCGCGCCAGCAGTTTGTACCGGTCGTCGATTTCGATAAGCTTGTAGGCCGAGCGCGCGCGATAGCCTTCGGCCCTGGCCTTGGCGACATAGGGGTCGTTGAGCTGTCGCTCGAGCCAGCGCGTCGACTGGGCCGACCGGCGCTTGGCGGTCTTCACCCGGACCTTGAGCTGACGCCTTCCGTCGCCCGGTTCAGGCATGGTGCGGCTCGCCCGCCCGGCGGCCCGAGCCGGCCGGCCAGACGCCGTCCTCCGACATCAGCTCCATGAGCACGCCTTCGCGGAGGCCGCGGTCGGCGACCCGCAGGCGATCGAGCGGCCAGCGCCGGCGGAACGCCTCGAGAATCGCGCATCCGGCAATCACGAGGTCGGCGCGCTCGCGCCCGATGCATGGGTTGGCGACGCGCGCTTCGTAGTCCATGGAAGCCAGCTCCGCGACGAGGTCCCTCACCTCGTCTCCGCTCAGCCATACCCCGTCCACGCGCCGGCGATCGTAGCGCGGCAGACCGAGATGGATGCCGGCCAGCGTCGTGACCGTGCCGGACGTGCCGAGCATGTGCATGCCGCCGGCGCTCGCCGCGGCGTCGAGCGCTTCGATCTCGGGGAAGCCGAGGAGGAGTTCGGCGACTTCCGCCACCATCGCCTCGAAGCGCTCCGGCGTGACATCGCGACCGCCATGCCGCTCGCTGACATTCACCACGCCGAGCGGCAGCGACATCCAGTTGCGGATTCTGTCCGCCATGCGCCTTCCGGCGCTGTCCCCGGCAAGGTCGAGCCAGACCAGTTCGGAGGATCCTCCGCCGATGTCGAAGACGAGCACGCCGCTCGCCTCCGGGTCGATGAGCGACGCGCATCCTGCAACCGCAAGTCGCGCCTCGGTCTCGCGCGAGACGACTTCCAGCTCCAATCCTGTCTCATCCCGCACGCGACGGATGAAGTCGGCGCCGTTCGCAGCCGTTCGGCAGGCCTCCGTCGCGATCATACGGGCGCGGAGAACGTTCCTTTCGGTCAGCTTCGCGCCGCAGATGCGGAGCGCTTCGATCGCCCTCCGCATGGCGGATTCCTGCAGTTTTCCGGTCGCGCCGACCCCTTCGCCGAGGCGCACGATCCGGGAGAAGGCGTCAACCACCCGGAATCCGTTTTCCCGCGGCGCAGCAATCAGTAAGCGGCAATTGTTCGTACCGAGGTCGAGCGCGGCATAGTGCGCCTCGCGGGCCTGCGCTTCTCCGGCAACGGCCAGGATCGGCGCATGCCCGCCCTTCTCCGGCGCCGCCGCGACGCGCGGCCCGCTGCCCGGCGCATAGACCGGGCCGCGCCGGCGCCGCCGCCGATTCTTGCGCTTTCCCTGACGTCCGCCTTCGGCGCGGCTGCCCGGCCGCGCCGGAACCGATCCGGTCTCGCGCCCGTCACCTTCGCTCCGGCGCCGCCGGGACGTTTCCGGATCCGCCAGTGGCGGCCCGTCGTCCATCGTCGACACACGAATTCTCCGGCCGCGCGGCGCCGCAGGCGGCTGCGACACGGCCAACGAGTTCCTTTTTCACTCCCGAGTCTAGCAATTCGAGCCGCCGTGACAAGAACGTTTCCCGGACAGGCTTTCCGTCCGCCCGTTTCTATGCCGCCTCGCGCCGGGTTACGTCGATCAGCGTATCGGCGGCGATGTCGATCAGGCCGAACTGGGCTTGGAGGTCGATGCCGCGGTCGCGCTGGAGTTTCAGGCCGAGGTTCGAGGAACTGTGCCAGGTCAGTCCGCTGGCGTTCACCTCCAACGCATAAAGGCGCCCGGTCACCGTTTCGCGGATAACGTCGACGCCGAGCACCGGTATTTCCGGAAAAGCGGCGGCAACCCGGCGCCCGAACTCCAGGATTTCCTCGTCGAAATTGAGAGTGACGGTCCGCTCCTCATGATTGGCAGCGATCGGCTCTTCGAGCGGGCCGATTCCGTCGGGATCAAGGTCGAATGCGCGCGATTTCAACCACCGAGACGTCGTTGCCCAGATGCGGCGACCGAAGAGAAGAGTCACGCGATGACAGGTCGTGTTTGGACCAGTGTCGATGAAACGCTGGGCAAGGACCGGCACACCACGACGCGGATCGCCGGCAGGAAATGACATCGGATCGCGCCAGCGCACATCACGGGTCCGTACCAGGTGGATGCCTTCCCCGCCCATGCCACGATTGGGCTTGAGTACGGTGAAGGGGCCCCACGCACCCGGATCGAGGCGCGTGTCGGGTCCCAACATCACAGTCTCGGGGACCGGTATCCCGCCCGCAATCAGGCGCTGGACCTCCTCCATCTTGGTATGGCGGCGCCCGCAATAAATCTTGCCGCGCATCGGCGTGAAAGAGCGCAGCCGCACCGGCGAAAAGACAAGCGCTGGCCGCACGGCTGCCCGACGCCGAGTCACAGAATTGGGTAGCAGATTGTTGACGACGAAGACCTCGATCTCCGGGGCGCGCCGCCCCACGGCCTCCGCTTTTTCCTCGATTTCGGACAGCGATTGGAGGTTCTGGGTGTGAACGAGAACGAGATTACGCTCGTAGGCCATCTGCCCCGAACCTTCACAGATATCGACGTGCCGGCAACTCGGGAACAACGGTTCTGTTCTCAAGCATCGTGCCTGCCGAACCACAGTAAGATGCGGGCATACGAATTGGGAGGAGCCATCCTCGTGACGTCAGCGACCTCTAACGACCACCCACGATCACACGGTCGAACCCGGTCGCAGCCATCGGGCAATCTAAGCAGTCCTGAACATCGCTCCTTCCGCCCGCTTCCTTGCCACAGTCATCAGCGCCTTGCCACGAACTCGTAGACGTAGTGGCTGGACTGCTTGAACTGCCACCCGACGGGCATGTCGTAGGTGCGTTTCCAGATCCACCAGCTGCACCACCGGTTCGGACATCGGCCATGCGGGTACCACAAAGGCTTCGGTATCTTGAACGAGAGTTTCCTGCCGATCACGAACTCCTCGACCGGGATGGGTTTGACCAGGTAGGTGCCGTTGGCATCCCGCGCGTAGATGGCGCTGTCCGTCACCGCCATGCTCTCTTCGACATTGTCGGTATAGATGCCGAAGAAATTGAGGTAGTGCCGAACGTCGCTGACGCTCGCAGGAAGGCCTGAAGCGCTCGGCCATGGGTTGTTGAGCGCCGCCTGGTTCCCCTCGCTGCCGCCGTCGTAGGAGTGGCTGAGCGTCGCCTGAAGGAACGAATAGTAGTTTCGGTAGCGATTGCGGGCGTCCCAGGCCGAGCCGCCCATCGCGTCGGCGATGGGCATCACCATTCCCGTGGGCGAAACGTAGGGCGTGCAGCCGCTCGCCAGGAATGCAAGGGAGGGCGGCAGGGCATAGAAATTCCTGCTGCTGATGAAGTTGGCGACGGAGCGAAGGAGCCTGCCGCCGTTTTCAGTGAAGTCGAAGGCTTTGACGAGGCTCGAAACCACAGCCCCGCTTGGAGCGCGGATCAGCGGGTAGACGAGATTGGGATTGCCGCAGGCCGAATTCATCGAAATCACGGCATCGTCCAGACCGGGCAGGAACGGCTTCATCAAGCCCAGCATCTTGCCGCTCGGGTGGCCTCCCGCCACGGTGACCGTGCGCACCGGCGAGGCGTTCACCGCTACTCCCCAGACATTCTGGGCGACCACCGGCACCAGGTCGCGGAGCACGCTGGTGCCCAGGAACTGGGCCATGGCGGCGGTGCATCCGATGGCAGGCAGCACACCGGTGAACAGCGTGCAAAGCGCCGCACTCGACGATATTCCAGCGGCGAGCGCCACCGTAGCGAACCGCGTTCCGGAAATCGCTCCTTCGAAGGCCACCTGCGCAAAAATCCTCGCCGGGATTTGCTTGCCGCCGGGACCGAAGAATCCTTCTGCCGCGAGGCCCATCGCGGTCGACACAACCAGCGGACCGGTCGAATGGCTGATGATGATGCAGCCGTTCGAGCAGAACGGGCGCTCGAACTGCTGCGGATAGTTCGGCGGGGTGACGACGTTCAGCTTGCTCGGCGACATGGCGAGCTGGATCTGCGTCAATAGCGCGGCCTGGGCATATTCAATGGTGTTGCTGGTGGACCACGCCACCAGGAGATAGCGATTGCGCTTGGGAACGTAGGCCGGCGCGCTGCCGGTGAACTGCCAGCCGGCCACCAGGCTTCCGGGACTGTCGGGATCGAAGAGGTTCTCGCGGATATGCGGGCCCCAGTAAGCCTTCGCCTGCTGGCGGAAATAGCCGTTGGGAGCTAGGTAGGCGGCAATCGTCCCGGGGTCGTTCGGTCCGACCCAGCGCTGCCGCGCCCCGGGCGTGTTGACGATCCAGTCAACTAGATTGGCGGTGTCGAGCCCGTTCACGTAGATGATGTCGCGGCCTTCGAACGGCTGGTCTGCCTCAAGGAAGCGGGGGCTGTCGCAAGGCACTCTCTTCAGGTCGATCGTGCACGGTCCCAATGCGAATGGCGCGATGCTGACCAAGGCGGGCATCGGGTTGGCCTGCAGGCTTTCTGCGATGAGCTTGGCATCGCCGCCATCGAAGTTCTCGAGGGCCGCCTCGATCTCTATCTCGTCCTTGGTGGGCTCCGCGTTGACCGCATCGGGGAGGGTACCGCCGATCGAGGGCTCGCATGGCAGCTTGGCGTAGAATGCGTCCGTCGTCGTATCGAGTGCGGGATAGAGGTCGGACACCAGACCGCGTGACTCCTCCACCAAGGCGGGCGGAGTGATCTCGACAGCTCCGGCCGGGATGAGGGCATTGCCGTCGGGATCAAGATCGGCTGCCTGGTCGCACAGAGCATCCGGGTCAACGGGCTCGTCTCCAACGATCGGCTTTTCCTCGCTGCCGGGCTTGGTCGTCTCGGCAATGTCACCCTTGCCCTTGCACGATTGCGCGTTCTTCACCTGCTCGACGTACTTGCTGTTTACCCATCCGGATTCGGGTTCGGCTCGCAATACATCGACCGAGTACCAGCTCCCGTCCGTGCCGGTGACCCGCAGCGGTGTGCCGATCAGCAGGTGGTCCATCTCGCCTGCGTTCGCTGATGGCTTGTCGCGCAGTGTCAGGAAGTCGCCCGCCTTGAGATTGGCGACGCAGCCGAACTCGCCGCCTGCCGAAACCGGCGCGGGCCGTTCGTTGACAGCGGTCTTTGCAGCGCACGCCCCCGGGTCATCGACCCGCTTGAGATACCTGGCGTTCACCCAGCCGCTGCCCGGCTTGCCGTTCAGCGTTGCCACGTGTGACCAGCTGCCCTCAGCGCCAACCACGCGGAGCAGCGCGCCGGTCGGAAGGCGCGCCAGCTCGCCGGAGCGCGACGAAGGCTTCTCTCGCAGCGACAGGAAATCGCCGGCCGCAAGGTTCGTCACACAGGCGTATTCCCCGCCGGTCGCCACCGGAACCCGCTTTTCCTTGACAGGTCCGGCCTTGGGGCTCGGGTTGGCCGTGTCGCCCTTGGCCGTCACCCGGGATGCCACATCCAGGCAGGCCGCGGGGTCATCGACCCCCTGGAGGGACCGAGCATCGATCCAGCCGGAAATCTTGCGCGAGCCGATCACCTCGACCCGCGCCCAGCCCTCTTCCATGCCGGAGACCCGCAGCGCAGTTCCCGGTTCAAGCCGGTTGGCCTCGACCGCGTCCAGGGCAGGTTTTTCTCGCAGCGAGCCAAATTCTTCAGCATTCAGACTGGTCACACAGGCATACTGCCCAAGAAAGACTGGAGCAGCTTCCGCGGAGTTCTGAAAGGAATTTAAGATCAGGATGGGCAGGACGGCGATGAAATATTTCATTTCTATTACCAAATTATTTTGCCTCGGGCCGTAGTTCTACGGACTAATACATCAGAGTGCAATAAAAAGCGGCTTCACGGGATTGTCGTGCTCGATCAAAGACCGACTCCGGACGATCTCAGTCTCTTTCGCCCTGACCGACAGGCATGCCGTGGTCGTGCATCCGCGGGGCATCGCCCCTGGGTGAAGGCGCCCCAGTCGTAGTGCAGGCGGCGGCGAGCACGGGGAGGCCTCGGGCCGACGGGCCTCCGTGACAAGGTCGTTTCCCGGATGGCCTTTCCGCCGGGCCCCTTACCACAATCCATCGTAAGTATTTGGTAACCTTAACGGTTTTGTGATCCGATACGACACGAACCGGCTCGGCGCGATTCTTGAGTGGGCTTGGGACCGCCAGCTTCCCGGCGGCGCACCTCCGGATCGATTTTGGCGTCTTGGCCGTCGACCGGCCAAGAAGAAGCTCACCCGAAATGAAGTCGCTCCGCATCCTCGGCGGTCTGCTCGCCGGGCTGATTGCCCTGTCCGTGTCCCCGGCCGACGCCAAGGACATGTGGCCGCCTCCCGCAAAATACGACCGGGGCCGGCTCATCAACGCCAAATATCAGACGCCGATCATCAGGAAACTGTCGCCTGCCAAGCTGATCGTCGCCTGCCAGGGCAAGCACCTCGCCTGCTCCTACGCCGAGATCGGATCGCCCTGCTTCATCTTCCTGCCGGCGGTGGGCTGGGAACCGATGCTGCGCCACGAAATGGGGCACTGCCGGGGATGGTCTGCGGACCACCGGAGCTAGCGCTTCGGCGTCTACCCGAGGCGCCGATCGGAATAACGCGCGCGCGATCAGTCGGGTCGCCGCGGAATTCCGATTGGCCGCGTTTCCGTGAGATGCCGGCAGGGATGAGGGACCGGCGCCTGGCCGCGCAACGACTGGAATTCGCTATCGGCCCGGAAAGAGCAACCGCAACAACCCTCCACCGACCCGCTTCTTGACGACGGGAGTGTCGACGGTGGGTCGGCGCATGAGAAATCCGCCCTGCGGCTGATCGCTCAGCACCGTGACGAACTCGGTGCGGTAGTTGGTTTCGCGGCTGAGCGGCTCGTCCGAGACGATGATCGAGGATCGCGGCAGTGCCGTCGGGGCGATGCGGGCGAGCACATCCGGCGGGATGGTGATGCGGTCGAGCGCGTCCTTGGCGTCGTCCCCGTTGTCGATCGTGACCGCCGTCCAGCGCAAGCCGGCATCGCTGTTTGCCATTGCCGTGAACACATGCGTGCCGATCGGCTTGTCGGGATCGCGGATGGTGACCGGAACCTCGATCGTCGCATCGAACAGCTCGCCGCCGTCGGGCCACGGCTGATGCGTATTGCGGCGTACGTACAGCTTCTGGGTGGCGCGGCTGATGTAGACCGAGACCGGCTCAAGCGCGAGCCTGGCCTCGCGCGCGGCATTGGCGGCGTCAATCTTCCTTGTCTCGGCCGCCTTGGCGGCGTCCTTCGCGGAATCTGCGGCGTCGAGTTTCGCGGTCGCATCGGCCTTGGCGGATTCGACCTGCGTGGCCAATTCCGCGAGCTTGGCGGCAGCAGCCTGCCTCAGATTCTCGGTCCGGGTCCTTGCGGCATCCGCAGCGGCTAGCGCCTTCTCCGCGGCCGCAACCCGCGCATCGGCCCGGGCCTTGAGCAGTTCGAGGTTGTGCACCGATGCCGTCAGGAGTGCGGTATCCGGCGCCGGTGGCGCAGTCGCCTTCTTCGCCTCGTCGGCAGTCGCTGCGGCGTCCTTTGTCGCCGCCGTAATGTCGAGTTCTGACTGTGCATCGGCCCTTGCCGCGTCAAGTTGCGTTGCCAGTTCCGCAGCTTTGGCCGCCGTACTCTGTTTCAGGCTCTCCGCCCGCGCCTTGGCCTGGTCCGCAGCCGCCAGCGCCTTCTCGGCAGCCGCGAGCCGGGTGCCGGCGCCGGCCTTGAGCGCTTCCAGCCTGCGCAGCGCCGCCTTGAGCGCTGCTGCCTCGCGTCCCGCCTTCGCCGCGAGCTTCTTCGCCTCGTCGGCCGCCTTGGCCGCGTCTTCGGCTTCGTGCGCAAGCGTCTCGGCGCGCGCGGGAGCGCTCGCGACGGCCTCCGCATTCGGCACAAGCAATGCCGGATGGGAAATTTCGACGGGGGCCACGTCGTGGGGCGAGATGATTACCCGCAGGCCGATCTTCGCCTTGTCGAACAGCTGCTCCGCAAAATCGTAAGGCATCCGCACGCAGCCGTGCGAAGCGGCATATCCGGGAAGAGGCCCGCCGTGCAGCGCGATGCCGTTCCAGGTGATGCGCAGCATGTTCGGCATCCAGGCATCATCATAGAGGGTCGAGTGGTGGTCCTTGTCCTTCTCGATGACGGCGAAGACGCCGGCGGGAGTTTCCCGCCCCTTGGTACCGGTCGATACCGGCGCGCGCAGGATCCAGCCATCGGCGTCGTAGAACGTGACTTGCTGGGTCTTGATCGAGACGA
>DASRGK010000008.1:0-50109 GCA_035651055.1 Bauldia sp.
CGGCCGCCGCACCGGCTATTCCAAGGGCAAGGGCGGCTCGATGCACATGTTCTCGCGCGAGCGGAACTTCTTCGGCGGTCACGGCATCGTCGGGGCGCAGGTCCCCCTCGGCGCCGGCATCGCCTTCGCCAACCGCTACCGTAAGAACGGCCGGGTATGCCTCACCTTCTTCGGGGACGGCGCCGCCAACCAGGGCCAGGTCTACGAGAGCTTCAACATGGCGGAGCTGTGGAAGCTGCCGGTGGTCTACGTCATCGAGAATAACCGCTACGCGATGGGCACCTCGGTCGCCCGATCCTCCGCCCAGACCGATTTCTCGCGCCGTGGCGTCTCGTTCAACATTCCCGGCGAGCAGGTCGACGGCATGGACGTGCGCGCGGTGAAGGCGGCCGGCGACAAGGCAGTCGAATGGTGCCGCGCGGGGAAGGGACCCTACATCCTCGAAATGCTCACCTACCGCTACCGCGGCCACTCGATGTCGGACCCAGCCAAGTACCGGACGCGCGAGGAGGTCAACAAGTACCGCGACGAGCACGATCCGATCGAGGCCGTGCGGCATCGCCTGATCGAAAACAAGTGGGCGACCGAGGACGAGCTGAAGGCGATCGAGAAGCGCGTGCGCGACGAGGTGACCGAGGCGGCCGAGTTCGCGCAGAGCGGGCAGGAGCCCGACCCCGCCGAGCTGTGGACCGACATCTACCACTAAGGGACGACAGAGCAGGGGCATGCGCCGCGTCGTTCACTTCGAAGTCCACGCCGCCGACCCGGAGCGGGCGATCCGCTTCTATGGCGGCCTGTTCGGCTGGCAGTTCCAGAAATATGCCGGGCCCGTCGATTACTGGCTGATCACCACCGGCAGCGGTGACAACACCGGCATTAATGGCGGCCTGGTCAGGCGCCGCGGGCCCAACCCGGACCCGAACGCGCCGGCACCGGTCGCCGCCTTTCCGTGCACGATCGACGTCGAGGATATCGACCGGACGATTGCCGAGGTGGAAAAGGCGGGCGGGACGATCGCCGTGCCGAAGGACGCCATTCCCGGCCTGGCCTGGATCGCCTATGCCAAGGATACCGAAGGCAACATCTTCGGTATCTACCAGTCCGACCCGAACGCGAAAGCGAGATAGGAACCCTACCGCCGATGCCGATCGACATCCTGATGCCCGCGCTCTCACCGACGATGGAGGAGGGCAAGCTCGCCAAGTGGCTGAAGAAAGAAGGCGACAAGGTCAAGGCGGGCGACGTCATCGCCGAGATCGAGACCGACAAGGCGACGATGGAAGTCGAGGCCGTGGACGAAGGGACGATGGCCAGGATCCTCGTTCCCGAGGGTAGCGAGAACGTGAAGGTCAACACGCCGATCGCCGTGCTTGCCGGTGACGGTGAAAGCGCCGCGCCCTCCGCGGGGGCGAACGGTTCGAGCGAGGCTAAGGCGGAGGCGCCGGCCAAATCCGGGGCGCCCGCGGCGCCCCAGGCCGCGCCGGCCCCCCCTGCCGCACCCGCTGCGCCGCGCGAGAAGCTCGCGCCCGATCCGGATATTCCGGCCGGCACCGAGATGGTGACGATGACGGTGCGCGAGGCGCTCCGCGACGCGATGGCCGAAGAGATGCGCCGCGACCCCGATGTCTTCGTCATGGGCGAGGAAGTCGCCGAGTACCAGGGCGCCTACAAGGTCACGCAGGGGCTCCTCGACGAGTTCGGCCCGAACCGCGTTATCGATACGCCGATCACCGAGCAGGGCTTTGCCGGCATGGGCGTCGGCGCCGCGCTCGCCGGCCTCAAACCGATCGTCGAGTTCATGACCTGGAACTTCGCCATGCAGGCGATCGACCAGATCATCAACTCGGCGGCCAAGACCCTTTACATGTCGGGCGGCCAGATGGGCTGCCCAATCGTTTTCCGGGGCCCGAACGGCGCCGCGGCGCGCGTCGCCGCGCAGCACAGCCAGGACTATTCGGCCTGGTACTCGATGGTGCCGGGCCTGAAGGTCGTCCAGCCTTACACGGCGGCGGACGCCAAGGGCCTCCTCAAGGCGGCGATCCGCGACCCCAATCCGGTCGTCTTCCTCGAGAACGAAATCCTCTACGGCCAGTCCTTCGAGGTGCCGAAGCTCGTCGACTACGTGCTGCCGATCGGCAAGGCGCGCATTGCCCGTCAGGGCAAGGACGTGACCATCGTCTCCTTCGGGATCGGCATGTCCTACGCAACCAAGGCCGCGCATGAACTGGCCGGCATGGGCATCGAGGCCGAGGTGATCGACCTCAGGACGCTCCGTCCGCTCGACCTCGACACCGTCGTCGAGTCGGTGAAGAAGACCAACCGCTGCATCACCGTCGAGGAAGGCTGGCCGACCAACTCGCTCGGCGGGCACATCGCATCCGAAATCATGGCTCGCGCGTTTGACTACCTGGACGCGCCGGTCCTCAAGGTCGCGGGCAAGGATGTGCCGATGCCGTATGCCCACAACCTCGAGAAGCTGGCGCTGCCCTCGGTCGCCGAAGTGATCGAAGCCGTGAAATCAGTAACCTACCGCTAGGAGATTCCGATGGCCGACGAAAGCATGCTCGACAAGGCGCTGGGTCTCATCCCGGGGGTGGGCGTGAAGAAGACGCGGCCGCGGCCTGCCGCGGACAAGGCGAGCGTGCATATCGCCAACCTGAAGAAGGGCCTGTCGAAACTCTCCCGCGACCTCGAGCGCCTGGTCGGCATCGTCAGGGCGGGCAAGAAGGCGGCGGCGAAGCCGGCGCGAAAGTCCGCGGGCGCAAAGTCGGCCGCGAAGGCGACCTCAAGGCGCTCGGCAAAGAAGCCGGCCGCGCGGAAGCAGTCATAGTCGGACGACGAAGTCCGACGGGAGCACCCATGCCGAAAGAGCAGCCGATCCCGCCGGACGTTCTCGCCAACGATGATGCCGTGGAGGTGCTCCGCGCCTTCGTCGCCGACGGCGGATTGTCCATTTCGTTCACCCGCGCCTTCGACGACCCGTCGATGTGGGGCATGCTGCTGGTCGATATCGCCCGCCACGCGGCGCGGGTCTTCGAGAAGGAAGGCGTGATGAGCACGGAAGACGCGCTCGAACGCATCCGCGACATGTTCGAATCCGAGCTCGCCAACCCGACCGACATGGGCGTCACCAGCGAACGCAAGCGGCGGGAACACTAGCGATGGGCAGTTCCGGGAAGAAGCCGGCGACCTATGCCGACCTCGAGGCGGCACCGCCACATCTCGTCGCGGAGATCATCGACGGGGAATTGCTGACGCACCCGCGGCCTTCGCCGCGGCATGCCGCATCGGCCGCCTCGCTCACCGAGGCGATTGCCGGACCGTTTCAGAAGGGTCGCGGCGGTCCGGGCGGTTGGGTCTTCTTTGCGGAGCCGGAGCTTCGTCTTGGGCCGCATTTCGTGGTTCCGGACGTCGCTGGCTGGCGGCGGGCGCGCCTCAGCGGCTACCCGGAGACCAACTATTTCGAGCTGGCGCCGGACTGGGTCTGTGAAGTGCTGTCGGTCGCCACCGAGCGGCACGACCGCGGCGGCAAGCGGCGCATCTATGCGGAGGCCGGTGTCGGGCACCTGTGGCTGATCGATCCGCGCTTTCAGTTGCTGGAAGCCTTCGCCCTTTCGGACGGCCGCTGGTCGCTTGTCGGCACCTGGCAGGCAGACGAAATCGCCAACGTGCCGCCATTCGAGGCCATCGCCTTGCCCCTTGCCGATCTGTGGCCCCTCGATCCTCCGCTCGGATTCCACGAGAGTCCGCAGCACCTGTTTGCCGGAGACCGATAGATGCCGATCAACATTCTCATGCCGGCGCTGTCGCCCACGATGGAGAAGGGCAACCTTGCCAAATGGCTGAAGAAAGAGGGCGACAAGGTTAAGTCGGGCGATGTCATCGCCGAGATTGAGACCGACAAGGCGACGATGGAATTCGAGGCGGTCGACGAAGGCACGATCGGCAGGATTCTCGTGCCCGAGGGTGCGCAGGACGTTGCGATCAACCAGCCGATCGCGGTGCTCCTGACAGAGGGCGAGGACGCCTCGGCCATGGGCGCCGGCGCCGCCGCCAAGGGTGCACCGCAAGCGGAGAAGAAGCCGGCGACGGAGCCGGCCAGGGCCGCGCCCGCCGCTCCACCGACGGCAGCGGCAGCTCCCGCAGGAGCGCCAGCGCCAGCAACGCCTGCCGCGGCTCCGGCCGCGAAGGCGGCTGCACCCGCCGCGCCGGCCGACGCAAGGATGAACGGAGGCGGCGGGCGCGTCTTTGCCTCGCCGCTTGCCCGGCGTCTGGCCAGGGAAGCCGGCATCGACCTTTCCGCCGTGACCGGCTCCGGGCCGCATGGCCGCATCGTCCAGGCCGACATTGCGGCGGCGAAGGCGGGCGGCGCCGCGAAAGCCGCTCCCGCGCCGCCGGCAAAGCCGGGCGCCGCCGCTCCTGCGCCTGCGGCCGCCCCCCTTGCCATGGGGATGAGCGACCAGCAGGTCCTGAAGCTCTTCGAGCCGGGCAGCTACGACATCGTCCCGCACGACAATGTGCGCAAGATCATCGCCAGGCGCCTGGTCGAGGCGAAGACGACGATCCCGCACTTCTACCTGACGCTCGACTGCGAGATCGACGCGCTGCTCGCGCTCCGTTCCGACATCAACGCCGCCGCGCCGACGGTCGACGGCAAGCCGGCCTGGCGCGTCTCGGTCAACGACCTCATCATCAAGGCGCTGGCCATGGCGCTGATGCGCGTGCCCGACGCCAACGTGACGTGGACGGAAGGCGGTATGCTCCACCACAAGCGCGCCGATATCGGCGTCGCGGTAGCGATCCCTGGCGGCCTCATCACCCCCGTCGTCCGTCACGCCGACACCAAGCGCATCTCGGACATCGCAATCGAAATGAAGGACCTCGCCGCCCGCGCCCGCCAGCGGAAGCTGGCGCCGCAGGAATACCAGGGCGGCTCCTCGGCGGTCTCCAACCTCGGCATGTTCGGGATCAAGGACTTCGCCGCGGTGATCAACCCGCCGCACGCGACCATCCTCGCCGTCGGCGCCGGCATCGAGACGCCGGTGGTGCGCGACGGCAAGGTCGAGATCCGCACGATCATGACCTGCACGCTCTCCACCGATCACCGCGCGGTCGACGGCGCGCTCGGCGCGCAGCTCTTCGGCGCCTTCAAGGCCCTGATCGAGAAACCCGCCGGGATGCTGGCGTGACGATCCGTCTGCACTTATGTTCTGGCGGAAGCGGGAGCCTTTGCCATGGCTGATGCCACCGACGCGATCATGCCGATTCTTCAGCGCATCCAGGGCGACATTGCGGTGCTTAAAGCCGACGTTGCCGTGGTCAAGACCGAGATGACGACCGTGAAGGACACACTGGCCCACAACACCGAGCGGTTGACCGAAATGAATGGCTATCTGTCGTTCAACCTCGGCATCACCTCGCGCCACACGACGGAAGTCGATCACCTGCGCAACGAGGTCGATGCGATCAAGCGGCGCTTTTCCGCACTCGAGCGTCAAAGCTAGGCATTGCAGGGGAAGACGGCGATGCGCGCCAAGCGAGGCTGCAGCCTTCTGCTGCCGGCGTTTGCCCTTTTCTGCCTCGCCGCGGCGCCGGCCTCGGCCGCGCTCGCGCCCTACTGGCAGCGGCTTCGGGAACTGCAGGCGATCCTCGCCGACCTCGGACTCACCGAGGCGCTCGGCAGCGGCGACCCGATCATCTCGGTGGCGGTGACGGCCGAGGATACCTACGAAATCCGGACCGCGCGCTGCTCGGTCGTCGCGCACACCGTCGATGTCGAGCCTCTGCCCGGCGCAGAGCCGGTAGTCGGCCCGCGCCGGTTCTCAATCGCCTACGACAAGGCCATCTGCGGCCAGTAGTCCACGGAGTCCGTCATGGCCAATTCCTACGACGTGATCGTCATCGGCTCGGGTCCGGGCGGATATGTCACCGCGATCCGCGCCGCACAGCTCGGCCTCAAAACCGCGGTGGTCGAGAAATCCTATCTCGGCGGCATCTGCCTCAACTGGGGCTGCATCCCGACCAAGGCGCTCCTCCGCTCGGCGGAAATCTTCCACTACATGGAGCACGCCAAGGATTACGGGCTGACCGTGAAGGAGGCGGGCTTCGACGCGGGCGCGATCGTCAAGCGCTCGCGGGCGGTGGCGACGCAGCTCTCCAACGGCGTGGCGTTCCTCCTGAAGAAGAACAAGGTCGACGTGATCTGGGGCACGGCGACGCTGACCGCGGCGACCAAGCTCAGCGTCAAGGCGGGCGACAATCCGCCGAAGGGCGCGCTCGGCGCCGGCGAGTACGAGGCGAAGCACGTCATCGTCGCGACCGGAGCCCGGCCGCGCGCGCTCCCCGGTCTCGAGCCGGACGGCAAGCTCATCTGGACCTATTTCGAGGCGATGGTGCCGGAGAGGATGCCGAAGTCGCTGCTCGTCGTCGGCTCGGGTGCGATCGGCATGGAGTTCGCATCGTTCTACCGCACGCTCGGCGTGGAAGTGACGGTGGTGGAAATCCTGCCGCAGATCCTGCCGGTCGAGGACGAGGAGATCGCGGCGCATGCCCGCAAGCGCTTCGAGAAGGCCGGCATCAGGATCATCACCGACGCCAAGGTCTCCAAGCTCACCAAGGGCAAGGACTCGGTCACCGCGGTGATCGAGGGCAAGGACGGCAAGAGCCAGGAAATCGCTGCCGACCGGATGATTTCGGCCGCCGGCGTCGTCGGCAACATCGAAAACCTCGGACTCGAAAAGCTGGGCGTCAAGACGGAGCGCGGCACCATCGTCATCGACGGCTACGGGCGCACCAACATTCCCGGCCTTTACGCGATCGGCGACGTCGCCGGCGCCCCGATGCTCGCCCACAAGGCCGAGCACGAGGGCGTGGTCTGCGTCGAGGCGATAGCCGGCCTGAAGCCGCACCCGATGGACAAGGCCAAGATCCCCGGCTGCACCTACTGCAACCCGCAGATCGCGTCGGTCGGCCTCACCGAGGCGAAGGCAAAAGCCGCCGGCTTCGATATCCGCGTCGGCAAGTTCCCCTTCATCGGCAACGGCAAGGCGATCGCGCTCGGCGAACCCGACGGACTGGTGAAGACCATCTTCGACAGGAAGACCGGCCAGCTCCTCGGCGCGCACATGGTCGGCGCCGAGGTGACCGAACTGATCCACGGTTTCGTCGTCGCCATGAACCTCGAGACGACCGAGGAGGAGCTGATCCACTCGGTCTTCCCGCACCCGACGCTCTCCGAAATGATGCACGAGAGCGTGCTCGCCGCCTACGGCCGCGTCATCCACGTCTAGCGTTAAAGGCAGATTTTCCCCCGCGCCGGGTCTATATTCGCCCCGCGGCGGGAGGAAACACATGGCAATCAAAGGGCGCGGCCGGGGCCGGAAGGGCCTGGCACTGGCGATTTTCGGCGCCCTGGCGCTGGGCGGAGCCCTCGCATTTGCCGAGAATGGCCTCGAAGGTTATGGCGCGAAGGTGAGCCTCGTCGGCTCGGGCGGCAAAATCACCGCCGCCGGGGCGATGGTCGACATCACCGGCGAGGCCGATGAAGTTGCCGCGTCCGGCGCCCTCCTCAGCCTCAAGGCGACTGTCGGCCGCGATGTCTGGGCGGCGGGCGCCGACGTGTCGATCGACGGCACGGTGGGGCGCGACGTTGTCGCCGCCGGCGCGCGCATCCAGCTCCGCGGGCGGGTCGGGCGTGACATGTGGCTGGCGGGCGGCGTGATCGATGCCGAACTGATTGCCGGCGGCGACATCCGCGCCGGCGGCGCGCGCGTCAGCCTCGGGCCCACCAGCGACGTCCAGGGGACCGCCGCGCTGGCCGGGGCCGAAGTGACCTTCACCGGGCATGTCGCGGGGCGGGTGCGCCTCGCCGGGGCGCGGATCACCTTCAACGGCCGCGCCGACGGCGACCTGACGATCGACGGCGCCGAGGTCAATATCGGGCCGAACGCGCTCATCGGGGGAAACCTCATTTTCATCGGCGCGACCACCGCGACGATCGATCCGGGCGCGAAAATCAACGGCGCCCAGGTGCATCAGGCGCGGGAAGGCTGGTGGCGCAATCCGGGAGTTCAACCGGGCACCGGCATGTTCTGGTTCGCCCTCTTCATTGCCGGCACGGCGATCCTCGCCGGCCTCGGACTGATCATCTTTGCGCGCGGCGCGTTCGACGATGCGGCGGACCGGGTGCAGGCGCGGCCGTTCTGGGGGATCGGCGGCGGCATCCTCGCGCTCGTCGCCATCCCGCTGCTTGCCGGCCTCGTTGCGCTGACCGGTGTCGGCATCCCGCTGGCGATCGGGCTTCTGATGCTGATGCCGTTCCTCTTCATCATCGGTCATGCGACGGCGGCGCTCGGCATCGCCGACTGGGTGCTCAACCGGAGCGGGCTGCCGCGCCATTTCTGGCGCACGCTCGGGCTGCTGGCGCTGGGGGCGATCGTGATCGCGCTGGTCGGGCTGATCCCGGTGGTGGGCGGCGCGCTGGTCTTTGTCGCCCTCATCCTCGGGATCGGCAGCTTCCTCGGCGCGCTGAGCGCCCGCCTGCGCGGAGCGGCGCCGGCGCGGACTTGAGCCGGAGGACGGACGAGGTAGATTCGGAAGGAGAGCGCCGGTTTCGTGTGGCCGGGCGGGGGAGCGCGGCATGAACAGGCAGATTCAGTTCGTCCTATCCTGGGTCCTGGCCGGGCTCATCGTCGGCCTGCTTGCCGCCGGCTTCTCGGGCGGGGCGCGCAGTACCCTTTTCTATCTTGGCTGTGGACTTGTGGGCGCCGTCGTCGGCGGTCTCCTGGCGCAGCTGCTCCGCCTGAAGCTGAATACCGGCAACCCCTTCCTCGACCGGCTGGTCGTAGCCCTGGTCGGGGCGGTGATCGTCCTTCTGATCGCACCGGCGATCATCTGACCCGACCGGAGATCGCGCCATGACCCCGGCCCGCCGCGCCTTCTGGACGACGTTCGTGATCGTCACGCTGCTCGGCGCCGCGGTCGGCGTCATCAAGCTGATCGCGCCCGAAATGGCCACCGTGACCCTGAACGGCGAGAACGTGGAGGGCGGCAAGGCCATCCTGGTCGCGACCGGGATCGGCGCCGTCGTCGGGCTGCTCCTCGGCCTGATCGTGGCGGGGATCGTCGCGGTTTTCAGCCGCCGCCGGGCGTGAGAAGGCGGTCTGCCTTGCGCGGCGGGCAATGGTTCTTTTGCCGGTAAGCGCCTATATCTGCGGCAGTTTCGCCAACGCCGCCGGACGGTGAGTCGCGATGGTCGTCGTTCTGGACAATGTTGAGGGGAGGGCGCTCCGCCACCCCGAGAAGGCGCATCGCCCCGATACGCCGGTGGCCCGCAAGCCGGAGTGGATCCGGGTGCGCGCACCGGGCTCCCCGGTCTATCGCGAGACGGCGTCGATCGTGCGCGACAACAAGCTGGTCACGGTCTGCGAGGAAGCCGGCTGCCCGAATATCGGCGAGTGCTGGTCGAAGAAGCACGCGACCTTCATGATCATGGGCGACACGTGCACGCGCGCCTGCGCCTTCTGCAACGTCCGGACCGGCATGCCGCTGCCGCTCGATGCCGGCGAGCCGGCGCGGGTCGCCGACGCGGTGGCCAAGCTCGGCCTGCACCACGTTGTGGTCACTTCCGTCGACCGCGACGACCTCGCCGATGGCGGAGCGGAACATTTCGCCCGGACGATCGCCGCGATCCGCGCGCGCAGCGACGCCACGATCGAAGTCCTGACCCCGGACTTCCTGCGCAAGCCCGGCGCGATCGAGAGGGTGGTGGCGGCGAGGCCCGACGTCTTCAACCATAACCTCGAAACCGTGCCGTCGAAATACCTGACGGTTCGCCCCGGCGCCCGCTATTTCGCCTCGCTCCGCCTGCTGCAGCAGGTGAAGGAACTCGACCCGGCAATGTTCACCAAGTCGGGCATCATGGTCGGCCTCGGCGAGGAGCGGAACGAAGTGCTTCAGCTGATGGACGACCTGCGCGCGGCCAACGTCGATTTCATCACCATCGGCCAGTACCTGCAGCCGACGCGGAAGCACCATCCCGTCGTCCGCTTCGTTCCGCCCGACGAGTTCAAGTCCTACGAGACGATTGCCTACGCCAAGGGCTTCCTGATGGTCTCGGCGAGCCCGCTGACGCGCTCCTCGCACCACGCCGGCGAGGACTTTGCCCGGCTCCGCGCTGCCCGTCTGGCGCGGGCGGGCGCCTGATCCGCGAGCGGATGCCGCACTTCACGACGACGCGCCAGGTCCGCCATTCGGCGACGGACATGTTCGACCTGGTCGCCGACATCGAGGCCTACCCCAAATTTCTCCCGCTCTGCGAACGGCTGGTGGTCCGCTCCCGGAAGGCCGAGGGCAGGCGCGAAATCCTGATCGCCACGATGACCATCGCCTACAAGCTCATCCGCGAATCGTTCACCACGCGGGTCACGCTCGACCGCGACAACCTCCGCATCGAGGCCGAATATCTCGACGGCCCCTTCCGCTACCTCGAAAACGTATGGCGCTTCGAGCCGCGCGGCCGCGGCGACTGTGTCGTTCACTTCTCGC
Source organism: Bauldia sp. (assembly GCA_035651055.1). GTDB lineage: Bacteria > Pseudomonadota > Alphaproteobacteria > Rhizobiales > Kaistiaceae > JAFKKF01. Next base: position 10,546 of record DASRGK010000008.1, read on the forward strand.
TCGACTACGAGTTCCGCTCGTGGACCTTGTCGACCCTGATGGGCGCGGTGTTCGACCGCGCCTTCCGGCGCTTTGCCGAGGCCTTCGAGGAAAGGGCGGACGCCGTTTACGGGGTCTGAGGCGCAACTCCCCGCGCGTTCCCACCGGTGGTAGAATGTCGGCAGAGCGCCTGGTTGGGAGGTCTCGCGCGCATGCCGTCGCGTCGGCTGGTCGCGTGTCTGGCATTGGGCCTGGCTGCGATGGAGGTCTGCGCCGGGGCCGCTTCCGCGGCGCCGGACGGATTCCGTTCGCTTCCCGTCCAGAAGGACGTCATCGAACTCGACGGCAAGACCGTCGGTGTCCGCTATACGCCCTCCTTCAAGGGCAAGAACGTCGGCGGCGTCATCACCCTAGACATCCTCGTCGACGGCGACCTCACCGAGCTGCAGCACTCGATCGGTCTCCTGCTCGACGGTCCGGTCATCAACCAGGGCTGCGGCGACTACGTGACGGTGCATTCCTCGCGGATCGGTGTCGTCGGCGACCGGGCGCGGCTGACCGGCGGGGTCCACTACGAGCGCTGGACATGCTTGCGGACGCCGGTTCTCAAGCGGACGCTGCGGTTGAACACCAAGCCGGTTCGGGCGCGCACGCTCGTCCAGAACGCGACCGTCTGCGTTGACGTCTCGACACGGGTCGACGAGGGCGGCAGGCAGGTCGAGTTCATCCCGACGGTCACCTGCGCCCAGCCATCGACCAGCTCGGTCGTCGGCAAGATCGAGGCCGTCATCGGCATCGAGCGGTTCTTCCGCGGCCTCGCGCAATCCGCCGTCAACCAGCTGCGCGACCAGCTGATCCTGTTCATTCCACCCGAAATCCGCGCCTACAACGTGCGGATCACCGACGCGAAGTTCACGGACCGCGGCGAGGGGGCGCTCGGCCTCCGGGTGACCGGCGTTGCGGTGCTTTCGACCGCTGAATTCCGCGAGTTCCTGGCGAACATGATCCACTGAGCCCGCGGCTGGCGTCTAGCTTTTCAGCGCGTCGAGCAGCAGCTCGAGCGCCTCCTCCACCGCCGCCGCCCGGATCGCTGCCCGCCCGCCGTCCGGGAACAGCCTGCGGAGCGCGCGCCCCTCGATGCCGCGCCTGGCGATCGCGAAGTGGACCAGCCCCACCGGCTTTTCCGGCGATCCTCCGGTCGGCCCGGCAATGCCCGTGACCGACACGGCGAGGTCGGCGCGGGAATGGGCGATGGCGCCGGCCGCCATGGCGCGCGCGACCTCCTCGCTGACCGCCCCGTGCGCGGCGATGAGCGGGGCCGGCACGCCGAGGAGTTCGGTTTTCGCCTCGTTCGAATAGGTGATGAAGCCTCGCTCGAACACCGTCGACGAGCCGGCGATGTCGGTAAGCGCCCCGGCAACCAGCCCGCCCGTGCACGACTCGGCGGTCGCGATCAGCCAGCCGCGCGCCCTGGCTGCGGCGATGACCTCTCCCGCGAGGAGTTCGGCGGCGGACGAGGTGCTCATCAGAACACGAAGGGCAGACGGATGGTCGCGGTCGCCATCGCCGCAATGCCTTCCGAGCGGCCGATGAATCCGAGGCCCTCGCTGGTGGTGGCCTTCACCGCCACCCGGTCGACGCCGATGTCGCAGATGGCGGCGATGCGGTTTCGCATTGCCTCGCGCACCGGCGCGATCTTCGGCGCCTCGGCGACGATGGCGAGGTCGAGATGCGCGATGATGCCGTTCCTCTGCCGGACGCGCTCCGCGGCGAAGGCGAGGAAGCGGTCCGAGGATGCCGCGCGCCATTTCGGGTCGGACGGCGGGAAATGGACGCCGATGTCGCCCTCGCCGAGCGCGCCGAGCACCGCGTCCGTCAGCGCATGCAGCGCCACGTCGGCATCCGAATGGCCAAGGAGGCCCTTGTCGTGCGGGATCGGCACGCCGCCGAGCATGATCCCGCCACCCGGCCCGAAAGCGTGCACGTCGTAGCCGACGCCGACGCGCACGTCGCCGAGTTCGAAAGCGGCGCGCGTCGCAAGCCGCTGCGCCACCTCGGCGAAGTCTTCCGGCGTCGTCAGTTTCGTGTTGGCTGCATCTCCCGGGACCAGCGTGACGGGAATGCTGGCCCATTCGGCAAGTCCGGCATCGTCGGTGAATTCCATGCCGCTTGCCGCGGCTTCCTCGTGGGCCGCCCGGATTGCATCGAAGTAGAACGCCTGCGGCGTCTGGGCGGCATGCAACCCGTCGCGCGCCACCGTCTCGACAACCAGGCCATCGTCGTTCGCGCGCTTCAGCGTGTCCGCGAGGGGCACCGCCGGCACCACCGCTTCGCCGGTGGTGAGCCCCTCGATCACGCGCGTGATGAGCGCCGTCGAGACCAGCGGCCGCGCCGCGTCGTGGATGAGAACGACGTCGGGCCGGACCCGCGCCAGGGCGGAAAGGCCGTTGCGAACCGACGCCTGGCGGGTGTCGCCGCCGACGATGGCAGGGAGGAGACGGCTATGCTGCGGCGCAGCAGCGTTGTAGAGCGAACCGTCCGTGCGCCCGACGACCACGAGCACGTTGTCGACGGCGGGGTGGCTGAGGAACGTGTCGAGCGAGTGCCGGAGCACCGGTTTGCCGCTGATCGTGCGGTACTGCTTCGGGATTTCGCCGGTTCCCGCGCGCGTGCCCTTCCCGGCGGCGACAATAAGCGCGGCGATCTTCATGGCGACGGCCTCACGGCAGTGGCATGGAGAGGCTTGCCGCCGCCGGCAATCTGATTAAGATATGAGCAGAAACCGATGTGCCTAACGAATATGCAGATCGCCGTGCTCGCCACGCCCCTCGACGTCGGCAATGTCCGCCTGCCCAACCGCGTCTTCCTGGCGCCGATGTCGGGCGTTTCGGACAAGCCTTTCCGTATCCTCGCATCGCGTTTCGGCGCAGGCCTCGTCGTATCCGAAATGGTGGCCAGCGAACAGCTGGTCGAAGGCCATCCCGAAACAGTGATGCGCGCCGAGCGGACCGGCGAGGGGCCGCACGTCATCCAGCTGGCCGGCCGTGAGGCGCACTGGATGGCGGAAGGCGCGCGCGCCGCGACCGATGCCGGCGCGGACATCATCGACATCAACATGGGCTGTCCGGCGAAGAAGGTCACCAACGGCTATTCCGGCTCGGCGCTGATGCGCGACCTCGATCATGCCCTCTCCCTGATCGAAGCGACAGTCGCCGCCACGCCGCTGCCGGTGACGCTGAAGATGCGCCTCGGCTGGGACCGCGCCAGCCTCAACGCGCCGCAACTCGCGCGTCGGGCGGAAGCGGCCGGCGTGCGGCTCGTCACCGTTCACGGCCGCACCCGCTGCCAGTTCTACGACGGCGCCGCCGACTGGGCGGCGATCCGCGCGGTGAAAGAGGCCGTGTCGATCCCGGTGATCGCCAATGGCGACGTGACCGGGCCGGCGGATCTCGAGCGCGTCCTGGCGCTCTCCGGCGCCGACGGCGTGATGCTCGGCCGGGGTGCCTACGGACGGCCGTGGCTGCCGGGGCAGCTCGCTGCCTTCGCCGCGACCGGAAGCGTACCGATCGCTCCGGCCGGCGATGTCCTCGCTGATCTCGTCCTCGGGCATTACGAGGCGATGCTGGCGCATTACGGCACGCCGCTCGGCCTTCGCGTCGCGCGAAAGCACCTCGGCTGGTACATGGCCGCCGCCGGCGCCGGTAGTGCGGCGAGCCGCGGGGCAATCCTCACCAGCAATTCCCCGGACCAGGTGAAGGCGCTTCTCCGCCGCCTGTTTGCCGATGCGGACGCCGAACTGCGGAGCGCCGCGTGACGCTCGCGGCCGGCCTGGATCTGGATACGAGACCCGGCGACGCGCTCGCCGGGGTCGATCCCGTCGCCGGGGCGCTCCTCGATGCGCTGCCGCACCCGCTTCTCCTCATCGGGACGGGCGGCGAGATCGTTGCCGCCAATACCGCGGCCGAGAACTTCTTCCAGGCGTCGAAGAACGTGTTGCGCCGGCATCCGCTGGCCTACTTCATCCCGTTCGGCAGCCCGCTTCTCTCCCTGATCGATCAGGTCCGCGAACGGATGGCGGCGGTCAACGAGTATCGCGTCGACATCGGCACGCCGCGGAACGGGGGCGAGCGCATCGTCGACATCTACGCCTCGCCGGTGTCCGGAACGGAGAGCGCCGACGGGCAGGGGCGCATCGCGCTTGTCCTCCAGGAACGGACGATGGCGGACAAGATCGACCGCCAGCTCAACCACCGCGGCGCGGCGCGCACCGTTACCGGGCTTGCCGCGATGCTCGCGCATGAGATCAAGAACCCGCTCTCCGGTATCCGCGGCGCCGCCCAGCTCCTCGAAACATCGGTCGACGACGAGGACCGCGCGCTCACCCGGCTCATCTGCGACGAGGCCGACCGCATCGTGAAGCTGGTCGACCGCATGGAGGTATTCTCCGACGAGCGGCCGATCGAACGCGAGCCGGTCAATATCCATATCGTGCTCGACCACGTGCGGCGGCTCGCCCAATCCGGGTTCGCGCGCTCGATCCGGATCGGCGACGAGTACGACCCCTCGCTGCCGCCCGTCTTCGCCAACCGCGACCAGTTGGTTCAGGTCTTTCTCAATCTGGTCAAGAACGCCGCCGAGGCGATCGGCGACGCGCCGGACGGCGAGATCGTGCTCACCACCGCCTTCAAGCCGGGCTTTCGCCTGTCGGTGCCGGGCAGCAATACCCGCGTCACCCTGCCGCTCGAATTCTGCGTGCGCGACAACGGGCCAGGCGTGCCCCCGGACATGGTGCCGCATTTGTTCGACCCGTTCGTCACCACCAAGGCCAACGGCACCGGCCTTGGCCTCGCGCTCGTCGCCAAGATCATCCGCGACCACGGCGGCGTCATCGAATGCGAATCGCAGCCGCGCCGGACGGTGTTCCGCGTGCTCATGCCCGCCTATGCCTCAACCGCCAGGGACAAGGACGACTGACCATGCCGCTCGGCAGCATTCTGGTTGCAGACGACGACGCCGCCATCCGGACGGTCCTCAACCAGGCCCTGTCGCGGGCGGGCTACAGCGTGCGGCTCACCTCCAATGCCGCGACGCTCTGGCGCTGGGTCAGCGACGGCGAGGGGGATCTCGTCATCACCGACGTGGTGATGCCTGACGAGACGGCCTTCGACCTGCTGCCGCGCATCAAGAAGCTCCGGCCCGACCTGCCGGTCGTCGTGATGAGCGCGCAGAATACGTTCATGACCGCGATCCGCGCTTCCGAGCGCGGCGCCTACGAGTACCTGCCGAAGCCCTTCGACCTGAAGGAACTGATCGCGATCGTCGGCCGTGCGCTGTCCGAGCCGAAGGCGCGTCGTCCCGAGACCCGCGCCGAGGAGAGCGGGGAGAACATCCCTCTGGTCGGGCGCTCGCCGGCCATGCAGGACATCTACCGGGTGCTCGCCCGGCTGATGCAGACCGATTTGACCGTGATGATCTCGGGCGAGTCGGGGACAGGCAAGGAACTGGTCGCCCGCGCCCTCCACGACTACGGCAAGCGGCGCAGCGGTCCGTTTGTCGCGGTCAACATGGCGGCGATCCCGCGCGACCTCATCGAGTCCGAACTGTTCGGCCACGAGAAGGGCGCCTTCACCGGCGCGCAGGCGCGAAGCGCCGGCCGGTTCGAGCAGGCCGAAGGCGGAACCTTGTTCCTCGACGAGATCGGCGACATGCCGATGGAAGCCCAGACCCGGCTTCTCCGTGTCCTTCAGCAGGGCGAATACACGACCGTCGGCGGGCGCACGCCGATCAAGACGGACGTGCGCATCATCGCCGCCACCAACAAGGACCTGCGCATCCTCATCAACCAGGGCCTCTTCCGCGAGGACCTTTTCTTCCGCCTGAACGTCGTGCCGATCCGCCTGCCGGCGCTGCGCGAGCGCAGCGAGGACATCCCGGACCTCGTCCGCCACTTCTTCGCGCTGGTCGCGAGGGAAGGGCTTCCGGCCAAGCATATCGAGAGCGCGGCCGTCGAGCGCCTCAAGCGCTACCGCTGGCCCGGCAACGTCCGCGAACTGGAAAACCTCATCCGCCGGCTTGCCGCCCTCTATCCCCAGGAAACGATCACCGAGAACATCATCGAGACGGAGCTGGACCAGCCGGCCATCGCGCCGGCCGCGCCTGCGGGCGAAGGCGAGGATACGCTCTCCACCTCGGTCGAGCGCCATCTGGCGAGCTATTTCGAAAGTTTCGGCTCCGCCCTGCCGCCGCCCGGGCTCTACCACCGCATCCTGCGGGAGGTCGAAAACCCGCTCATCTCGGCGGCCCTGGCATCCACCCGCGGCAACCAGATCAAGGCGGCCGAGCTGCTCGGGGTCAACCGCAACACGCTCCGCAAGAAGATCCGCGACCTCGATATCCAGGTGATCCGCAGCGGTCGGTAACGCTCTGCCGCCGCACGCTCTGTTGCTTTTCGATCACAATGTTGTTGCAATTCTGTCTAGGGTACGAGCTGCCTCCAGACAGAACGGACCATGACGGTCGAATCCCCGCCTCTCACAGCCGACTCCCATGCCGACGCCGACCGCCGCCCGGCGCGCCGCTGGGATTTTCAGCGGCTGGTGCGGGTGACTGGCTTTGTGACCGTCATCCTGTCGCTGACCACCGCCTGCGTGACGTTCCTGATTCTCATGGGCATGACCTGGATCAAGCCGGACCAGGAGGTCGTGTTCTGGGCGGTCATCGTCAACGGCGTCCTCGTCATCACCCTCATCTGCAATGTCGGCTGGCAGATCGGCACGCTGCTCGTCGCCCGGCGGCGGGGAAGGGCGGCGGCCCGGCTGCATATCCGGATCGTCACCCTGTTCAGCGTGATCGCGATCCTTCCCGCCCTGCTGCTCGCCGCGGTTGCCAGCATTACGCTCGACCGCGGGCTGGATACCTGGTTCTCGCAGCGCACCAAGTCGATCGTCGAAAACTCGGTCCAGATCGCCCAGGCATTCCTTGCCGCACAGGTCGAGGAACTCCATCGCGTCGTCGCGTCGGTCAAGACCGACATAGAGCGCGCCCGGCCGCTCCTTCTCCAGGATGTCGACCGCTTCCAGGAATACGTCTCCCAGATCTCCCATACCCGCGATCTGCCCGGCCTGTTTCTCGTCAGCGGCGACCGGTCGATCATGGCGCAGGGCGATGTCGGCTCGCAGAGTCTGTTTCCGCCGCCGCCCCCGGCCGCCATCGATAAGGCGAAGGCCGACCCGGCGAACCCGGTGCTGATCCCTCCGGGCCCGGCGAGCTTCATGGCCGACGTCCAGAAGCTGGCAAACTACGACGACCTTTATGTCTATGTGGTGCGGGCGGTCGACCCGAAGATTCTGGGCTATATCGCGACCACCAATCAGAGCCTTGAGGAATACCGCGGACTGGAGGCAGCACGGTTCAACCTGCAGATCGCCTTCGGCCTGCTTTTCCTCGGAGTCACGCTGGTGATTCTGGTCTCGGCCATCTGGCTCGGCATCAGCCTCGCCAACCGGCTGGTTTCACCGATCCGCCGCCTGATCGATGCGGCCGGCGCCGTCTCGCAGGGCGATCTCGAAGTCCGGGTTCCGACCAAAGGGTCGGACGGCGACCTTGCCGCCCTCGGCGAAACGTTCAACATCATGACCAAGCAGCTCGGAGCGCAGCGGCGCGACCTCATTTCGGCCAACCAGGACGCCGAGAGCCGGCGCCGCTTCTCGGAGGCCGTCCTGGCGGGCGTTACCGCCGGCGTTGTCGGCATCGACCGCGAGGCCCGCGTCACCATCGTCAACCGCACCGCGCTCCGCCTCCTCGGCAACCAGTCCGGCTTGCTCGGCATGCGGGTGGACGACCTGCTGCCTGAGCTGGCGCCGATCGTTGCGTCGTCGCTCCGCGACCGCCGGCCGGAGCACCGCGACCAGATTACGATCAATCGCGGCGGCCGGCAGCGCATGCTGAACGTCCGGGTGACGTCGGAGGGGACCGGCGCCGAGTTGCAGGGCTACGTCATCACCCTCGACGACATCACCGACCTGGTTGCCGCCCAGCGCAGTTCGGCCTGGGCCGACGTGGCGCGCCGCATCGCGCACGAGATCAAGAATCCGCTGACGCCGATCCAGCTTTCCGCCGAGCGTCTCCGTCGGCGCTTCGGCAAGGTCATCACGGAGGGCAAGGAGATCTTCGACCAGTGCACCGAGACGATCATCCGCCAGGTCGGCGATATCGGCCGCATGGTCGACGAGTTCTCGTCCTTCGCGCGGATGCCGAAGCCCGCCTTCGAGATCGGCAACCTGTCGTCCTCCATTCGCGAAGCGGTCTTCCTGATCGAGGTTGCCCACCCCGACATCGTGTTCCGGACCGTGCTCCCCGAGGAGCCGCTGATCGTGCGCTTCGACACCCGCCTGATGGGGCAGGTGATCACCAACCTCGTCAAGAACGCGACCGAGGCGATCGCCGCCCTGCCGCCGGCGGAGCGCGAAAAGACCGGGGGCTTGATTACCGTCGCCGGAGCGCTGACCTCCGACAGCATCGTCGTCGATGTGATCGACAACGGCATTGGGCTGCCGACCGAGAATCGCCACCGGCTGCTCGAGCCCTACATGACGACCCGCGAGAAGGGCACCGGCCTCGGCCTCGCCATCGTCTCCAAGATCGTCGAGGAACACGGCGGGCGCGTCGAATTGCTCGACGCGCCGGAAGTCGCCGATGGCGGCCATGGCGCGATGATGCGGATCACGCTGCCGCGGGCGGATGTCGCGCAGGCGCCGGTCGGGCCGGCGGCAGAGGTTCCAACGAAGAGTGCGGTCGCAGTCTGATCCATGGCCATTCCATCCGACATCCTCATCGTTGACGACGAAACCGATATCCGCGAACTGGTCGCCGGCATCCTTTCGGACGAGGGCTATGCTACGCGCGTCGCCGCCGACGCCGAGGCCGCGGTGGCCGAGATTGCGCGCCGCCGGCCGACTCTGGTCTTCCTCGACATCTGGCTGCAGGGGAGCCGCATCGACGGCCTGACGCTGCTCGACACGATCAAGCGCGAGCACGCCGACCTGCCGGTGGTGATGATCTCCGGCCACGGCAACATCGAGACGGCGGTTTCCGCGATCAAGCGGGGCGCCTACGACTACATCGAGAAGCCGCTGAAGTCTGACCGGCTGCTCCTGGTCGCCGAACGGGCGCTGGAAGCCTCCAAGCTCCGCCGCGAGGTGAAGGACCTGCGCGAGCGGGCAGGGGACGCACGCCAGCTGATCGGCGAGTCCGCGGCCATGAATCACCTGCGGCAGCTCATCGAGAAGGTCGCGCCGACCAACAGCCGCATCATGATTTCCGGCTCGTCTGGCTCCGGCAAGGAGCTTGTCGCGCGCACGGTTCACGAGCTGTCGGGAAGGGCCGCCGGCCCGTTCATCGTCCTCAACGCCGCCACGATCACGCCCGAGCGGATGGAACACGCCCTCTTTGGCACGGAACCAATGAACGGACATTCCCGGACCGTCGGCGCGCTCGAGGAAGCCCACGGCGGCACGCTCTATCTCGACGAGGTCGCGGACATGCCGCGCGAGACGCAGAACAAGATTCTGCGTGTGCTCGTCGACCAGACGTTCCAGCGCGTCGGCGGCAGCAACCGGGTCAACGTCGACGTGCGTATCGTGTCGTCGACGGCGCGCGACCTCGAACAGGCGATTGCGGAAGGCACCTTCCGCGAGGACCTGTTTCACCGCCTGGCCGTCGTGCCGATCCGCGTCCCGTCGCTGGCCGAACGGCGCGAGGACATTCCGGCGCTCGTCCGGCATTTCGTCGACCAGATATCGCGCGCCACCGGCCTTCCCGGCCGCGCCATCGGCGACGACGCGATGGCGGTCCTGCAGGCGCATGACTGGCCGGGCAACCTGCGCCAGCTGCGCAACAACGTCGAGCGTCTGATGATCCTCGCGCGCGGCGACGCGGCGGAAACGATCACCGCGGCCATGCTGCCGGCCGAGATCGGCGAGATGCTGCCGACGACGCCGGGCCGGGCAGGGGGCGAGCACCTGATGTCGCTGCCCCTCCGCGACGCGCGCGAGATTTTCGAGCGCGAATACCTGACCGCGCAGGTCAACCGGTTCGGCGGCAACATTTCCCGCACGGCCGAATTCGTCGGCATGGAGCGCTCCGCGCTCCATCGCAAGCTGAAGTCGCTGGGCGTCGGCTAGGCGCCTTCGGGGGCATCCGTGTCACGCATCGCTTACGTCAACGGCCGCTACATGCCGCTCCGCGAGGCACTGGTCCATGTCGAGGACCGCGGCTACCAGTTCGCGGACGGCGTCTATGAGGTCTGCGAGATCAAGGCAGGCCGGATCGTCGACGAGCGCCTCCACCTGAAGCGGCTCGAACGCTCGCTTGCCGAATTGCGGATTGCCTTCCCGATGGCGCTGGCGGCGCTCGGCGTGATCTTCCGCGAGGTGGTCAGGCGGAACCGGGTCAGGGACGGCGCCGTCTACCTGCAGGTGACGCGGGGCGTCGCCCCCCGCAATCACGCCTTCCCCAACCCGCCGGTCCGGCCTTCCGTCGTGGTGACGTGCCGCGCCATGTCGCGCGCGCAGGGCGAGGCGCGGGCGGCGTCCGGGGTTGCTGCGGTCACGGTCCCCGACACCCGCTGGGCGCGCGTCGACATCAAGACGACCGGCCTCCTCCCGAACGTGCTCGCCCGCCAGACGGCGCGGGAGGCCGGCGCCTACGAAGCCATCTTCGTCGATGCCGACGGCTGCGTCACGGAGGGCGCCTCGACCAATGTCTGGATCGTGACCGCGGACGGGGCCCTGGTCACACGGCCGGCCGATCGCGGAATCCTCCGCGGCATAACCCGCACCGTCCTCTTCGATCTCGCCCGGCGCGAGGGTCTGCGCATCGAGGAACGCCGGTTCACGCTCGATGAGGCGCTGACGGCCAGGGAAGTGTTCCTCACCGCCGCCACCACGCTGGTCATGCCGGTGATCTCCATCGACGGACGGCCGATCGGCAGCGGCGGGCCGGGAAGGGTCGCGACGCTTCTCCGCGGCGCCTTCCACAGCCAGGCGGAAATCGCACCGGAGTGGTCGGGCTTTCTGCCACAATCGCCCGAAAAGGCGGACGGCACGAAAATTCACAGGTGACGGCGGGCTTCACTACCGGCAGACTGACAGCTACTTGTGGACTTCGACGAAACCCCGTCCACCTAAAGAAGCACGAAAGTGACGCAAAATGGCGGACCGCGCACAGAACCTTCAGGACACTTTCCTCAACTACGTACGCAAGAACAAGACACCTCTGACCATCTTCCTGGTGAACGGCGTTAAGCTGCAGGGGATCGTTACCTGGTTCGACAATTTCTGCGTATTGCTGCGCCGGGATGGCCACTCGCAGCTTGTCTACAAGCACGCCATTTCCACCATCATGCCGGGCGCGCCGCTGCAGCTGTTTGAGCCGGCCGAGGACGGCCCGGCACGCGAGCAGGACTGACGGCAACGGCCGGCGAAGAGCAGAGCCCGCCCCCAGCGCCGATCGCCGGCGCCCCCACCCGCGCGATCGTGCTCGTTCCCGTGCTGCGCGCGGCCCGGGCGGCGCGCGCCCGCGAGCGGACGCCCGAGGCGCGGCTGGAAGAGGCGGCCGGCCTCGCCGCCGCCATCGACCTCGACGTTCTGGATTCGTCCGCCGTGCCGCTTTCCGAACTCCGCCCGGCAACCCTGTTCGGCAAGGGCAAGGTCGAGGAGATCGGCACCCGCGTCGCGGCGGAGAAGGTCGGCCTCGCGATCGTCGATCACGCCCTTTCGCCGGTCCAGCAGCGCAACCTCGAAAAGGCGTGGAAGACCAAGGTCATCGACCGGACCGGCCTCATCCTCGAAATCTTCGGCGAGCGCGCCCGCACCCGCGAAGGGAGCCTGCAGGTCGAACTGGCCCATCTCGAATACCAGAAGGGCCGGCTGGTGCGGAGCTGGACGCACCTCGAGCGCCAGCGCGGCGGCTTCGGCTTCCTCGGCGGGCCGGGCGAGACCCAGATCGAGGCGGACCGGCGGGCGCTCGAGGAGCGCATCGACCGCATCAAGCAGGAGCTGAAAACGGTCGTCACCCGCCGCCGCCTGCAGCGCGACAACCGCCGCCGGTCAGCGCAGCCGACCGTGGCGCTGGTCGGCTACACCAATGCCGGAAAGTCGACGCTCTTCAACCGGCTGACCAGCGCCCATGTCTACGCCGACAACAAGCTGTTCGCGACGCTCGATCCGACGCTGCGGCGCGTGACGCTGCCCGAGGGAACCGAGATCATCCTGTCCGATACGGTCGGCTTCGTCTCCGACCTGCCGACCATGCTGGTCGCGGCGTTCCGGGCGACGCTGGAAGAGGTGGCGGAATCGGACCTCATCGTCCACGTGCGCGACATCGCCCATCCCGACACGGCGGCGCAGGCGCGCGATGTCGCGTCGGTGCTCTCCGACCTCGACATCGACCTGACGAAGCCGGGCAGGGTGCTGGAAGTGTGGAACAAGGTCGACCTCATCCCCCCCGATCAGCGGCGGACACGCCTCGCGGCGGTGGGGGATGCGGCGGCCGACGCGCCGCCGCCGATCGCGATTTCGGCGCTGACCGGCGAGGGTATGCCCGAACTGCTCACGGCGATCGAAGGGATCGTCTCGCGCGACCGCGGCGTCTATCGCGTCGCGCTGACGGGCGCCGCGCTGGGGCTTCTCCACCGGCTCTATGAATTCGGCGACGTGCTGAAGCGAAGCGACAGCGGCGACGGCGCGATCGTTGCCGAGGTGCGCGTGCGGTCGGAAAACGCCGCAAAATTCCGGCGCGTCTTTCCGGCGGCCGAGCCGTTGCACTAGCCGGCGGCTTTCGCCTTCTGCCAGAGCGCTTCCATCTCTGCGAGGCTCGAGTCCCTGGGGCTCCGGCCCTCCGCCGCCAGGGCGGCCTCGATCGACCGGAAGCGCCGCACGAACTTCGCCGAAGTCCCCCGCAGCGCCTGTTCGGCATCGACCTTGAGATGCCGCGCCAGATTGGCGACCGCGAAGAGGAGGTCGCCGATCTCGTCGGCGACGCGCTCGCGCGCCGGCGCCGCCCGGTCGAGTTCCGCTTCGATCTCGCCGATCTCCTCGCGGATCTTGGCGAGCACGGCGCGCGGGTCGTTCCAGTCGAACCCGACGGTCGAGGCCTTCTCCTGAAGGCGGATGGCGCGGACGAGCGCGGGCAGGGCGGCCGGAACGCCGTCGAGCAACCCGGGCGCCCCCGCCTCGCCGCCGCGGACCGCCGCGCTCTCGCGCTTCTCGTCGGCCTTGATCTTCTCCCAGAAGCCTTTCGCGGCGCCGGCGGCGCGCGCAACCTCGTCACCGAAGACATGCGGATGGCGTCGGATGAGTTTCCGCGTGATCGCCTCGACGACATCGGGAAAGGCAAAGGCGCCGATCTCTTCGGCAAGCCGCGCGTGATAGACGACCTGGAGCAGCAGATCGCCCAGCTCGACGCAGAGCTCGCGCATATCCTTTTCGGCAATCGCCTCGGCGACCTCGTAGGCCTCCTCGATCGTGTACGGCGCGATCGTCTCGAAGCTTTGTTCGAGGTCCCAGGGACAGCCGCCGACGGGCGCCCGGAGTGCCGCCATGATCTCGATCAGCCGGGAAATGTCGCGCGAGGGCTCCATGCGCTTCGGGCGCGGCTCTGCTGGATCAGCCATGACGGGTCGACTCACATCGGGGGAAGGCGACCATACCAGAGCGGGTACGCGGATCGGCCGCCAGCGCGCCCATATCCATAAGTCGCATAAGATATATTATGGAACCTGTGAGTGTCGGCAAAGGGCGAAAATCCGCGGTCAGAGGTTAACCGCGATGCGGAGCCCGTCATAGGCGGGCGCGACACCCTCCGGCAGCTCCCGGCGGAGCGTCTGGTAGTCCAGCTCGATGTGCATATGCGTCAGGATGGCCTGGCGTGGCTTCACCCGCGCGATCCAGGCCAGCGCCTCCTTGAGGCTGAGATGGCTCGGATGCGGCTGGTAGCGGAGCGCATCGAGGATCCACGTATCGAGGTTGGCCAGATGCGGCACGGTATCGGCCGGGATGCCGCTGGCGTCGCAGGAATATGCCAGGCCGCCGACGCGGAAGCCGAGCGAGTGGATATCGCCATGCTCCTGCCGGAACGGCATGAAGGTGAGCGGCCCGCCCGGCCCCGCGATGGTGACCGGCACGCCGGGTTCGATCCGGTGCGGCTGCAGGATCGGCGGATAGTTGCTGCCGGGCGGCGTGCGGAAGCAGTAGCTGAAGGCCTCGTCCAGTCGCGCCTGCGTCTCGGCGTCGGCATAGGTGTCGACGCGGCGCTTGGTGACGATCCAGAATGTGCGGAGGTCGTCGATGCCGTGGCAATGGTCGGCATGGGCGTGCGTGTAGAGCACGCCGTCGAGCCGCTTGACGTCGGCCGCGAGCAGCTGGGCGCGCATGTCGGGGCTGGTATCGATCAGCACCACGGTCTTCGCGCCGGCATCGTCCATGCGTTCGACCAGCAGCGAACAGCGGAGACGGCGGTTGCGCGGCTCGTTCGGATCGCAGGCGCCCCAGTCATTGCCGATGCGCGGGACGCCCGGCGACGAACCGCAGCCGAGGATTGTCGCGACGACGCCGGCGGAGCTCATTGGCGAGGTATCTTATTGAAAATACGATAGAAATTGTCCGTAGTCCGCGCCGCGATCACGTCCGGCGCGAGGCCTTTGACCTCGGCGAGGATGCGTGCCGTCTCGACCACGTAGGCCGGCTCGTTGCGCCGGCCGCGATGTGGGCCGGGCGCCAGATAGGGCGCGTCGGTCTCGACAAGCAGGCGGTCGAGCGGCACTTCCGCCGCAATCGCGCGCAGCTCGTCCGACCGCTTGAAGGTGAGGATGCCCGAGAACGAGATAAAGGCGCCAAGCTCGAGGCCGCGGAGCGCCAGGGCGCGGCCGGAGGCGAAGCAGTGCAGGATCGCCGGGAAGGGCCCCTTCCCCGCTTCCTCGGTGAGGATCGCGGCGATGTCGTCGTCGGCATCGCGGGCATGGATGACGAGCGGCAGGCCGGTCTGCCGCGCGGCGCCGATATGCCGGCGGAAGCCCGCCGTCTGGGCCGCGCGCGGGGAATTGTCGTAGTGGTAGTCGAGGCCGGCCTCGCCGATCGCGACCACCTTCGGATCGGCGGCGATGCGGACCAGGTCCTCGGTGGTGACGTCCGGCTCCTCGGCGGCGTTGTGCGGATGCGTGCCGATCGAGCAATAGACGTTGTCGTAGCGCTCCGTCAGCGCCTTCAGCGCCGGATAACGCGCCACCCGCGTCGAGATCGTCACCATCGGCCCGACGCCGGCAGCGCGGGCCCGCCGGACTACTTCATCGCGGTCGGCGTCGAAGTCCGGAAAGTCGAGATGGCAATGGCTGTCGGCAAGCATGCGGCGGAACGTGAGCGGGAGGACCGGGCTGGCGGCGCCCTTCCTAGACCGCGCGCTGCGGCCTGTCGACAAGCGCGGTCTGCCCCCGCCGAAGGCGCATTGCGGTGGCCGCTGGACGCAGGCCGGAGGCGGCACTAGCGTCCGCGCTTCACCAGGCACGGATTCCAGCCGATTGGCCGAGACTGCCGGCAAATATCCCTATATCCCCCGGATCGCACGGTGGGGCTTCCTGCTCAGCTGGATCAACATGGCGATCCCGCCGACGACGCGGCTGAAGCCGTTTTCGCGGATGGTCGACCGGAGCCAGTTGGCGCCTGACATCGTGCGGCTTGCCAAGGACGGCAGGCGCCTGGTGGTCGAGGCCGGGCTCTCGCGGGCGTACCGGGACGAGCGGCTCTACGGAACGATCTGGAAGCGCCTGCCGGTGATGGTCCGGCTCTTCGCGCTGACCGGCGAATCGGTCCGCGAAGCCTTTGCCGACCTCGGCGATGCCAGCTGGCAGGCTGGCGCCCTCTCCTTCTGCTCGGCGCTCGGCGATGCGATCCTGGTGCCCGACCGGCAGTTCTTCTCGACCGACGCGCACCGGCATTTCCGCGAGCTCGCCGCCGCGCACGCGCATAACTGGGACCGGCGCAGCGATGTCGTCCTCTGGCGCGGCAACCTGAGCGGCGAAGGCGTCACGCCCGCGAATGTCGAGGCCTGCGACTCAGACAACCCCGCCCTCCTCGCCCGCATCCGGCTCTGCCTGAAATTGCGAGGCGTGGCCGGAGCCGACGTGAAGGTGCCGCGGGGCCGCATCAGCCGCGACAACCCCGCTGCGGCTGCCGCGCTGGATCAGGCCGGAATCCTCGGCGATTTCGTCCGCCAGGAAGAATGGGTCAACCGGAAATTCGCCATCGATATCGACGGCTTCTCGAACGCCTGGGTCAACTTCTACGTCCGGCTTGTCCTCGGCTGCTGCGTCATCAAGGTCGCGTCGGGCAACGGCTATCGCCAGTGGTACTACGGCGACCTCGTGCCGTGGCGGCACTACGTGCCGGTCGCCAGCGACATGAGCGACCTCGTCGAGAAGGTCGAATGGTGCCGCACGCATGACCGCGAGGCCCGCGCCATCGGCGAGGCCGGGCAGGCCTTCGCGCTCTCCCATACGGTGGCGAGCGAAACGGTCGCCGCCGTGCGGCGGATCGAGGCGGCGCTGGGCTAGGCGGGCTCGGCCTTTTCGACGTAGCGCGGGAAGACGCCCTGCGGCGTGGGCAAAGACGCGCCGGACTTCAGCCGCCCGCCCGGGCCGAGCGAAGCGAACCCGCGGGCCGCGGGATCGACGCCGAGCAGGGTGAGAAGCCGCTCCGCCGAGGCCGGCATTACCGGCTGCACCAGGATCACCACCTGGCGCAGGATTTCGGCGGTGACGTAAAGCACCGCCTCCATGCGCGCCGGGTCGGTCTTCCGCAGTTCCCACGGAGCCGCGGCGGCGAAATACCGGTTGGCGTCGGCTACCAGCGCCCAGATGGCGTTGAGGGCGAGGTGAATCTGCTGCGTCTCCATCGCGGTCCGGCAGGCCGGGAGGAGCGCGTCGGCAGCGGCGAGCAGGCGCTCGTCCTCGGCCGTCAGCTTGGCCGCCTTCGGCAGGACGCCGCCGCAGTTCCGCGCGATCATCGACAGCGAGCGCTGCGCGAGATTGCCGAGATCGTTCGCCAGGTCGGCGTTGATCCGCTGCACGATCGCCTCGTGGCTGTAGCTGCCGTCCTGGCCGAAGGGGACCTCGCGGAGGAAGAAGTAGCGGACGGCATCGACGCCGTATTCCGCGATGAGGCCGAGCGGGTCGATGACGTTGCCGACCGACTTCGACATCTTCTCGCCGCGGTTGAACAGGAACCCGTGGGCAAAGACGCGGTGCGGCAGGGCGATCCCCGCCGACATCAGGAACGCCGGCCAATAGACCGCGTGAAAGCGGACGATATCCTTGCCGATGACGTGCAGGTCCGCCGGCCAGTAACGGGCGAACTGCCCCTGATCGTCCGGGAAGCCGACGCCGGTTATGTAGTTGGTGAGCGCGTCGACCCAGACATACATCACGTGCCGCGGATCGTCCGGGACCGGGATGCCCCAGTCGAAGGTCGTCCGCGAGATCGACAGGTCCTTCAGCCCGCCCTTGACGAAGCTGACCACCTCGTTGCGGCGCTCGTCCGGACCGATGAAATCGGGATGCGCCTCGTACCAGGCCAGAAGCCTCTCCTGATATGCTGAGAGGCGAAAGAAGTAGCTCTCCTCCTCCACCCACTCGACCGGGGTTCCCTGCGGCCCGTAGCGGACATTGTCGGCGCGGACCTCGGTCTCCGATTCGGCGTAGTAGGCTTCGTCGCGGACCGAGTACCAGCCGGCATAGGCGTCCTTGTAGATGTCGCCGTTCGCCGCCATCCGCCGCCAGATTTCCTGCGAGGCGCGGTAATGGCGGGGCTCGGTCGTGCGGATGTAGTCGTCGTTGGAGCAGTTGAGTGCCGCCACCATCTCCTGGAAGAGCGGCGTGTTGCGGTCGGCCAGCGCCCGCGGGGTGAGCCCCTCGCGCCCGGCCGTCTGCTTCATCTTGATGCCGTGCTCGTCCGTTCCGGTGAGGAAGAAGACGTCGCGTGCGTCGAGCCGCATGAAGCGGGCGATGGCGTCGGTCGCCAGGACCTCATAGGCGTGGCCGACATGCGGCTTCCCGTTCGGGTAGGCAATCGCTGTGGTGATGTAGAATTTCTTCGCCGTCATCGCCGTTTGTCCGGTCAGAATTGCACGCACGCGAATACCCGCCGGCCGGGCCGGCGGCGGCGTTTCACATTCGGGCGGCGTGGGCGAGCATCATCAGGGCTGACAGGACTGCCTGCTTGCGGTCGAGGTTGTATTCGTCGGTATCCGCGAAGGATTGGGCGGACTTTTCCCACACCTCGGCCCAGCGGACAAGCGGAACCGCCGAAATCCGCGACGGCACCGCCGCTTCCGTCCCGGGCTCCGGCTGGCGGCGGACGCGGCGGTCGAGCCAGGCGCGGAACAGGTCGAGGAACGCCCGGTAGGCATCCTCGGCGCCGCGGCTGCTGACGGAATCGGCGAAGGCATGCATTTCGCCGATGTCGATGTCGGGGAGCGCGCGCACCAGCTTGGTGAAGG
Source organism: Bauldia sp. (assembly GCA_035651055.1). Lineage (GTDB taxonomy): Bacteria > Pseudomonadota > Alphaproteobacteria > Rhizobiales > Kaistiaceae > JAFKKF01. The sequence goes on from DASRGK010000008.1 coordinate 29,071, forward strand.
CGCGGTAGGTCTTGAGTCCGCCCTCCTCGAGAATCTGGATTGCGCGGCGGAGACTGCCCTCGGCGAGCGCTGCCGCGAGGTGGACGTCTTCCTCGTCCTCGCCGCGCCCCGTGAGCGCGAGCGCAATGCGTTCGGCGGGAAGCGGACCCAATTCCAGCCATCGCGAGCGCGAGCGGATCGTGGGCAGGAGCCTGCCCGGCGCGTGCGAGACGAGCAGGAACAGCGACCGCTCCGGCGGCTCTTCGAGCACCTTGAGGAGGGCGTTGGCCGCCGACGGGTTCATGTCGTCGGCGGGATCGACAACCGCGATCCGCCACCCCGCCTCGCCGCCGGTCGAACCGAAGAACGGGATCGTCCGCCGGACCTCGTCGACCGTGACCTGCGTCTTGTAGCGCTTGTTGTCCTCGTCCCAGGGGCGCTCGATGGTGAGAAGGTTCGGATGGGCCCGGCCGGCCACCTTGCGAAATGCCGGGGAGCCCGGTTCGACGGAGAGGTCGGCGGCCATCGTCACGGCCGGAGCGCGTGGATCGGGGTGGGCGAGGACGAAGCGGGCGAAGCGGTAGGCAAGCGTCGCCTTGCCGATCCCCTTCGTACCGCCGATCAGCCAGGCGTGATGCAGGCGACCGCTGCGATAGGCGTCGAGAAGCGTCCGCTCGGCTTCCGGATCGCCGCGCCACTCGGCCTGCGCCTCGGGCGCCGGCCAGTCGCCGATCCGGTCGAGCCGCTCGATGGTCGCCGCGTCGGCCATCGCTTCAGGCGGCGCGCTGCAGGAAACGGCTGCGAACCGTATTCCAGATCGCCTCGGCGACCTCATCCTCGGGGCGCGCGGCGTCGACCAACACGCACCGTTCCGGTTCAAGCGCCGCGATATCGAGATAAGCTTGCCGCCGCTTCTCGTGCGCGGCAATCGCCTCGCCTTCGAACCGGTCGGGCCCCTCCCCGCCCGCCGCCGTCCGCGCCGCGATGCGTTTCAGTCCGGCCTCGACCGGGATGTCCAGAATGAAGGTGAGATCGGGACGGGTCGTGCCGATGGTGATGCGGTCGAGCGAATCGAGGAATTTCCCGTCCACCCCGCCTCCGGCGCCCTGGTAAACGCGGGTCGAGTCGGCGAAGCGGTCGCAGAGCACCCAGCGTCCCTCCGCCAGGGCCGGGCGGATCAGGGTCTCGACGTGGTCGGCACGCGCCGCCGCGAAAAGCACCGCCTCGGTCTCCGCGCCGAGGGGCCGCGCGAGGCCGGAAAGAAGGACGCGGCGGATCGCTTCGGCGCTGGGCGTGCCGCCGGGTTCGCGCGTGACGGTCACGGACGCACCGGTGGCGGTAAGCCGGTCGGCAAGCCGGCGGATCTGGGTCGACTTCCCCGCGCCCTCGCCGCCTTCGAAGGTGATGAATTTGCCGCTCACCCGTTTGTTGAACGGGCAGAGCGGGCGAGTGTCAAGCGAGGCCGGCGGCGCGGATTGTCCCGGCGCCTAGTGGACGAGGAAGGCGCCCGAAAGACCCGCATTCTCCGCAGCGCTGAGCACCGCTTCCGTCGAGATCGCCGGGTCGCTGATCGCCACCTTGATGGTGACAAGGTTGCCCGAGGCCGACCGGATCACCCTGCCGTAACGCTGGAATGTCCCCTCGGCGCGTGCGGCATTGTCGGGGTCGCCGAACGTGCCGAGCTGCACCACTCGCGCCGGCACTCGTCCCGCAGCCGCAAGATCGGCCGCCGCCGACTGCGCCGGCGTCGGCAACGGCGTCGCCGCGTAGGAAGAGGCAAACCCGGTGCGCATGATGAGCGGCCCGAGGCCGTCACCGTCGGTCGAGGTCGGCGCCGCCGGATCGGCGATGCCGAAGTCGACTAGGATCCGGCCCTTCCTCGGCGCTACGGCGCCAGCCGCGACCGCGACCGGGGGAGTGACGCTCCTTGCGCCAAAGGGCGAGTCGTCGACCGCCCTGCCCGGTCCGCGATAGCTGGCCATCAGCATCCGCCGGTCGCTGCCGTCGAGTTTGGCGGGGCCGATATATTGCAGGCGCACTTTGGTGGTGCCCTTGCGCTTGAAGTCGAGCATCTCGGCGACCGACGCCGAAACGTCGATGATGCGGTCGTGCGCGTAGGGGCCGCGATCGTTGACGCGAACGACCACGGAACGGCCGTTGGCGAGATTGGTGACGCGCACGTAGCTGGGCAGCGGCAGGGTCGGATGGGCGGCGGTCAGCTCACCCATGTCATAGACTTCGCCATTGGCAGTCCGCCGGCCATGAAAGTCGCGACCGTACCAGGAGGCGTAGCCGACTGCCGCGTAGTCCGGATTGTCGCGCGGCACGTAGGTCCTGCCCGCGATCCGGTAGGGTTCACCGAGCAGATAGCGCCCGCCGCCGCGCGGCATCTCGGAATTGTAGGCAAGGCGCGGGCTCGCCTCGACGCCATAGCCGTTGTCGGCAAACGTGTCGGTGAAGGAAGGCATCGCGCCACAGGCGGCCAGCATGCTGACGCCGGCCACCATGGCGCCCAGGCGCAACGCAACGGCGAATTGGGAACCTCCGGGCCGCCGCCGCATCGTCAGCGGGCCGCCGTCGGTTCATTTGCCAAAGCCTTGGCAAACTGCCGTGCACTTACTCCTGTTACGCGACTGGATTTCTTCACGCCCCGGCCCCCGCGTCGTGCCCGTCGTTACAATTGATTGACCTAGTCTATGAATCAATCGTTAACGAAGGTTAACGAGTGGACCATATCGGCAGTGCCCTTGGCAAGCCGGCCGCCGCGAGGCCGGGGCGTCGGGCTACTGCGAGGGCGGCGGAGCGAGCCAATCCGCGATAAGCCCCGGCAGCGAGGCTGCGCCCGCTCCGGACGCCCCGGAATCTGCCGGCACGAAACGGTTGCCGGCATTCCGCGCGAACAGGTTGGCGAAGCGCGACGCCGTCATGTAGTCGCCGGCGCCCGCCACCCAGAGGACCGGCACGCCGAGCTTGCGGAGCTTGGCTCCGAGCGCCAGCGGACCGGCCGGATCGACGAAGTCGAGATAGGCGAGCGAGGAGGCGTTGACGTTGATCGGCCACCCGTCTGCGGCGCGGTCGACGTAGCGCACGCGGGAATTGCCCTGCCCGTAAAGTGTTGCCGCCCGAGCCGCGGCGATCCGCCAGGCGACGTCCGGCTGGCGCGCCAGCAGCGAAAGATCGAGCACCGGACCGAGGACGACCACGCCGGCAAGGCCGGGATGCCCCTGCGCGAACACCAGGGCGGCGCGGGCGCCGATGCCCTTCCCGGCCACCAGAACCCGCGGCACGCCCTCCCCGGCCAGCTTTGTGACCGACGCCTCCACCGCCTGGAGGCAATCGGCGAGCCGGGCATCGTACATGCGCGTGCGCGCCCAGCACATTTCGGGCGTGGCAACGACAAAATCCGCCGCGGTTAGCGCGTCTTTCACGGCGGCGAGGTCGGCCGGGCTCTCCGCCTTGTCGTGCAGAAGGACGATGCCGACCCGGTCGGCCGCCCAACTCGAAGCGGCGCCGACGATCGACCAGGCCAGGATTGCGAGGACGAACTGGATGCGGGTTGTCGCCATGATACGCCTGTCCTCCAACGCGCAGCACAGCCTATGCCATCAGGACGGATCGGGTAAGGGTGGAGAGTCTGCGCGGACGGATCGGACGACTGCAACTGCCGGCGATATCGCGACCGCGCCTCCCCGGCGTCGATCCGCCAGGGGCGGAAGCTCCGCTTTCCGGGCAGCGGAATGGTTAACCGCCGCGCGCCTCCGCCGGCGGCGGAGCTCGGCCGCCCGCGGTTACGGTAGGCGCTCGAACACGCCATAGATGAATTTCTGGACGGCGCCGCGCGGGGTCACATGCTCCTCGCGTGACTCTGACAGGAGTCGAAAGCCCGCTCCCAGACGCGCTGCCAGCGTTTCTCCGCTGTACCGCTGAACCGGCAGGCCGCTGCATTTCGCCGGTCCGTCGAGGGCGAACGTCGCAATGATCGCCGTTCCGCCCGGCGGCAGCGCCTTGCCGAGCGCGGCGATATAGGCCGCCTGATCGTCCGGCTCCGTCAGGAAATGAAAGACGGCCCGATCATGCCAGACGTCCCACGTCCGCTCGGGCTGCCATCGGGTGATGTCGGCGTCGATGAACCGGACCGCGGCGCCGGCGGGCCCGAGCCGGACGCGCAGGCGATCGAGGGCGGTCGCTGAAATATCGAGCGCGGTCAGATCGCGGAACCCTTCGGCCAGCAGCCCCTCGATGAGGCGCGAAGTGCCGGCCCCGATGTCGATGATCGCGGCTCCTTTTCCGTGCGCGCTGGCGTTGATGAGGGCGGGACTCCGCACCGGGCGCGCTTGGTACCAGCTGACCTCATCCTCGGGAGTGGCCGCATAGACCCTCTCCCAGTGGCCGCGGCGGTCGCTCACCGGAGTGCAGCTTCCGGCGGCGCGATGGCTGCCGTCTGACGCCGGGACAAGACATGCCAGACCTCCAATTCACCCGCGCCCTTCACCCTCACCACTCCCTTCGGTTCGCAGACGAATTCGTCCTTGACGAGCCGGTATGTCTCGCGCGTGATCTGGATGGCGCCGGCGCTGCCGTGGGACTCCATGCGACTGGCAAGGTTCACCGCGTCTCCCCAGAGGTCGTAGATGAATTTCTTGCGGCCGATCACGCCCGCGACCACCGGGCCGGAATTGACGCCGATCCGGAAGCGCAGGCGGCGCCCGCAGAAGGGGTTCGCGGCGACCGCGGCCTGCATGTCGAGCGCGAGACCGACGATCGCCGTGGCGTGGTCGGCGCGCGGTCTCGGCACGCCCGCCGCAACCATGTAGCAGTCGCCGATCGTCTTGATCTTCTCCAGGCGGTACTTCTCGGTCAGCGCGTCGAAGCACTGGAAGACCTCGTTGAGCAGGTTGACCAGTTCGAGCGGGCTCATGGTCGCCGCCATCGGGGTGAACTCGACGACATCGGCAAACAGGATGCTCGCGGCGTCGTGGTGGTTCGCAATGGTTCCGTGGTCGTCGTCCTTCAGCGCCTCCGAAATCTCCTTCGGCAGAATGTTGAGCAGCAGAGCCTCCGCCCGCTGTTCGAAGTAATCGCGCTGGCCGACGAAATAGGCGAGGAGGACAAACGCGATCGAGATCACCGCCCCGATGTTCAGCACGAACAGCCACAGGGCGAAGGACGGCTGCAACGGTCCGGCGGGCAGCCAGGGCTGCATCAGCGCGGTAGCGCCGAGCAGGCCGACGAAGGCCAGAAGCCAGTAGAATGCATTGCGCCGGCTGTCGAGAAGCAGGGCGCCGAGCGGACAGAGCGCCGACCAGACCATCACCGCGCTTGAGTCGCGGAAGCCGCCGAGGCCGAGCCCCAGCAGCCACGGCAACAGAAGGATGAGGAGGAGCTGGCTGAAGCGATAGAGCGCGAGGTTGCGGGTGACCGCAAACGCAGCCGTGTTCGCCAGGGCAATGAAGAAATAGACCGTCGGGATGAGCCCGGGAAGGGTTGCGCCCGCGATGATGTACGCGATCCCCCAAAGCAACCCGGCCGGTGCCGGCATCAAGGTCAGGACAAGAACGAGGCGCTTCTGCAGCGCGATGTCATGGGCGTCGCGCGGGTCGCTGCCGATACGCGACGCCAGACCGAGTGCCCGTGCCGCGATGCCGGTCCGCATTGCACAACCCCTGCGAGATGCCGCCTCAGTCGGTCGGCATGACCCCGGGAAACAGGTGGGGAAACATACCACGCCCTTCCGCAACGCAACTCACGACTGACGCCACGAACACAGGGTTCGGCGCGGGAGGGCGGCTGGTCCTGCCCCTTGAGCTGCTGCAACCTCGGATCGAGATTTCTGGCGGATGGGGTGGGATTCGAACCCACGGTGGGATTGCTCCCACTCTGGTTTTCAAGACCAGTTCCTTAAACCACTCGGACACCCATCCGAACGCCGGGCTTTTGCCTGCTTCAACCCTGCTTTGCAACCGCGCCGTAAAACCCAAGTGAACGCTGCACGGCGCCGGTTCTGGTCAGGGACTCCTCGAACGTTGTAAGCTTTTGCTGCTCCGGTCGGCACGCCGCCATCGTGAGGTCCGCGGTGAATGCACTGGATAGTCAAAGCGTGGCCGATGCGCCTGCCCTCGCCGCCGAAATCGAGCGGCTGAAGGCTGAGGTCGCCCGCCTCAGCGCGGATCTCGCCGAGCACGAGCGCTTTCCCGACATCAACCCCGGCCCGCTCTTCCGGATGGACCGCGACGCGATTGTGATTCTCGCCAACATCGCGGCGCGGACGGTCTTCGGCGACTCGCTGGTCGGGTGCTGCTGGCGGGACGTCTGCCCCGGCATGACCATGGACCTCTGGAAGCGGATCCTCTCGACCGACGAGATCATCCGCCTGGAGACCAGGGTCGGCGAACTCGAATTCGTCTTCCAGCACCGGAACGACGCGCATTCGGGCCTGATCTTCTGCTTCGGCAGCGACGTGACCATGCAGCGCCAGGCGGAGCGCACGCTGCGCCAGTCGGAGAAGATGGCGACGCTCGGCACGCTCGCGGCGGGCATCGCCCACGAGCTGAACAATCCGGCGGCCGCCACCCGTCGTGCCGCGGATCAGCTGCGGGAGGCCTTCGCGCGGCTGGAAACGGCGCAGACGCTCCGCGACAAGGCCAATTTCAGCGACGGCGAGCGGACGCTCCTGAAGAACCTCGCCGAGCGGGCCGCCGAGGCGGCGCGCCATCCCGGCGATCTCGACGCGATGACGCGCGCCGACCGCGAGGCCGAGGTGGAGGACTGGCTCGAAGCGCACGGCTTCGCCGAACCGTGGGAGATGGCCCCGGCGCTGGTCAGCGCCGGCTTTGAGCGCCCGGCGCTGGAGGATGTTGCGCGCCAGCTCGGCAGCGACGCGCTCACCGCCGCCATTGCCTGGATCGGAGCCGCCCTCCCCGTCTATGCGCTCGCCTACGAGATCGGCAACGGCTCCGCCCGCATTTCGGAAATCGTCGGCGCGCTGAAAAGCTACTCCTATCTCGGCCAGGCGCCGGTGCAGGAAATCGACCTCCGCGAGGGGCTCGACAACACGCTCATCATCCTGCGCAGCAAACTGAAGCAGGGTATTGACGTGCGCCGCGACTACGGCGCCGACGTGCCGCGCGTGCTGGCCCATGGCAGCGAGCTCAACCAGGTATGGACGAACCTCCTCGACAACGCCGCCGACGCGCTCGGCGGCAAGGGCCACATCACGATCCGGACGCGGCTGCAGGACCCGTGGGCGGTCGTCGAGATCGAGGATGACGGACCCGGCATCCCCGACGAGGTCCAGCCGAAGATCTTCGATCCGTTCTTCACCACCAAGGAGCCGGGCAAGGGCACCGGACTAGGCCTCGCCACGACCTATTCGATCATCCGCAACAAGCACCACGGCGAGATCGGATTTCAGTCCCGCCCGGGAAGGACGGTATTCACCGTGAAGCTGCCGCTCGAACGCGCGACCTCGGAGATGGGCTAGCGACACATGGCCAAACCCGTCATTGTCAGTGTCGACGACGACGCCGAGGTGCTTGGCGCGATCGAGCGCGACCTGCGCCGGCACTTCCAGTCGGATTACCGCATCATCAAGGCCCGTTCCGGCCCGGAGGGGCTGGAGGCCGTGCGGCAGCTGAAGCAGCGCGGCAGCGCGGTCGCGCTTTTCCTCGCCGACCAGCGCATGCCGGTGATGACCGGCACCGAGTTCCTCAACGAGGCGAAGAAGCTCTATCCCGACGCCCGCAAGGTCCTGCTCACCGCCTATGCCGATACCGAGGCGGCGATCGCCAGCATCAACAGCGTCGGCCTCGACCATTACCTGATCAAGCCGTGGGACCCGCCGGAGGAGCGCCTCTATCCGGTTCTCGACGAGTTGCTGAGCGACTGGGCGGCGAACACCCGCCTCCCCTACGAGGGCATCCGCGTCGCCGGCGCGCGCTGGTCGCCGCAGAGCTACATGACCAAGGAGTTCCTCGCCCGAAACCAGATTCCCTACCAGTGGATCGACATCGACCACGATCCGGCGATGGCCGAGCTGGTGACCAGCCTCGGCGGCGGCAGCTGCCGGCTGCCGGTCGTCTTCTTTCCCGACGGCACGCATGTCGTTGCCCCGACCAACCGCGACCTCGCCGAGAAGACGGGCATGCAGACGCGGGCGAAGAACCCGTTCTACAAGCTGGTGATCATCGGCGGCGGCCCGGCGGGGCTTGCCGCGGCCGTGTATGGCTCGTCGGAAGGCCTGAAGACGCTCCTCATCGAGCACAGTGCGCCCGGCGGTCAGGCCGGCACCACGTCGAGCATCGAGAACTACCTCGGCTTTCCTTCCGGCGTTGCCGGCAGCGATCTCGCCCGGCGGGCGGCGACCCAGGCGCGTCGCTTCGGCGCCGAGCTGCTCGAGGCGCAGGAAGTGGTCGGCATCGCGCGCGAGGACCCCTACCGCATCGTCACCCTTTCCGACGGGACCAAGGTGTCCTGCTATGCCCTGGTGCTCGCCATGGGCGTCGAGGTGAAGATGCTGCAGGTGCCGGGAGCGGAATCGCTGGTCGGCATCGGCGTCTATTACGGCGCCTCGCTGACCGAGGCGGCGACCTATCGCGACCAGGAAGTGGCGGTGGTCGGGGCCGGCAATTCCGCCGGCCAGGGCGCCCTCTTCTTCTCGCGGACCGCAAAGCGGGTGACCATGTTGGTGCGCGGCGAGAACCTCGAAAAGTCGATGTCGCAGTATCTCATCGACCGCATCCGGGCGACCGAGAACATCACCGTGCTGACCGAGGTCGAGATCACCGGCCTGAGCGGCGACAGGCGGCTGGAGAAGGTCGCCATCCGCGAACGCGACGGCAACATGCGCGAACTCGACTGCGCCGCGATGTTCGTCTTCATCGGTGCGGCGCCGCGTACCGAACTGGTCGCCGGCCTCGTCGACCGCGACGAGAAGGGCTTCATCCTGACCGGCCCCGACCTCATCCGGAACGGCCGTCTGCCGCGGAGCTGGCAGCTCGACCGCGACCCTTATCTGTACGAGACCAGCGTGCCGGGAATCTTTGCCGCCGGGGACGTCCGCTCAGGCTCGAGCAAGCGCGTCGCGGCGGCGGTCGGCGAGGGGTCGGCGACGGTCGGCGTCGTTCACCGCTACCTCGAAACGGTGTGACGGCGCAGTCCGGTCAGTCCGCAAAACGCCCGACCGGGACCCCGGCCACCGGACTCCTGGCGCGCATCAGCACCCCGGTCAGCGGATATTTGGCCAGCATCGCGGGCTCCCGGCCGAAGCGCAGGCTGGTGACATAGAGCGTCTTCAGGTCCGGCCCGGCAAAACAGGGCATGGTCGGGCCGGCGACCGGGATCGGATAGGCCTCGAGCAGCTTGCCCTCCCGCGAGAACCGGTTGAGCCGCGCCGCCGAGACGCCGGCGCTCCAGTAATTGCCCTCGACGTCGCAGGCGCCGCCGTCGGGGCGGCCGGTCGCGTCGTCGAGCCTGGCGATGCGGGTGCGGTTGGAGATAGTGCCGGTCGTCGGATCGAGATCCCAGCGGTCGATCCATGGCCCGCGCGAGTCGGAATGAAACATCGTCCGGCCGTCCGTGGAGAAGGCGAGTCCGTTGCTGACCTTGATCCCGGTCGCTTTCTTCTCGGCACGGCCGTCGGCGGTCACGCGGTAGAGCGCGGCGATCTCTTCCTTCGGTCCGTCCCCGTCGTCCATCGTGCCGACCCAGAATGCGCCGTCCGGCCCGACCTTGCCGTCGTTAAGCCGCGTCCGCGGATTGTCGGCCTCGATCGCCACCATTGCATCGAAGCTGACTTTGTCGGGATCGAAGAGTCCAACTTCCTTGCGGAGCGCCACGACGAGGAGGCCGGACCGCGCCAGTCCGAGCGAGCAGACCTCGCTCGGCATGTTCCAGGTCCGCGTGGTGCCGGCGGCGATGTCGAATTGCCGGATCGCCCGCTCGACGATGTCGCAGTACCAGAGGACGTTCCGCCGGTCGTCGTACACCGGTCCTTCGCCGAGCGTCGAGGAAACGCCGCCGACCGGTTGGAACTCAAGCGTCATCCACGTTCTCCGTTTTGCTTCGCCGTTCCTGTCAGCGTCGACGCGCGGTCCTGCCCGCCTGCAATCGTCATATCGGCACGCTCAAGGTCGGGAGCATTCTTCCGATCGGACTGACCGGAAATTCATGTACGGATTGCAGCCCCTCGTGGCGAGTGCTTATCTGTCGCCGTTTAATTCGCATAGTCCTGCGTTCAACTGGGAGGGGAAAGCATGCAGAAGATACTGGTTACCCTGGCTCTTGGAGCGGCTTCGGCTGGCCTTGTCGCCACCGGAGCTTACGCCCAATCCGGCGGCACGATCGCCAAGGCGGTCGGAGGTTACACCTTCGAAGACGCGGCGAAGGAAAGCCCGGATACGAAGAACTTCCACTCGAAGGATGGCAAGCTCACCTTCGCGATCGTCACCCACACCGCCGGCAACGGCTTCTTCGACCCGGTCTATACCGGCGCGCAGGTCGCCGCCAATGCCTTCGGCATCAACCTCATCAAGCTCGGCTCGGAAGCGCCGGTCGACGACATTCCTCGTGAAATCGAGATCTTGAACCAGATCATCCAGGATCCGACCATTGACGGTCTTATCCTGACGACGCCGCAAGTCGGCGCCTACAACGACATCGTCAAGAAGCTGCTTGACGCCGGCATTCCCGTCGCCACGACCAACTCCTTCGATCCGACTCTCTACGATCGCGACTTCATCAGCCACACCGGCCAGAGCGCCGCGGCGGCTGCGATCGGCGGCGGCGCGCTCGCCAAGTGCGTCCTCGACAAGGGCCTCAAAGGCTCGATCATTTTCCCGTCGCAGACCACGGCGGGCAACGTCGAGGTCAACAACCGCGTTACGGCCGCCTTCGAAGCGACCGTCAAGGCGCTGAATGACGCCGGCAAGCTCGCCGACTTCACCGTCGACGCCGGCGACCAGAAGATCGGTATCCCGGTCAACGACCAGGACATCGCCGGCTCGCTGGTGACGTACATCGAATCGCGTGGCGACGTCGTCGGTATCTTCGGGCCGAACGGCGCGGTTACCCCCGCCATCGTCGATGCGGTGACGCAGACCAAGAAGGAAAACCAGATCTGCACGTTCGGCTACGACCTCGGGCCGAAGCAGCTGGAAGGCATCAAGTCGGGCGCCCTCACCGGCTCGCTCGGCCAGCAGCCCTTCATCCAGGGATTCTGGCCGGTCATGCAGCTCTACCTGCAGATCGACCGCGGCGTTTCGGCCGCCAACGTCGATACCCGCGCGCAGCTGGTGACGAAGGACAACGTCGGCACGGTCGGCAAGCGTTTCGAGAACTGACCGGTCTCGCCTGCAGCGGGCGGAAGGGGCGATTTGCCTCTTCCGCCCTTTCCCTCATTGCCCGATTACGATTGAATCCGCCGTATGGCTGTTGCCGAGATCGCCGCCCCGAGGGTGTTGCGTCGCCGCCTCCCGTTCCAGCTCTTCGGCGGATGGGAAATTGGCCTGCTCATCTTCCTGATCCTCATCTATCTGGTCGGGGTCTATCTCAATCCGAAGTTCTTCGGTTCGGCGGGCGCGCTTTCCTCGACGCTCCGTGACGGAGCCCGCTACGGCGTCATGGCCGTGGGCATGACCTTCGTCATCGTCAACAAGGACCTCGATCTTTCGGTCGGCTCGCTCTATGGGCTGACCGCGATCGTGTTCTCGATCGCCTTTTCGCCGTCCTATTTCGATGCGGGGCTGGTGCCCGCGATCGGCTGGGCGGTCGCCATCGGCCTTCTCGTCGGGCTGATCAACGGCACGCTGGTGACGATCCTCCGCGTGCCGGCGTTCATCGCAACGCTCACCATTCTCTTCATCGGCCGGGGCTTCGTCACCGGACTGTCGGGCGGCAAGTCGATTTCGTTCATCGAGAAGGCGAAGTCCTACCCCGAGTTCTTCACCATCGGCGAGAACAACGCCTGGGGCTTCAACAACCAGGTCTTCGTCTTCGTCGCCGTCGCCGTCATCGGCATGCTGCTCCTCGCCAAGACGCGGACCGGCTACCAGACGTTCGCGACCGGAGGCAACGAACTGGCCGCCACCTATGCCGGCATACCCACGCGCTGGGTGCGGATGCGCGCCTATCTCATGTCGGCCTTCTGCGCGACCATCGGCGGCCTGATGCAGGTGGCCCAGGACCGCGGTCTCATCGCGCAGTCCGGCCAGGGAATCGAACTGATCGTGATTGCCGCCGTCATCGTCGGCGGGGCCTCGATCCTCGGCGGTCGCGGACGGGTTCTGGGCAGCATGCTGGGAGTGATCCTGGTCGTCCTGATCGACAAGGTGCTGCGGGAAGGGGTCCCGATCACGCGCGTCGTCAAGGTCGGCGACGTCGAGATGAAGGTACAGGCCATGGCGCAGTTGCCGCCAGGCGCCGTGCCGGCTTTCCTCGGGCTGATCCTGATCATCGCCGTGCTGGTCGAACCGTGGATCATACGGCGCCAGGTGGCGCAGCGCGTCTGGGCCAGAATCCGCGGCCTGCCGCCGCCTCCCCCGGCCGAGACCGGCTCGATCGCCATCGAGGGCGTGCAGACGAAAGGCACGGTCGCCAGCGATCGTGCGCTGAATGCGACGGGCCTTCGCAAGATCCTGGCGCGGCGTGACATTGCGGCGGTGATTCTCGCCGTGGTCCTGTGGTGCGCGGGCCTCTACCTCCGTCCCGACTTCTGGGGCAATCTCGACAACAGCTTCAACCTCATCCTCGCTTTCACGGAAGTCGCGCTCCTCTCGATCGGCCTGACCTTCGTCATCGCCAATGGCGATATCGACCTCTCGGTGGGTGCCGTCCTTGCCATGAGCGGCGCGGTCGCCGCGTTCTCCATGAAGTCACTCGGCTACGATCCGCTGACCAGCCTCGTCTTCGGCCTACTCGCCGGCGCGGGGGCGGGTCTGGTCAACGTGCTGGTCACCGTGCGCTTCGGTCTGCCCGCTTTCGTCGCCACCCTCGGCATGTTCTATACCGCCCGGGGCATCTCGGCGTGGATCGTCTCCGGCCACGAACTGTTCGGCTTTCCGGACAGCTACAACCTCATCGGCCGCAAGCTGATCGAACTGCTCCGCTATCTGGGCATCGCGCCGGAGCCCGGCTCGCTCATCTACAACCTCGCTTCGGCGTTGAGCGTCCAAAGCATCTTCATGGGTGTCGTGGCGATCCTCGCCGGCGTCTTCCTTGCCTATACCGTCTCGGGACAGAAGGTCTACGCCACCGGCGGCAACCGCCGGGCGGCCGACTATGCCGGTATCAACACCAATCGCGTGCGGGCGCTCAGCCTGATGTTCTCGGCCCTCTGCGCAGCCTGCGCCGGCGTGATCTACATCGCCTTCTACCGCTCGTTCACGCCGACCGCCGGCCAGTTCCGCGAGCTCGACGGCATCGCTTCGGTGATCATCGGCGGCGGCTCGATCTTCGGCGGCTACGGCACCATCATCGGCTCGCTGGCCGGCGCCGCGGTGATCACGCTGCTTCGTGCGCTGCTGTCGCTCCAGATCATTAACGCCGACGGCACCTCCTTCGTGCTTCCGCAACATTGGGTCAACGTCTTCATCGGCCTGATCCTCATCGTCGCGGTGCTGATCGACATCTGGGTTCGCCAGGCCAATATTTTCGGCCAGCTTCGCGTACTGTTCCCGCGCCGCACCTCGCCTCGACGGAATCCCGCCAATGCCTGATCAAACCGACGCGCCCATCATCGAAATGCGCCACATCGACAAGTCGTTCGGCGCGGTGCGGGCCCTCTTCGACGTCAGCCTGGTGCTCTATCCGGGCGAGATCCTCGGCCTCGTCGGCGACAACTCGGCCGGCAAGTCGACGCTGATGAAGATTCTGACGGGCGCCTACCAGCGCGACGCCGGCGAATGTCTCGTCGCCGGCCAGCCCGTCCACTTCCGAAGCCCGCACGAGAGCCGCGACCGCGGCATCGAGATGATCTACCAGGACTTTGCGCTCTGCGGAAACATGGACGTGGGCCAGAACATCTTTCTCGGCCGCTGGCCGCGCCGCGGCATCTTCGTCAACCGGCGACGCATGTACGAGGAGGCGAATGTTGTCCTCAAGCGCCTCAAGGTCGACGTGAATTCGGTCTATCAGCGCGTCGAGAGCCTGTCCGGCGGGCGCCAGCAATCGGTGGCGATAGCGCGCGCCATCTCGTTCGATCCGAAGGTCGTGATCCTCGACGAGCCGACCGCCAACCTGTCGGTGATGGCAACGGAACGCCTGCTCGAGACCATGGTCGAACTGAAGAAGCAGGGTGTCGCCCAGATCATCATTTCGCACCGCCTGCAGGACATATTCGCGGTCGGCGACCGCGTCATGGTGCTGAAGCGGGGCGAGAATGTCGGCGACCGCTACATCAGAAACACGACCGAGCATGAAGTGCTCGGGCTGATCGTGTCGGGCACCCGGGACACGGCCCTGTCGGCGCAAGAGGCGGCCGCCCGCGGCGGCGCTGCGGCTGCGGCAACGGCCTGACGCCGGTCCTGACGGCGCCCGGGATGCGACCGGACGTTGACAACCGGGCTCCTCTTCTTCATTGAGGCCCGTCCGCGCGGCGGCTTTGCCCCGCGCGAGGATGACCCATGAACAAGCCCGTTCCGCGCATTTCCTTCGTCAGCCTCGGCTGCCCCAAGGCGCTGGTCGATTCCGAGCGCATCCTCACGCACCTTCGCGCGGAGGGCTACGAGGTCGCGCCGAAGCACGCCGGGGCCGACGTCGTCATCGTCAATACCTGCGGCTTCCTCGACAGCGCCAAGGCCGAGTCGCTCGACGCCATCGGCACGGCGATGCGCGAGAACGGCAAGGTGATCGTCACCGGCTGCATGGGCGCCGAGCCGGGCCAGATCAGCGACAGGTTCCCGGACGTTCTGTCGATCACCGGCCCGCAGCAATACGAGAGCGTGGTCGATGCGGTCCACCGGGCGGTGCCGCCGGCGCACGACCCGTTCGTCGACCTGGTGCCGCCGCAGGGGATCAAGCTGACGCCCCGGCACTACGCGTATCTCAAGATTTCCGAGGGCTGCAACAACCGCTGCACGTTCTGCATCATCCCGAAGCTGCGCGGCGACCTCGTCTCGCGGCCGGCGGCCGAGGTGCTCCGCGAGGCGGAGAAGCTGGTGAAGGCCGGCGTCAGGGAACTGCTCGTCATCTCGCAGGACACCAGCGCCTATGGCGTCGACGTGAAGTATGCCGCGAGCCGATGGCAGGGCCGGGACGTGCGGGCGAAGTTCATCGACCTTGCCCGCGAGCTCGGCTCGTTCGGCGTCTGGGTGCGGCTCCACTACGTCTACCCCTACCCCCATGTCGACGAGGTCATGCCCCTGATGGCAGAGGGAAAAATCCTCCCGTACCTCGACATCCCGTTCCAGCATGCGAGCCCGCGCGTGCTGAAGGCGATGCGGCGGCCGGCGGCGGCGGAGAAGACGCTGGCGCGGATCGCCAGGTGGCGCGAGACGGTGCCGGACCTCGCCATCCGCTCGACCTTCATCGTCGGCTTCCCCGGCGAGACCGAAGCCGAGTTCGACGAACTCCTTGATTTCGTTCGGGAAGCAAAGCTCGACCGGGTCGGCTGCTTCCGCTACGAGCCGGTCGCGGGTGCGGCCGCCAACGCCCTGCCCGATCCCGTCGACAAGGAGGAGACGGACCGGCGCTGGCACAAGTTCATGCAGACGCAGCAGGCCGTTAGCCTGCAGCGCCAGAAGCAGCGGGTGGGAAAACGGGTTCAGGTCATCATCGACCAGTCGAACGGCCGCATTGCCAAGGGCCGCACCATCTGGGACGCGCCGGAAATCGACGGAAACATCCATGTTTCCAGCCGGTTACCGATCCGGACCGGCGAGATCGTGACGGCGAAGATCGAGCGCGCCGAGGCCTACGACCTGTACGGCCAGGTCGCTTAGCCCTTCCCGATCTCGACGATCGTCTGGACGAGCGCCTCGACGGCGATGCCGAGGTCCGGAATGGTCACCGATTCCAGTGGGTTATGGCTGATGCCGGCGCGGCAGCGGACGAAGATCATGCCGATCCCGGTAAGCTGCGCCATTGCCTGGCCGTCATGGCCGGCGCCCGACATGATTACCCTCGGATGCGTGCCGATCAGGCCCTGAATGGCGCGGGATATGGCGCGATTGATGTTGGAATCGGTTCGCGCAACCGGCTTCTCGTGGACCGTTTCCATGCCGATGACGACGCCGCGGCGGGCGCCGGTCTGGCGGATGCGCCCGCGCACGTCGGCCGCGATCATGGTGCGAATCTCGTCGGTCGGCGCCCGCACGTCGAGGCTGAAACGGGCTTCGCCGGGGATAACGTTGCTGGCGCCGGGGCTGACGGTAATCTCGCCGACGGTCGCGACCGCACCCACGCCGCCGTGCTGGCGCCCCAGTTCCTCGGCGTAGAGGATGACCTCGGCGGCGGCGGCGAGGGCATCGTGGCGGATGTTCATCGGAACGGTGCCGGCATGCCCCGCCTCGCCCCTGGCGTGGAGCCGGTAGCGGCCCTGGCTGGCGATCGCCGAGACCACGCCGAGCGGCTCGTTCGCCTGGTCGAGGACCGGCCCCTGCTCGATGTGCAGTTCGACGTAGCCGACGACCTGCTCGCGCCGGTACGCCTCGCCGGCAATCGCCCGCGGGTCGCCGCCGAAGGCGAGCAGCGCATCGCCGATCTTGACGCCGTTGCCGTCGACCAGGTCGAGCATGTCCTTGCCGGCCACGCCGGCCACGGTCGAGGAACCGAACAGCGTCTTCGGGAAACGCACGCCCTCCTCATCGCCGAAGGCGAGAACCTCGAGCGCGAAGGGCAGCTCGATGCCGCGGGCGACGATTTCCTCCGCCGCGAGAATCCCGCCGACCACGCCGAGAATCCCGTCGTAGCGCCCGGCATCGACCACCGTGTCGATATGCGAGCCGGTGAGCAGGCGTTTGGCCTTCGGGTCGCCGAGGAGGCCATGCATGGTCCCGGCCGCGTCCATGCGCACGGCCATGCCGATATTGCGCATCCAGTCGCCGACGAGGTGCGCGGCGCGCTTGTGCTCCGGCGTCAGATAGAGGCGGGTAAGCTTGCCGGGCTCGGCCGTGATCGTGGCGAGGGCATTGATCATCGCCTCGGCGCGCTCGCCGAGCCGGCGGTAATCGCTCATGGCGCCACCCGGTCTTCGAGGCGGAAGCGGACGATCCGCGCGACCTGGGCCAGCGCGGTGGCGAATTCCTCCTTCTCCGAATTCGCGATCCGGGCCTCGAAGCCGGCGAGGATGTCGTGCTTGGTGGCGCCGCGGACGGCGAAGATGAACGGAAAGCCGAAGCGGTCGCGGTAGGCCTGGTTGAGCTTGGTAAAGCGGGCGAACTCGGCCGGCGTCAGCGCGTTGAGGCCCGCCCCCGCCTGCTCCTTCCGCGAATCGGCGGTGAGATCGCCGGCGACGGCCGCCCGCCCGGCAAGGTCGGGATGGGCGAGGATCAGCGCCCGCTGGCGGGCGTGGTCGGCATGCCGGATGGCGCGTTCGAAGGCCGCGATCATGGCGTGGCGCGAGGCGAAAGGCCGCGCCTCGGACGCATCGGCGGCGACCCAGGGCGAGTGTTCGGCGATATCGCCGAAAGCGTCGACGAATTCGTCCTCGCTCATCGCGTTGACGTCGGCGAGGGGAATCGGGAATGCGCCGGGGCCGCTCATCTCGGCCCGATCTCTACTGGCTCAGCAGCCACGCGCCAAGCTTCTGCCGCTCTTCCGGCGTCATGCCGGTCTCGTTGCCGAGCGGCATGGTGGTCGAGCGGACCGCCTGCGCCATGACCTGGTCGGCATGGCGGCGAAGCTCCTCGACGCTGCCGAGGATGACGCCCTTCGGCGGCGCGTCGAAGCCCTCGTGGCTGGGCTTCGCCGAATGGCACATGACGCAATGCTTGGCGACGATCGACAGAACCTCGCCGTCGCCGACCTTGATCCCGGTCAGCGATGCGTCGCTCCGCGGCGCGGTGACGACAATCGCGGCAATGAGCGCGGCAGCCGCGACCGGCAGCGACCACCAGTATCGCGCGATCGGGTCGTGGGCGTCGTGGCGGTTGAGGAAGTGCCGCACCGATGCCCCGATGACGAGGATCAGCGCGACCACCAGCCAGGGCTGCGGGTGCCCGGTCAGCATCGGGTAGTGGTTGCTGACCATCAGGATGAGGACGGGCAGCGTCAGGTAGTTGTTGTGGACCGAGCGCTGCTTGCCGGTGGCGCCGAGCGCAGGGTCCGGCGGCAGGCCGGCGAGAAGAGAGGCGGTGATCTTCTTCTGGTTGGGCACGATCACGCCGAAGACGTTGACCGCCATGAGCGTCCCGATCAGGGCGCCGACATGGATGAGCGTGCCTCTGCCGGAATAGACGTGGCTGTACCCCAGGGCCGCCAGCACGATCGTAACGAACAGGATCGCCGCCAGAAGCGGCGTGTTGCGGCCGATCGGCGACTTGCAGAGGCGATCGTAGAGAAACCACCCGGCGGCGAGGCTGGCGAGCGAGATGACCACCGCCTGCGACGGCAGGAGCGGCATCACGGCCCGGTCGATCATGAAGGCGTCGGCGTTCCAGTAGTACTGGAGGACGAGCAGCGCGAAGCCGGTGACCCAGGTGAGGTACGCCTCCCAGCGATACCAGATGAGGTCCGGCGGCAATGCCTTCGGCGCCACCAGGTATTTCTCGACATGGTAGAAGCCGCCGCCATGCACCTCCCAGGCGGTGCCGTGAACGCCCTCGTTCATCTCTGCCCGCTTCCTGAGGCTGAGGTCGAGGGCGATGAAATAGAAGGACGTGCCGATCCAGCCGATGCCGACGACGAGGTGGGCCCAGCGAAAGATGAGGTTCAGCCAGTCGACGGCGAAGGCGGACATCACATTCTCTGCGCGTCATCCCCGCGAAAGCGGGTAGCCAGTATCCGCGGCGGAACTCGGTCGAACGCAACCGACGGTCACGCTCAACCGCTACCGGCTCGATTACTGGGTCCCCGCTTTCGCGGGGATGACAGTTAGTGGGAGGCCGGGCGGGTCGGAACCCGCCCGGCGAAGGTTACTCCGCTACTGCGGGAATGCGTCGTCGATGCCCTTGACGTACCAGTTCATTCCGAGGAGCACGCCGTCGTCGATCGGCCCGGCTTCGGAGCCGTCCTGCTTGTAGACCTTGCCCTTGAAGGGGAGGAGCGGATCGGCCGTGATCTTGGCCTCGGTGTCTTTGGCCATCGCGGCAACGTCGTCCGGCATGTTGGTATAGGGCGCCATCAGGAGCATCTTCTCCTTAAGCCCTTCCCAGCTCTGCTGAGACTTCCAGGTGCCGTCGAGGACCGCCTTGACGCGCTCCACGTAGTACGGGCCCCAGTTATCCTCGATCGCGGTCAGCTGTGCGGTCGGCGCGAACGAGATCATGTCGTGCGCCTGGCCGAAACCGTGAAGCTTCCGCTCCTCGGCGATCTGCAGCGGCGCCGGCGAGTCGGTGTGCTGCGTGATGATGTCGGCGCCCTGGTCGAAGAGGGCCTTGGCGGCATCGCCTTCCTTGCCGGGGTCGAACCACGAATTGACCCACACGATCTTCACCTTGAAGTTCGGGTTGACCGACTGGGCGCCGAGCATGAACGTGTTGATGCCCATGATCACTTCGGGGATCGGGAAGGAGACGATGTAGCCGGCGACACCGGTCTTCGACATCTTGGCCGCGATCTGCCCGATGATGTAGCGGCCCTCATAGAAGCGGGCGTTGTAGGTGGTCACGTTGGGCGCGGTCTTGAAGCCGGTCGCGTGCTCGAATTTGACGTCGGGATACTTGGCGGCGACCTTGATGGTCGGGTCCATGAAGCCGAACGAGGTCGTGAAAATGATCTTGCAGCCGTCGCGGGCGAGGCGCTCGATGGCGCGTTCGGCGTCCGGGCCTTCGGCGACGTTCTCGACATACGAGGTTTCGACCTTGTCGCCGAGGACCTGATCGACCATCTGGCGGCCCTTGTCGTGGCCCTCCGAATAGCCGCCGTCATTGTGCGGGCCGACATAGACCCAGCAGGCTTTCAGCTTGTCGGCGGCCGATGCGCCGGAAGCCATCGCGCCGACGAGCAAGGCGGCCCCGGCGGCCGCCAAAATCTTACGCATGTGTCGGTATCTCCCTGTTTTCCGGGCGCCTCAGCTGCCCGGGCTGAGTGCAAAATATAGCAAAACTCGCGCCATGAAACCGGCCTTGTCGTAACCCCGAAACGCAAGGCCGGCCAACGACTTCGACAATCGGATTGCCTAACGATCGGGCACGAAGGACTGGCCGAGGCAGGCGGGCGTGTTGACGCGGAGGAGCGTCCGGTTGCGCGAGATGATGACGAGTACGACGACCGTCGTCAGGTAGGGCAGCATCGACAGGAACTGCGAAGGGATGCCCACCCCCTTCCCCTGGAGGTAGAGCGCGAGATAGCTGATCGCGCCGAAGAGCAGCGCACCGAGCGCCAGCCGCCACGGCAGCCACGCCGCGAAGACGACGAGCGCCAGCGCGATCCAGCCCCGCCCCGCGGTCATGTTGGGCGTCCATTGCGGCGTATAGACGAGCGACAGATATCCGCCCGCCAGCCCGGCGCAGAGGCCGCCGAAGAGGACCGCGAGGAAACGGACCCGCACGACCTTGTAGCCGAGCGCATGCGCCGAGACGTGGTTGTCGCCGACCGCGCGCAGGATGAGGCCGCCGCGGGTGCGGAAGATGAACCAGCCGACGACGAGGAGCATCGCCCAGGCGATGTAGGTGAGCACGTCCTGGCCGAAGAAGAGCCGGCCGACGAGCGGGACGTCGGTGAGGCCCGGAATGGCGAGCCGCGGCATGGCGCCGCCGGGAACGCCGACGAAGGCATCGCCGATGAGGGCCGACAGGCCAAGGCCGAAGAGGGTGAGCGCCAGGCCCGAGGCGACCTGGTTGGTGACGAGGACAAGCGTCAGGATCGCGAACAGGAACGCGATGACGATGCCGCCGAGCGCCGCCGCGAGGATGCCGAGAACCGGCATGCCGGTGAGGTTGGCCGCCGCAAAGCCGACGACGGCGCCCA
>DASRGK010000009.1:0-8486 GCA_035651055.1 Bauldia sp.
GTTGCGCAGCACTGTCAGCCGATCGGCCAGGCGAAAAACCTCGTCGAGGCGGTGCGAGATGTAGAGCAGCGCCACGCCCTCGTCGCGCAGGCGCCGCAACACCGCCTCCAGCCGCTCGCTCTCGCGCGCGCTCAAAGCCGAAGTCGGTTCGTCCAAGATCAAGACCTTGCCGTTTTGCCGCAGGGCCCGCGCGATTTCGATCAGCTGCTTCTGCGCGGGGCTGAGGCTCTCCACCCGGTGCGACGGGTCGATGGCGAGCCCGACCATCTCCATGAACGGCCGGGCATCGCGATGAATCTTCTCGCGGTCGATGACCTGGAAGGCGGTGCCGACGATCCGCTCGAGGAGGACATTCTCGCCGGCGGTGAAGGTCGGGACGAGGCTGCGTTCCTGGTGGACGACGCCGATGCCGTGCGCGAAGGCCTGGCGCGGATTGGCGATCGTCACCGGCTCGCCGTTGATGCGGTAGCTGCCCTGGTCGGCGCGGTAGACGCCGGTGATGATCTTGATCAGCGTCGACTTGCCGGCGCCGTTCTCGCCGAGGAGCGCCTGCACCTCGCCGCGGCGGAGCGTCAGCGAGACGCGGTCGAGGGCCTGAACGCCGGGGAAGCCCTTCGAAATATCGGTGAGTTCGAGGGCCACCGGATGCTCGGCGGGGGAAGCGGCGGAAACCGCGAGGGCTGCCTCGGCCATCTCAGCGCTCCCCCGGCCGCGGCGCCGGCATGTTGGCGAGCGCGAAGCGCTCGGCGCGTTCGAGGCGCTGGACGTTGAGCGAGCGCAGGCGGTCGATGCCGCCGGCGGCGAGGATGATCAGGCCGGAGAAGAGCTGGGTCCAGTACGGGTCGATGTTGAGCTGGATCAGGCCGTTGGCGACGATGGTCAAGAGGAAGGCGCCGGCGATCACGCCCGGAATCGACAGGAATCCGCCGGACAAGAGGGTGCCGCCGATGATCGGCGCGGCGAAGGACTGGAGGAGCCAGTCGTTGCCGATGCTGGGCTGCGCCACGCCGAGGCGGGCGGTGAGGATGATGCCGGCAAAGGCCGCGAGGAACGAGGCCAGCGCATGGACGACGATCCGGCTCCGCTCGACCGGCACGCCGGCGAGTTCGGCGGCGCGCGGATTGGCGCCGACCGAGAGGATCTGCCGGCCAAGTCCGACGCGGCTGAAGACGAACCAGAGGACCGCGCCGACGGCGAGCATGACGAGGAGGAGGACCGGGACGCCGGCGATGGTGAGCGCGCCGATCGCCTTGAAGTCCTCGGGCAGGTAGTAGAACGGCTGGCCGGAGGTGATGCCGAGGTTGAGCCCGGTGAAGACGCTGGCGGTGGCCAGCGTCACGATGAAGGCGGAAAGGCCGGTGCGGACGACGAGGAGGCCGTTCAGCGCGCCGGCGGCGGCGCCGAGCGCAAGGCCGGCGAGGATCGCGAGCGGGGTCGGGACGTGCCAGGCTTCCATCATGCCGCCGACGAGGACGGCGGTGAGCCCGCCGACGGCGCCGACCGACAGGTCCATGCCGCCGGCGGCCAGCACGGCCATCTGGGCGAAGGCGACGACGGCGAGGTTGGCGACGCTGTAGGCGAGGACCTCGAAATTATCGGCGGTGAGGAATTTCGGCGCGGCGACCGAGAGCGCAGCGCCGACGACGAGGACCGCGATCACGGCGCCGCTCGGACCCCCGGTGAAGCGGCGACGGGACGGCGCCTCGGCGACCATCGCGTCGGGGAGCAGCGGCCGGGGCGCGGTCACAGCTGGTGCCTCAGGACATAGGACTGGCGGCTGCGGTCGATGGCGAGCGCCAGCAGGAGCACGACGCCGAGGAGACTCTGGTACCAGTAGGCGCTCACCCCGAAGAGAACCAGGCCGTTGGCGATGACCGCCAGCAGGAGCGCGCCGAGATAGGTGCCCACGATAAGGACCCGGCCGCCGGTGAGGAGCGTCCCGCCGAGGACCGGCGCCGCAAAGGACGGCAGCAGCCATTCCGAACCGAGCGAGGGCTGGGCCGAGCCGAGGCGCGCCACCAGCATGACCGCGGCGATGCCGGCAAGGAGGCCGCTCAGCGTATGCGCGGCGATGGTCACCCGCCCGGTGGCAATGCCCGACATCAGGGCAGTGCGCGGGTTGGCGCCGGTGGCGAGGAGCTTGCGGCCGCCGACCGTGCGGGTGAAGACAAGCGAGACGATTGCGGCGACGGCGACGGAAAAAATGAGCAGCCACGGCACGCCGAAGAGACTCGCCCGACCGAGGGCGACGTAGCTCGGCGGGAGCTGGTTGAAGGAGGCGCCGCGCGACAGGCCGAGCATGGCGCCGAAATAGGCGGCGGCGAGCGCCAGGCTGACGATGAAGGCGTTGATGCCGCTACGGACGATGATCCAGCCCTGCAGGGCGCCGGAGAGCGCTCCGAAGGCGATGCCGAGCATGACGGCCGGGAACCACGGCAGCCCGCCGACCTGCATCAGCCATCCGGAGAGCAGGCCGACCATCGCGCCGATCGAGGTGAGCGCCAGGTTGAACTGGCCGACGGAGAGGACCGTCACCTGCGCCAGCGCCACGACGCCGGTCACCGCGATCGTGAAGCCGAGGGCGCGGAGATTGTAGGCGGAGTGGAAGGCGGGCGCGCCGATCATCAGCGCCACGGCAATGACCACCAGCGCCAGGGTGACGCTCGCCAGATCCCAGCGCACGAGGCCGTACCAGAGGCGGCGGCCCAAGGATGCAGAAGCGCCGGGGCGGGCGGTGGATTGGTCGGAGCCTGCCGTCATGCTCGCAACGATAAAGAAAAAAGGGACGGGCAGCCAAAGCAGGCGGCCCGTCCCTCAAGGAAGCTCGCTTCTAGCCTGGGCAGGAGAAGTACTTATCCTTCCAGTCCTTGGCGAGATCGGACGTAACCTTCGACAAGTCCGCGGCCTGCGATGCGAGGTTGTCCTTGGTGATGTAGAGCAGGCCGGTATTGATGTAGAAATCCTTGCCCTTGTAGGTGCAGCCGTCCTTCAGGAGCTTCAGCGAGTAGGTCGCCAGATAGGCCTGGCCGTAGGGGTTCTGCGCCATCGTCCCGGTCGCGAAACCGTCCTTGATGGCGTCGAGGATGACCGGGAAGTTGTTCAGGCCGACGTACTTGATCGACTTCTCGTTGCGCTTGCGGAACTCGTTGGCGATGACGTCGGTGGCGATGCCCGAGGTCGAGATGATGCCGCCGATTTCGCCCTTGCGCGCGGCGAGCGTATTGGAGACGCCGGTCTGCGCGGCATCCATGCCGGCATCCATGCCGACGACATCCTGGATGACCTTGATGCCGGGGAATTCCTTGGCGGCGGCGGCGACGCCGTCGATCGAGTTCTTGGTGTTGGTGTCCTCGGGCTGGCCGGTGAAGTGGACGATGTTGCCCTTGCCGCCCATCGCCTCAAACAGGTGCTTGGCGCCCTGATAGGCGAGGTCCTTGGTGTCGGTGGTCAGGCAGAAGAGCGACGGCGTCGGCTGCTGCGGGCAGCCGCCGATCGAGAGAACCGGGATTCCCGCCTCCTTCAGCTCTTCCATCTTCTGGTTCGAGGCGACCGGGTCGTCGGGCTGGAAGGCGAAGCCGTTGAAGCCCTTGGCGACGTAGCTGTCGATGATCGCGTTCTGCTCCACCACGTCGAACTTCTGCGGCATCGTGAATTCCGGCACCGGCGAGATGCCGTAGGCCTTGGCGGCCGCCTCGATACCGGACGGCATCGGCCCGTAGTAGGGATGGACCAGCGCGCCCATCAGCAGGAACTTGTATTCGGCCGCCTGCGAGGCGCCGGCGGAGACGGCCAATGCGGCGGCGAGCGCCGATGCCGCCAGAACGGTCTTCTTCATTTTCATTTCTCGATTCCTCCCTATCCTGCGGCTGCGGCGCCGCCTGTTGATCAGCCCCTGGCGACCGGGAACACCTGTTCGAGCTGATAGACCGTGCGCTCCGCCAGCCAGCCGTTCTCGTCACGCGTCCGGGCGAAGTCCTTGGTGTGGGGCGCCTCGATATGCGCCTGGAAATCCTGTGGGCTGCGGAACACTTCGTACATGACGAAGACGGCCGGATCGCTCAGCGACTGGTTCACGTCGAACCGGAGGCAGTTCCTCTCATCGCGCAGGCTCGTCTCGGCATGACGCAGCATGCGCGCCTTGAACGCTTCGACGTGCTGCGGATGGATGCGGTAAACCGCAATGTTGGCGAACACCGCACGTTCCTCCCCGAACCGGCCCGGGGAATGACGCGTTTCTCAGCCGCGTTCTGCCAAGGCAAGTTCACTGATTAATATAGTTCACCGTATTTGAACTTGCGTCAAGTGCCGCCCGCCGGGGTCGCATAGCCGAGAAGCTTCGAGAGCTCCTCCGCCGCCTCGCGGAGAATGCGGCGGGCATCGTCCATGTTGGACTGGAGGTCGGTGCGCACGAGGAACGGCATGGTCATGGCCGCGACGGCCCGGCCATCGACTCCCATGACCGGGAAGCTGAGATTGTGGACCCCCGATATCTGCAGGCTGGGATTTTCCTCGAAACCCTGCAGACGGACGATTTCGAGCCGCTTGTTGAGCTCGGCCTCGGGCATCAGGTCGCCGGTCTTGCGGCGGGCCGCTTCGAGCATGCTCCTGCGCTCCTCCTCGCCCTGGAAGGCAAGCAGGACCCGACCGGAGGCAGTCAGAAAGACGTCGCGGCGGGTGCCCGGCTTCACGAAATAGCCGGAGTCTTCCAGAGCATCGACCTGAGCCAGGACAAGGGTTTGGCCGTCGTCGAAGATCGACAGGTGGATGGACTGGTGGGCCTGCATGGCGGCAGCGCGCATGATCGGCAGCGACAGCGCCATCAGCCGGCGGGTCGGCGGATGCAGGTGGGACAGTTCGAAGAGCTTGGAGGTCAGCGAGAAGAGGTTGTTGCGCGGATCGACGCTGACGTAGCGCCGGCGCTGCAGGCAATCGAGCATCCGGAAGATCTGGCTGACCGAGCAGCCGAGCGCCTCGGCCAGCCCGGCGCGGGAAATCCCCGTGTCGCTGCGCGCCAGCTGTTCGAGGATATCGAGGCCGCGCTCCAGCGCCGGTACCCGGTAGCGGGTTTCCGGCTCGCCGGTTTCCCACGCCGCTTCGCCTTCGGCTTCCTGAGCTTCGACCGTCATGCCGTCACCTGTGACCGATCTCGTGCCGTCCGGAGGGGCCCTGCCCTTGGAGGGCCACGCGTGTTCATATATAACGCGTCCTGTTTCTATATGAAGGAAGACTTTGTGCCGGGACCGCTCGAACACCGCGAATCCGCCCCGCCAGAATATGCGGGCGGAATTCCCGACGCAGTATTTTTCGTCGGCGACAGCATCACCTTCGGCTGGCGCGACGAGGATGTCGGCGGCTGGCCGGCGCGCCTCTCCGGAGCGATCGCCAACCGGCATGGCGTCACTGCCTATAACCTCGGCGTGCGCGGCGACACGTCGCGCTCGATCCTGGCCCGTTGGGAGGACGAGGTCGGCCGCCGGAAGCAGGCGCATTCGGCGATCGTCTTTGCCTTCGGCGCCAACGACGCCAAGCTCGACGCCAGGGGCCAAAGCCTGATCGCACCGGAGGAGACCCGGCGGAACACGGCGGCGATCCTAAGCGGCGCGAAACGCGATCACGCGGTGCTGCTCATCGGACCGGCGCCGGTCGACGAAGCGGCGCTGGCCAAGGTTCTCAATCCGTCCGGCTCGGTCCCGGTACCGTCGAACCGCCAGATCGGGATCGTCTCCGACATCCTCGCCGAGGAAGCGGAGCGCGCCGGAATCCCCTATTTCGACCTGATGCACCGGCTTGCCGCCGACGAGGACTGGTTCGAGGCGCTCCGCGGAACCGACGGCATCCATCCGCCGGGGCGCGGACACGACCGCATTGCGGCGCTGGTCCTGGCATGGCAGCCATGGGCGTCGCTCTTCAGGATGGACGCCAGCGCGTGATTGGAGACCGCTTCGCCGCCGAACTCGCCGGACTGCGGGTCCTGGTGACCGGCGCGAGTTCGGGAATCGGCGCCGCGGTCGCCACCGAGTTCGGACGCTGCGGCGCCCGTGTCGCCGTCCACTACAATGCCAACCGCGAAGGCGCGGAGAGGGTGGCGGCTGCGGTCGCCGCGGGCCCGGGCGAGGCATCGCTCCTCAAACGCGACCTCACCCGACGCGGCGCACCGGCGAGCCTCGTCGCCGAGGCGGCCGACAGGCTCGGCGGCCTCGACCTCCTCATCAACAATGCCGGCGACATGTTCGAGCGGCGGGCGCTTGCCGCGATCAGCGACGCCGACCTCGACCAGATGGTCGACCTCAACATCCGCCCGACGGTGCTCGCCTCCGCCGCCGCGGTTCCGTTACTCCGCCAGAGCCGCGGCGCGATCATCAACGTCAGCAGCATCAGCGCGCATAGCGGCGGCGCGGCCGGCGCCAACCTCTACGCATCGGCGAAAGGGTTCATCTCGACCTACACCCGCGGACTGGCGCGCGAACTCGCCGGCGACGGCATCCGCGTCAACGGCGTGGCGCCGGGCGTCATCGACACGCCGCTGCACGCCCGGCGGACGCCGCCGGCGCTCTTCGAGACGTTCGCGGCAACGATTCCGCTCGGCCGCACCGGCGTGCCCGACGATTGCGTCGGCGCCTTCCTCTTTCTCGCCTGCCCGAGCCTCAGCGGCTACATGACCGGGCAGATCATCGAGGTGAACGGCGGCCAGTACATGGCGTAGCCTTCGGCGCCGCGGCCGCGGCCCGCGAACAATTCCGCCGCGCCTACCGCGGTTCGATTGCGCCGGGCGATTGTTCTGCTAACGTTGCCATATAACCACGGCCGGCACGCAGCAATGCGACGACCGCAGGATAATTCATAACAAAGGGAGGAACTGAATGACCCGGAAACATGTGATTGTTGCGCTTGCCGCAGCAGCGTTGGCGACCGCGGCGGGTGCCGCATCGGCGGCGGACAAGATCAAGATCGGCTTCCTGCCGGGCGTCGTCGACCCGTTCTACCAGGTGATGCAGATCGGCGTCGAAAAGGCGGCCAAGGAACTCGGCATCGAGGTGGTGACGCAGGTCCCGCCGACCTGGGGCGTCGAGGCGCAGACCCCGATCCTCAACGCGATGGTGGCGCGCGGCGACCTCAACTACATCATCACCGCGCCGACCGACAAGGAGCAGATGGTCGCCCCGCTGCAGGCCGCGCTCGACGCCGGCATCAAGGTGATCACGGTCGATACGTTCCTCGGCGACGGCGACTACGTCAACGGGCCGGTCAAGTTCCCGATCAGCTATATCGGCTCGGATAACGTCGAGGGCGGACGCATCTCCGCCCGCGGCCTTGCCAAGGCGATCGGCGGCAAGGGCAAGGTCTACATCAACTCCACCAACCCGAACGTGAGCTCGGTCGAGGGCCGCGAGCAGGGCTTCAAGGAAGTGATGGCGAAGGAATACCCCGACATCAAGGTGATCGGGCCGGACTACAACCTCGACGACCAGAACAAGGCGACGCAGCAGACGGCGGCAGTCATCGAGCAGAACGCCGATCTCGCCGGCGTCTTCGGCACCAACGTGTTCAGCGCCCAGGGCGCCGGCGCGGCGGTGGTCAATGCCGGCCTCGGCGGCAAGGTCCAGGTCGTGGCCTATGACGCGACGCTGGCGGCGATCGAGTCGCTCAACAAGGGCGACGTCTCCCTCGTCCTGGCGCAGAAGCCCTTCGACATGGGCTACATGGCAGTCCAGTTCGCCGCCGCCGACGCGGCGGGCGTGACCAGCCTGCCGAAGCGCGTCCAGACCGGGTTCGCGATCATCGACAAGGACAACGTCAAGGACCCGAACTACTCGCGGTTCATCTACAAGGCCCAGTAGCCGGGTTCACCTGACCAGCCGGCCGGGGGCGCCGCAGCGCAGCGGTGCTCCCGGCCTTGCCGTTTTTCCGGGAGGACGGGGGAGTGGCGGATACCGCAAAGATAAGGTTCGAGGCGGCCGGGCCCGGCGGCAAATGGGGCCGCGGCCGGGAAATCCTCTTCCGCCTGAGCCGGCTCTGGGCCTGGGTGTTCCTCGGCCTGATGATCGCGTTCTTCGTGGTTGCCGTGCCGGTCTATAACGGCGGCTCGGTCAACTTCCTCACGGTTCGCAACTCGCAGAACATCCTGGTTGCGATCACGCCGGTGCTCCTCCTCGGGCTCGGCCAGACCTTCGTCATCATCAGCGCCGGCATCGACCTGTCGGTCGGGTGGGTGATGAGCCTCGCCTCGGTCGTGTCGGCGCTCGCCGTCCGCGCGGCGTTCAACGCCGGGGTGCCGCTGTTCTGGTCGGTGGTGATCTCGTTCCTCGCGGCGGTCGCCGCCGCGGGCATCGTCGGCTTCTTCAACGGCGTCATCATCGCCAAGCTGAAGGTGCCGGCTTTCATCGTGACGCTCGGCATGTCGTTCATCGTCCGCGGCCTCGGGCTCCTGTGGTCCGAGAACACGACGGTCATCGGGCTGCCGCCCGGCATCCGCGCCTACGGCAACG
>DASRGK010000010.1:0-5168 GCA_035651055.1 Bauldia sp.
GAGGGCCAGGTCGGCTATATCCGCCTCACCGCCTTCAACGAGCAGACCTTCGACGGCCTAAAGGCGGCGGTCGAGAAGATCCAGTCGACCGTCGGCGCCGACAAGGTCCAGGGCTACATCCTTGACCTGCGCAACAATCCCGGCGGCCTTCTCGACCAGGCCATCGCGGTCTCCGACGCCTTCCTCGACCGCGGCGAGATCGTCTCGACCCGCGGCCGTCACCCCGACGAGACGCAGCGCTACAACGCCCATTCCGGCGATCTCACCGACGGCAAGCCGGTGATCGTGCTGATCAACGGCGGCTCGGCCTCGGCTTCCGAGATCGTCGCCGGCGCGCTGCAGGATCACCGCCGCGTCACGGTCATCGGCTCGCGCTCGTTCGGCAAGGGCTCCGTCCAGACGATCATCCCGCTCGGCGCCAACGGGGCGCTGCGGCTCACCACCGCGCGCTACTACACGCCGTCCGGCACCTCGATCCAGGCCAAGGGCATCACCCCGGATATCGAGGTCATCCAGGATCTGCCGCCGGACCTCGCCAAGCAGTTCGACGAGGAGCCGAAGGGCGAGGCGAGCCTGAAGGGCCATCTCGCCGTCGAGGGCTCCGACAAGACCGAGCAGTCCGGGTCGCCGGCCTACGTTCCGCCGGACCCCAAGGACGACAAGCAGCTCAACTACGCGCTCGACCTCCTGCGCGGTCTGCGCTCGGATGCCGCCTTCCCGCCGGACCCGAATCGCGGCATACCGAACTAGCTGAACTCGACGCGTTCATCACCTGAGGCGGCGCCGATCGCGCCGCCTCACTGATTCTGGGAGAGACCGGCAGGCGCCCGATGAGCGACGAACTGCGGAAACCGCTAGGCCTCCCCGCGCCCCCCGGCGCGCGGAAGCGCCGCGTTCCGCTAGCCGCCCTGCTCGCCCCGTCAATCGCCGTTCTCGCCGCCGGGGCCGGCTTCGGCGTCTGGAAGATGGTCGAGGGTACGCCGGCCGCCGTCGCCCCGATCAAGGCCGGGACCGACCCGACCATCACGGCATCGATCAAGACGGCCGCGAAGCCGCCGCTGCCCGGCGAGCCCGGCCTTACCGAGATCACACCGGTCGGCGATCTCGCCGAGGTCGGCGGCAGCCCGGGGACCGGCATTGTCATCACCGATCCGTCGGCGCCCGCCCCCGTCCGGCTTGCCGCCCTGCCCCGCGAGGACCTCGTCGAGAAGAGCAGCTACGGCCCGCTTCCACGGGTCGGCGCCGACGGCACCCGCCCGCTCGACGCCTATGCCCGTCCGGCGGCCGCGGCCGGCAGCCTCGCGCGGATCGCCATCGTCATCGGCGGGCTCGGCCTCAACGCCGCGGGCGACAAGGCCGCGCTTTCGGGCCTCCCCGGTGCGGTCACCCTCGCGCTCGCCCCCTACGGCGACCGCCTCGCCTCCCTCGTCGCACAGGCCCGCGGCACCGGCCACGAGATCCTCCTCCAGGTCCCGCTCGAGCCCTTCGGCTATCCCGCCGTCGACCCCGGCCCGAAGACGCTCACCACCAGCGCCAGCCCCGCCGAGAACCTCGACCGCCTCCACTGGCTGATGAGCCGCCTCACCACCTATGTCGGCGTCGTCAACTACATGGGCGCCCGCTTCACCAGCGAGGCCGACAGGATGGCGCCGCTTCTCGCCGAAGTGCAGAAGCGCGGCCTTCTCTATCTCGACGACGGCTCGTCCGGGCGGAGCGTCGCCGGGGCCGCCCCGGGCGCGCCGTTCCTGCGCGCCGATGTCGTTCTCGATGCCGATACCGACCCCGCCGCGATCGACGCGCGCCTTGCCGACCTGGTCGCGGCCGCCCGCGCCAAGGGCTCCGCCATCGCCACCGGCAGCGCATTTCCGGCGACCGTCGACCGCATCGCCGTCTTTGCGCGCGACGCCGCAAGGAAGGGCGTCGCCATCGTTCCGATCACCGCGCTTCTCCCGGCGAGGTCATGAGCCGGGACAAGGACGACCTCCCTTACCGGCCCTGCGTCGGCGTCGCGCTTTTCAACCGCGACGGTCTCGTCTGGATCGGCCGGCGCTCCGATGCCGAGGCCGAAGGCGAGGGCAAGGGATCGTGGTGGCAGATGCCCCAGGGCGGCCTCGACGCCGGCGAGGATGCGGAGAAGGCGGCCTTCCGCGAGCTTTACGAGGAGACCTCGGTGAAGAGTGCGTCGGTCATCGCCGAGGCGCCCGGTTGGCTCAAATACGACCTGCCGGAAAAGCTCATCCCGACCTCATGGGGCGGCAGATATCGCGGCCAGAAGCAGAAATGGTTCGCCCTCCGCTTCACCGGCAAGGACAGCGAAATCGACGTCCTCCATCCCGGCAAGGGCAGGTTCAAGCCGGAATTCTCCGAGTGGCGCTGGGAAAGATTGGAGCGCCTTCCCGAACTGATCGTCCCCTTCAAGCGCGCCGTCTATGGCGAAGTCGTCGCCGCCTTCCGCGACATCCCCGCCAAGCGCGGCTGAGCGCGCGCACACCACCGCCACAAACCCACCACCCGTCATCGGACCGCGCTCTGAGAAAGAGGGACTGCATCCTCCCCCGTTTACGGGGGAGGGGGACCGCCGTAGGCGGTGGAGGGGGCGACCGCCTCACCGAGCGTCATCCGCCTCACTCGGTGGTGCTCCACCCTCCTCTCCCCATATAACCTCCGGCCCGCATCCACGGAGTCGCGCCATGTCCGAATCTCCCGACAATGCCGGCGTCCGCATCTTCCCGCCTGCCCTCTTCATCGGCGGTCTGGTGATCGGCTACGTCCTCGACCTCATTCGCCACGTCCCCATTGCGCCGCCGGAATGGAGCCTCGCCGTCCGCATCCTCGGCGGGGTCGCTGCGCTGGCCGGCATTGCCCTCGGAATAGCCGCCCTCGGCCTTTTCCGGCGCGCCGGAACGCCGCCGGAACCGTGGGAGACGACCACCCGCCTGGTCTTCGACGGCCCCTACCGCTTCACCCGCAATCCCATGTATCTCGGCATGGCGGCGCTGCTCGTCGGGCTCGGCCTTGTCGGCAATTCACTCTGGCCGGTCATCGCGGTAGTGCCGGCAATCCTCCTCCTCCGCACCCAGGTGATCGCCCGCGAGGAGGCCTATCTTCAGCGGAAATTCGGGGCCGAATATCTCGCCTACAAATCGCGTGTGCGGCGGTGGCTGTAGGACGGGACGGTCTCGACGTCGTCCGCCTCGGCCTCGCCGACCGCGACGAATGGGCGGCCATGCGCAAGGCCCTGTGGCCGGACCAGCCGCTCGCCGGACTCGCCGATGAAATCGCCCCGATGCTGGCGCAGGGCGACCTTGCGGCTTTCGGCATCCGCGCCGGCGACGGGCGCCTTCTCGGCCTCATCGAAGTCGGCACGCGCAGCGTTGCCGAGGGCTGCCTGACCTCGCCGGTCGGGTATATCGAGGCGCTGTGGATCGATCCGGCGCTCCGCCGCCGCGGGCTCGCCCGGCGCCTGGTCGGGGCCGCGGTCGCCTGGAGCCGTGCCCGGGGCTATCGCGAGCTCGGCTCCGACGTCGATATCGGGAACGCGCTGTCGCAATCGGTCCATGCCAGGCTCGGCTTCGAGGAGACCGGGCGCCTCGTCACCTACCGCATGGACCTGCGGACCTAGGCCGCCGCGGCCGCAGCCGTCGCGGCGCGGACCCGTACGGCGCCGCGGCGCCCCTTCCGCAGCCGCCGTTTCAGGAACGCCAGCACGGCCCGCTCCTCCTTCCGGAAACCCTTCCCGGCGCGCGCCTCCGCGTCGAGCGCGAGATTGCCCGCAAGGTACGATTCGATCACCGCCGGGTGGACGTAGCACTTGCGGCACACCGTCGGCGTGTTGCCGAGGCGGTCGGCGACCTCCTCGATCGCCTCCCTGAGATTGGCTTTGGCCACCGCCGCCGTATCGGCGGGCGGGTAGCCGAGGAGCCGCGTCGCCGCCAGCACCGTGCCGGCCCAGGTGCGGAAATCCTTGGCGGTCACGTCCCGTCCGGTCACTTCCCGCAGGTACTGGTTGACGTCGGCCGAGCCGACCCGCTGCCGCTCCCCGGTTTCGTCGAGGTACTGGAAGAGATGCTGGCCGGGAAGCTCCTGGCAGGATTTCACGATCTTCGCCACGCGTCGGTCCTCGATCTTCAGCCGCCAGACCTTGTTGCTCTTTCCCTTGAACTCGAAGCGCAGCGTTCCCTGCCCGACAATGACATGCCGGTTGCGCATGGTCGTCAGTCCGAAGCTGTTGTTCTGCCGGGCATATTCGGCGTTGCCGACGCGGATGAACGTCCGTTCGAGGAGGTGCACGATCGTCGCCAGGACCTTTTCGCGCGGCAGGCCGGGACGGCGCATGTCGCGCTCGATCCTGCGGCGCAGTTTCGGCAGGGCCGTCGCGAATTCGATCAGGTGCTCGTACTTGTTGCCATCGCGGACGGCCCGGAAATCCGGGTGGTAGCGGTACTGCTTGCGGCCGCGCGCGTCGCGCCCCGTCGCCTGGATGTGCCCGTTCGGCGACGGCGAGATCCACACGTCCGTCCATGCCGGCGGCACAGCCAGCCGCCTGATCCGCTTCAGCGTCGGCGCGTCGCGGACCGCCCTTCCGCTATGGTCGCGATAGCGGAACGCGCCGTTGATCTCGACCCGCGAGATGCCCGGCCGCTCGTCGCTGACATAGATGAGCCCGACCGCCTTCGCGTCGGCCGCCCCGTTGGCCTGTATCTCGGTGAACGCCATGATGCCGGAAACGCACGCCGGCGTTCCTGGTTCATACGTTCCCTCGCCCGGGCGGGAGCGGAAGTCAGCGCGGCGCCAGCGCCGTCTGCACTTCCTTGAGCTGCTGGAGCCGTGTCTCGGCCGCGTCCCTCGCCGCCCCGTCCTTGGCGTCGGCGACGTCCTCT
This sequence comes from Bauldia sp., assembly GCA_035651055.1. Taxonomy (GTDB): domain Bacteria; phylum Pseudomonadota; class Alphaproteobacteria; order Rhizobiales; family Kaistiaceae; genus JAFKKF01. The sequence continues at coordinate 4,881 of DASRGK010000010.1, forward strand.
TCGGCGTCCTTGACCGCCTGCGCCAGCATCGCGGCGTCGACCTCGGAGAGCGGGATAGCCTGCTCGGCAAGGATGGTGAGGCCGCTCGCATTCACGTCGGCAAAGCCGCCGCGCACGAATATCCGCGTCGTCTGGCCGCCCTGCCCTACCTCGACCACGCCGGGCCTCAGCGTCGACATCAGCGGCGCATGGCCCTTCAGCACCGTGAAGTAGCCCTCCGAGCCGGGGACGACGACCTGGTCCACCTGCTCCGACATGAGCAGTTGCTCCGGCGAGACGAGTTCGAAC
>DASRGK010000011.1:0-37715 GCA_035651055.1 Bauldia sp.
AAGGCGTCCGCCTGAGGTCTGTCCTCATCGTGACGATCCTTGGCGCCTTCGCGACAGTGTGGATCCTGGTGCGGGGCGACAGAGCGGGCGCGGCGCTGATTGCACGATCGGCCCTGACGGTTCTCGCCATGATATTCGCGGCGGCCGCAATCGTTCAGCTGCAATGGATCCAGCTCAATCACAGCGACTTCCGCTACTTCGCGCCTTACGTGCATATCTACCTTGCCACGATCGCCGTCCTCGCCTGCGAGTTCCTGTGGCTGCGCATTTCCGAGCAATCGCTGCGCCGGGGAATCACCCTTGGTGCCGGCCTCGCGGGATTGGGGGCGATCGCGCTGGCGGCGTTCCCGATCGACCCGCAATGCCGGCTGGGCGACCGTCCGCGCTTCGCCGAGACCGACGCGATGGCGAGGATGGCCGTGGCGACCGGAGCGCGGTTCATCGCCGGCAATTACGACGCGACCTGGCCCGCGGTGTTCGAGGCGAACCGTCTCGCCTCGTCAAACCGAATCTACGGAGCAACCTCGCGCGGCATCGGGGTGCGACCCGTGGTGACGAAGCTGATCCCCGGCGAGCCTGAGGGCGTAGTCGTCTGCCTCGACCTGGGGCCGAGCGCCTGCGTCTTTGAAATCGTCCGCAGTATCGGTCATGGGGCGCTGGCCATTGCTGGCCCGGCCGTAGCGGCGGAGACACTTCCGAATGGCGAGGTGCTTCGCGCGATCCGCTACGTTTGGAGCGACCTCTACGAAATTCCGGTCGAGCCCCGGGACTTCAAAAGCCAGGTCGGCCATCTCGCCGGCGGCGTCGTTCGCGTCGGTGACGGTTCGCCGGCCGGCTACGCCCTCTTCGGCCCGTACATGCCCCTCCGGCCGGACACCTACACCGTTACCGTCATGCTGGCCTGCCGCGGAGACCTCGTCGGGACGGTGCTCGACGCCGTCGCGGGCAAAAGCGTTGAGGTCCTAGGCAAGCTCCGCCTGACGCCGCAGCTCCTCCCCTGCGACGGGGCTCCGCACGCGGTCAGCTTCCCGGTGAGACTTAGCGCGTTTCGGAGCGACGTCGAATTCCGTGTTTACTACGGCGGCGGCGGTATGCTCGAAGCCGGCCCGGTGCATGTCCGGGCGCCGGCGACAGGGTTCTGAACCTGCATGGAACACGGCTTGAACCGGGGAGCGGGCTCCGGCGAATACGGCGGCAAACGCATCCTCGAGGCAATGCGCGGCGCTCGCCGCTATGCCCACGAGATATTCCGGACCATGACAGGGGCAATTCCGCCGGGCGCGCAGAGGGTCCTCGATTTCGGAGCGGGGGACGGCGTCTTCCTTGAGCAGTTCGCAAGCGCCGGCGTCAGTATCGATTGCGTCGAGCCGGACCGTGGATTTGCGGCCGGGCTTCTTCCCCTGGCCGGGCGGGTGGTCGGTGATGCGGCGGAACTCCCGCCGGACACCTACGATTTTGCATTCGCCGTGAACGTGCTCGAGCACGTCGACGATCCGCGCGGCGAGGCGGCGAAGGTTCTGCGGGCGCTGCGGCCGGGCGGAGTCTTCTTTGTCTTCACTCCCGCGTTCCGGGTTCTCTGGACCAGTCTCGACGCGGAGGTCGGGCATCTGCGCCGCTATACCCGGCGCTCGCTTTCGGAGGACCTGACCGCCGCGGGATTTTCCGTCGAGCGAAGCGCGTATTTCGACGCGCTCGGCTTTCCCGCCGCGCTCGCGGTACGGCTGCTCGAGGGCGTGGGCCTCTTCCGCTATTCGCCGGGGACGATCGGCTTCTATGATCGCGCGATCTTTCCCGTCAGCCGCGGGCTCGATGCGGCCTTCTCGCGCCTCCTCGGCAAGAGCGTCATCGCTGTCGCGCGGAAGGCGGGGTGAACCGCGTGTCGGTCGCATCAATCGAGTCCAGTGCCACGCCACGACCGGGCGACACCGGGCGACTCACGGTCCATCTCGGCTGGATTTCGGTTGCGGTCCTGTCCCTGGCAGGAGGCGTTCTCATCACCTGGTCGCAGCCGCTCTGCGAATCGTTCAGCTCCGACTCCCTGCTGCCGGCGGTGATGAGCGTGCAGCGGGTGACCCCATATTTCTGGGGGCAGGACCGCTTCGGTTCGCTGCTGCCGGCGCTCGCGTCGTGGATCGGGGACATCGGTCTGTCTCTGCGTTTCCAGGTGTTCCTGCGCGACGCATCGGCTTCGCTGTTTCCGCTGTTCACGATCCTCGTCCTGCGGCCGCGCGCGCCGCTCGCCTGGACCTTTCCGGTCGCGCTCCTGGCGATGCTGGCGGTGAGCAGCTTCCCGATGGTCCGCCAGTTCTGGCCTTACAATCAGCCGTACGGCCCGTCCTTTGCGCTCCTGGCAGCCGCACTTGCCGTGCTGCGCATCCCGGCTACCGGGCGCGGGCGACTTCTGCTGCGCGGCGCGGGCTGTTTCGCGCTGATGCTCACGGCCACATGGGTGAACAGCGGGCTCGGGCTCGTCGTGGCGCCGCTTTTCGCCGTCCTGTTTCTGCTCCGGCGGGATGGCGAGAGCCTGACATTCCTTGCGATGACGCTGGTCGCCTATCTCCTCGTGACGCGGCTTATCCCCTCGGAGTGGCACTGGGATTACGAGACCTTCGCCTTCGACTGGCGGAGCTTCCTCCGGCTGCCATCGATCATCGCCGCCTCGGTGCGGCCGGTCCCCGGAACGGTGGCGCTGGTCCTCCTCGTCGTCTCGTCAGTGGTTTTCTTCCGACGGCGCGAAACATCGACGCGTGCGATTGCCGAGGCTGCGCTGGCCATAATCCTTGCGGCCAGCGTCGGTGCGCTGGTCACGGTTCAGGTCGGCTGGGTCGCGGGGAACGATTTCCAATTCCGCTATTTCAGCGTTGAGGTCGAACTCCTCATTACGCTCGCCGCGATCCTCGCCGTCGAAGCCCTGTGGCGGCGTCGTCTTCTGCCGGCCGGGCCGTGGTCGGCGGTGCCGTCATTGGCGGCGCTGGCGACGATGGCCTATGTCACCGCGCCGTTCGACTTCGCCTGCCGGTTCCTGCCGAGTTCGGTCGTGGCCATAACCGATGCTGCAGCGAAGATGGCGGTCGCGACCGGGGCCCGGTTCATCGCCGGCGATTTCTGGATCGCCCGGCCGGCGGTTTACGCCGCCAACGAGATGGCAGGGACCAATACGATTTTCGGTGCGAGCCCGAGGGGTGGTGGCGCCACCCCGCGCATCGCCGAATTCATGGCGCGGGAGCCGAGCCCGACGGCGGTGTGCATGAACCTCGCGCCGGTCGCGTGCGCCCACCAGGTAGCGTTGGTCGCCCGTCACGGCGCGGTGGTCGCGCCAGGGCCGCCGATCGCCGAGGAACGCACGCCTTCCGGCGCCGTGCTGCGGGCGATCCGGCTCTCGTGGGCCGAGGAACTGGCGATCCCGGTTGAGGGGCTGAGCACGCAGGTGGGCACCCCGGAAGGCGGCGGCTTCGCGGTGAAAGGTCCAGCCGCCCCCGGATTTCTTGTCTTCGGGCCCTACACGCCGGTGCCCGCCGGGGACCTCACCGTTTCGACGACCATTGCCTGCGACGGCCCGGTTACCGGCAGTTACCTCGACGTGTCGGCGCATAAGGGAAGCGAGATCCTTGCCAGGCTTCCGCTCGACACGATTGCGGGTCTTTGTGACGGCACGCCGAAGCCGGTCCGCATGTCGCTGCGGCTCGCCGGAGGGAGGAGCGATGTCGAATTCCGCACCTATTACGGCGGAAGCGGAAACCTCGCCGTGACGGAGGTCGCGGCCTATCAACCCCATCCCGTGTTCGGCCGGTAGAGACGTCGGCGATGGCGCGCTCAACGACCGGGACCGGGGACCGCGTGGCGCAGGCCACCCGCATTGCCGTCGGCGGCGGTTTCGTCTCGGGCCTTTTCGACGCGGCGGAAAACCCCGCCGCCGCCTATGTTTTCGCGCACGGCGCCGGTGCCGGCATGGGCCATCCGTTCATGTCCGCGGTGGCGCATGAGCTTGCCGCGCACGGCATCAGCACGCTCCGGTACCAGTTCCCCTACATGGAAGCGAAGAAGCGCCGGCCCGACTCCCCGGCCGTTGCTGAGGCGACGGTCTCCGCCGCCGTCGCCCGCGCAGGGGAACTCGCCGGCGGCGTGCCTCTCTTTGCCGGCGGCAAGTCGTTCGGCGGGCGGATGACATCGCAGGCCGCCGCCGACGGGTTGCTGCCCGGCATTGCCGGCCTCGTTTTCTTCGGATTTCCGCTCCATCCGCCGGGAAAACCCGGGACGGAACGCGCCGCGCATCTGGAGCGTGTCGCTGTCCCGATGCTCTTCCTCCAGGGCACCCGCGATGAATTCGCGACGCTCGGGCTCCTGGAGGAGACCGTGAAACGCCTGCCGCAGGCGACTCTCCATCTCGTCCCCGACGGGGATCACTCCTTCCGCGTGCCGGCGCGCTCCGGTCGCAAGGAGAACGGCGTGCGCGGCGAGCTGATCGCGGTGGTGCGCACCTGGATCGATCAGCTCGCCGCGCGCAGGCAGATTTAAGCGCGAAGAATCTCAGCTCTTGCCGCGCATGGCGTCCTTGAGGCCGCCGACCGCGTTCTGGACCTTGCCTTCCGTCTTGTCGGCCTTGCCCTCGGCCTTGAGCTTGGCGTCGCCGGTGATCTTGCCGGCGGCTTCTTTCACGGCGCCCTTGGCCTGCTTCATCGAGCCTGCGATCCGGTCCTTGTCCATGATGTTCTTCCGTTGATGGGGGTGACGATACAGGTCAACGCGGGCCGGCGCGGGGCGGTTCCGCGCTTTGGCGAAGGACGCCACGCCGCACTTGGCCGGCATCGCCTTCACGGGCAGACTGGCGCGGGGCGCGGGAGACACGATGCCATGCGCCGGTTTGCATCAATCGCGATCGCGCTCGCCTGCCTCGTCCACGGCGCGCCGGTCCTTGCCGGCGCCGGCGCCGTCGCCGTCGACCTCGAACTCGTCCTCGCGGTCGATGTCTCGCGCTCGATGGATGTCGACGAGCAGCGCCTGCAGCGCGAGGGCTACGCCAGCGCTTTCCGCCACCCCGAGGTCATCAGCGCGATCACCGACGGTGCCCGCGGCCGCATCGCGGTGACCTATGTCGAGTGGGCGGGGAGCCTGACGCAATGGGTGAAGGTCGCCTGGCAGGTTATCGCCGGCCGGGCCGACGCCGAGGCTTTTGCCGACAAGATCGCAGCGGCGCCGCTCGACAGCTATATGGGCACCTCGATCTCGAGCGGCCTCCGCTTCGCAGCCGACCTGTTCCGGAGGAGCGGGATGGCCGGCGACCGCCGGGCGATCGACGTCTCCGGCGACGGGCCGAACAACATGGGCTTGCCGGTCGACGAGACGCGCGACTGGGTGGTCGGCCAGGGGATTACCATCAACGGTCTGCCGATCATGCTGAAGCCGTCGAACGCGACCGGGCCGTTCGGCATTCCCAACCTCGACGTCTACTACCAGGATTGCGTCATCGGCGGGCCGGGCGCGTTCATGATAACCGTCACCGATGCGAGCCTCTTCGAGACCGCGATCCGCCGGAAGCTGGTCCTTGAGATTGCCGGGCTACCGGCGCGGGTAATCCGGGCGGCCGACACGGCGAAGGCGCCGCGGATCGACTGCCAGATCGGCGAGAAGACCCGCATCTACCGCCCCTTCCCGCTCGATCGCTGAGCGCTTCCGAACCTAGTGCCGTGAGACGCTGTGCTGGAGGGCGCGGATGCGCTCGGCAAGGGTTCGCGCTTCGGCGGCACCGGGCTGCTCTCCGGCATGCGCCGGGCCGGGCCGGCGGGTCGCCGGCGGGGGCGGAACGTAAGGCCGCCGCGGCCGCGCCTCGTCGTCGTTCGAGGCGGCCTGCGCCGCTTCGGCGGCCGCGAGTTTCTGGCTGAGGGCGACGATATCGTTGGCGATCGCCGAAAGCCGCTGCCGGAGGGCGGCATTCTCCGCCTTCTCCGCGTCCCAGCTCGCCCCTGCCACCCGCTTCAGTTCGCTGTTCTCGTCGCGCAGCACCAGGATATCGCCTTCGAGGCGCGCAAACCTGGCGCCGAGCGCCGCCTTCTCGGCCTCGGTCGCGGCGATCGCCTTTTCGAGATTGTCGCTTCCGGCCTCCGCGCGCCGCCGAAGCTCGGCGATCTCGGCACGGGCCTCGGAGAGTGCCTTCTCGGCCGCCGCAAGCCGCTCCTCCAGTTCCTGACGGCGCGCGCCGCCGCCGGCGAGCTCGGCGTTCAGTCTCTCTATCTCGGCCTGGCGAAGAGCCAGTTCGCCGCCCTGCCGGTCGCGCTCGGCCGCAAGCCGGGTGACGTCGGCGGCAAGCTGGTCGCGGCGGAGAATCTCGGCGGCGAGGCTTGCCTTGGCCGCCTCGAAGGCGCGGTTCATTTCCTCGCTCGCCGCGGCCAGCCGGGCCTCGCTGCCGCGCTGCGCGGCGAGCGCCGTGCCGAGGCTCGCGATCTCGGTATTCCGCGCCACCATCTCGACCTGCTGCTCCTCGATCAGCTGCTGGGCGGCCTCGTAGTCGCCCTTGAGGACGCTGAAGGCGCGGGCGCGGTCCTCGAGCAGCCGGTCGCGCGCGGCGAGTTCGGCGGTAACGGCGGCGAGGCGCTCGACGCGGGCGGCAAGCTCGTCGGAAAGGCGGCTTGCTCTCGCCTCGAGGTCGCGGAGTTCGGCGGTCCGCTCTGCATGTTCGCGGGCGAGCCGGGCGGCCTCCTCGCGCTTCCTGCCGATCTCGACTTCCTGCTCGGCGGCCCGGTCCTCGAGGTGACCGACCTTCAGTTCGAGCGCCCGCGTCGCCACGGCGAACTCGGCGCGGAGATGATCCTTGTCGGCACGGATCTCGGCGAGCGAGACGGGCACCATGCTCTCGACCCGGTGGCGGGTGAGGCGGACCGCCCGCCGCCACAGCGCCGGGCTGACGATGAGAACCAGGAGGCCGGCGCAGAGCAGGCCGGCGACAAAGTACATCGCCGCTTCGATCAAAGCCGAAACTCCGCACCCGACATGAGAAGACGCATGGGAACGCTGGCCCGCCGGCGGCCCGGCGGAACCTACCCCGGCTGCCTTACCCGCAGCTTAAACCGCCAGCCCGGCGCTGCACAAACGGGCTGTGGACGCGGTCCGGCTAGAACGGGTTCCAGGTGCGGTGGTCGGTGAACTTCAGATAGCCGATATTGAGGCCGGCGCGGACGCCGACGCCCGAAACGATCGGAACGATGGTGATGCCGTTGCGGGCAAGCACCGTCGCGCCGAGGCCGGCGACCAGGTAAGCCGACCCGGCGACACCGACGAAGCGGGTGTACAAGGAAGCGACCGAGGGCAGGTTGTAAACGAGGATCATCGAGCGGACGCCGTTGCCGCCGAAATCGACGCCGATCGACGGTCCCTGCCAGAAGATCGGATGCTGGCCGGCGTTCTTTGTGTAGAGGGTGCCCTTGCCGTAGCGGGCTCCGCCGATGATCGCGCCCGAGGCCTCCTCGCCGAGGATGTAGCCGTTGGGCAGCCCGTATTTCGAGGCGGCACGCTCGACGATGGTGGCCAGGCCCTCCGAGACGTTCCCGAAGAACTCGTGGCCGGCATTGACGATTTCGCTGGTGCTGAAGGCCTCTGCGGCGAGCGCCTTGCCCCCGCCGGACAGGGCCAGAGCGGCGGCGATCGCGAAGTACCGGAGGAAGCGGAACATGTCTTTCGTTTCCCTTGTCTCGGTGCGCTCAGGAAGGAAGGCTCGAATCGAACCCATACTAACCGAAAAAAAGGCAAAGCGGCGACGGCGGCCGATCGACAGGTTGGCACGTCCGACGGTGCGGTGTATCCCGAAACGGCATCGCCGCGAAAGCGATTCGCTGCGATTTGAACGATTGCCGGAGGCCCGATGGCGGAACGGGTTGAACTCGAAGCCCTGGATCTGGCGGCGCTTCTGTGCAGCCGCGTCTGCCACGACATCATCTCGCCCGTCGGCGCCGTGATCAACGGCCTGGAAGTGCTCGACGAGGACAACAGCGAGGAGATGAAGAGCTTCGCCTTCGACCTGATCCGGCGGAGCGCGAAACAAGCCTCGGCGAAACTGCAGTTCGCCCGCCTTGCCTTCGGCGCGGCTGGCTCGGCCGGCGCCGAGATCGACCTCGGCGATGCCGGCAAGGTGGCGACCGGCTACATGGAAAGCGAGAAGGCGACCTTCTCGTTCGAGGCGCCGCGCATCCTGATGGCCAAGAATCAGGTGAAGCTTCTCCTCAACCTCATCCTTCTCGGCGTCGCCGCGGTCCCCCGCGGCGGATCGCTGAAGGTTACGGTCGAGGGCAGCAAGGAAGCGCCGCGCTTCATGCTCCGCGCCAATGGTCCGAGCGCGCGGGTGCCGGCGGCGTTCGAGAACCTTGTCCCCGGCGCCATTGCCGGCCTCGCCATCGATGCGCAGCAGGTCCAGGCCTACTACGCGGGGGCGCTCGCCCGGGCCTGCCGCATGAAGGTCGCGGCGGCCCTTGACGGCCCCGACAGCGTGCTCATCTCGGCCGAGCCCGAGCGGGCGGTCGCCGCCGAAAGCGTCGCAGCGTAGAATTCGTTAACTGCGCCCAATTAAGGTGGTCCCCCGCGCGGTGCCTGATGTCCGCACCGGGGAATCGGCGCGCCCATGAAGAAATGTCTCATCGTCGACGATTCGAGCGTGATCCGTAAGGTCGCGCGCCGAATCCTGGAGGATCTCGACTTCGAGGTCACCGAGGCCGAGGACGGGCGGCAGGCGCTGGAACTCTGCCGGCAGGAAATGCCCGACATCATCGTGGTCGACTGGAACATGCCTGTGATCGGCGGCGTCGAGTTCCTGTCGGAACTGCGTGGCACGCTCGGCGGCACCAAGCCGAAGGTCGTCTTCTGCGCCAGCGAGAACGACGTCGCCCAAATCGCCCGCGCGATGCGCGCCGGCGCCGACGACTACCTGCTCAAGCCCTTCGACCGCGACATCGTCGAAGCCAAGCTGAAGGAAGTCGGGGTTATCTAGCCGCCTTCTTGTCTCGTCCGGCCGCGAGCCGCCGCACCGGCTGGCGCACGATCGTTTTCAGCTTGCCCGCCGGCACCCGGCGCGGGTCGGACAGGTAGATTTCGTGGTGCATCCCGTTTGCGACGAGGCCGTTCGCGGGCAGGAACTCCTCGTGAAGCTGCATGATCCGCGGAGCCTCTTCGGCGTAGGAGCCGACGTGGAGGAACTGGACGCTGAGGCCCTCGTCATATTTCTCCAGGCGCAACGAGGCCGGGGGCCGGCCAAGCTTCGCCGACGCCACCTTCACCGCGGCCGCGAAGGCGGCGCCTTTGATCCAGTCGGGCGCCATGATCATCTGCGTCCAGCGCCACTGGTCGCGCGCCTGACGCGTAAACGCGCTCATGTCGTCGGCGAACCACAGCGCCTCGGGCGGCGGAACGGTGTAGTCGCGACCTTCCTTCTTCGACCCGAATTTCAGCGCGTAGCTCACCGAGAAAAGCCACTGGATCGCCGCGGCATATCCGGGTGCGGTGTTGGGATCGCCCTTGCCGTCGATCTTGACGAACTGCATGGGCGGAACCTCGACCAGCGTGAACTCCGCGGGCGGGCCGTAGAGGTGCTTCAGGCGCTTGCGGAAATCGACCTTGTCCATGGCGCTCCTCGCTCCGAGCGCCAATCCTGACCGAAACGGCCGGAAAACAGCTTGCGCTGGATCAATCCGCCTCACCGCACCGTCCGCAGATAAGAAAAGCCCCGCCGGGAGGGAGCGGGGCTTTCCAGTCTGGCGTCGCGGGAGGAGTGCGACGCGCTCGAGCTCAGGCGCTTTCGCGGATCTCGTGGTCGTCTGGCTCGCGCAGCACATAGCCGCGTCCCCAGACCGTCTCGATGTAGTTGGCGCCGTTGGTGGCGGCGGCGAGCTTCTTCCTAAGCTTGCAGATGAAGACGTCGATGATCTTCAGCTCCGGCTCGTCCATGCCGCCGTAGAGGTGGTTGAGGAACATTTCCTTGGTGAGGGTCGTCCCTTTGCGGAGCGAGAGCAGCTCCAGCATCTGGTATTCCTTGCCGGTCAGATGCACGCGCTGGCCGTTGACCTCGACGGTCTTGGTGTCGAGGTTGACGGTCAGGTCGCCGGTGGTGATGACCGACTGGGCGTGGCCCTTGGACCGGCGGACGATCGCGTGAATGCGCGCGACCAGCTCGTCCTTGTGGAACGGCTTGGTCATGTAGTCGTCGGCGCCGAATCCAAGGCCACGGACCTTGTCCTCGATCCCGGCCAGGCCGGAGAGGATCAGAATGGGTGTCTTGACCTTCGAGACGCGGAGAGCCCGCAGAACCTCGTAACCCGACATGTCGGGGAGGTTCAGGTCCAGGAGGATGATGTCGTAGTCGTAGAGCTTGCCGAGGTCGACGCCTTCCTCGCCGAGGTCGGTCGTGTAGACGTTGAAACTCTCGGACTTGAGCATCAACTCAATGCTCTGCGCCGTGGCGCTGTCGTCCTCAATCAGTAGTACGCGCATCCAATCCCCCAGCCTGCCCCTCGGGCGTGGCGCGCCGGCGATACAGGCCGGCACCAAGGAACCGTTAACCTCGATTCGTCACGCTACCAGCCAATGGTTAACAAGAACTGATTCCCTCCGACAAGCGAATTAAGGAGATTTCTGGAAGGATCGGTTCATTCCTTTGATAATTTTAAAGAATCGTTGCGTTCACCAGTTATTAACTAAGTGGAGGAAACGATCCTAAGTGATTCATCGGACTCATGGAAATCCGGGTGCATCCGACGATTGCGGTTTACCCCGAATTAAGCGGTGCTCGGCCATGATTAACGCCAGACGTAAACGAAAGGTTAGCGGCTCGCCCGTTCCATCCGGTCCGCGTCTGATTGGCAGCGCCTCGCCCTGTTTCAATGGCCGGCAGTGTCCGAGGGGAGTGAGTAGTGATGAAATCGCGCGAAGGGGTCATCCGGCTTAAGCGCTTTCACGCCGAAGAGAAACGGCGGAAGGTCGCCCAGATCGAGCAGATGATTGCCGAGTTCGATCGGATGGCGAAGGACCTGTCCGATCAGATCGCTGCCGAAGAGACGCGCAGCGGCATCCACGATATCAACCATTTCGCCTACCCGACCCTCGCCAAGGCGGCGATGCAGCGTCGGGACAACCTCGTCAATTCTGCCAACGGGATGCGGTCGCAGCTCGAAGAGGCCCGCGCCGAACTGGCCGCCGCCGTCGAGGAACTCGAAAAGATCCAGGCGCTCGCCGATCGCGACCATGGTCACGACCGGGGTGGCGAGACTTCATCGGCGCCGCGCGGCGCGGCGATGTACGCCCGCTGATCTGTCATCCGCCCGCCTGTCAGGCGTCACCGGGTTGCGCCGGGCACGCACCGTAGCCGTCGCGGCACGTTCACCGCCTCATGTCTCCCCGCCCTCGGGCCGGTGCGCCAGCACCCGGCGGGCATGCGCCACGCTCGCCGGTTTGATCCCGGCATCGGCGGCGAAGGCGACGAGGATCGGCTCCTCGCCGAGCAGGAAATCGAGGACGCCGGTCAGAAAAGCGGGGTCCGTCGCACTCTGTCGCAGCGTGTCGGGACCGATTCCCGACAGCGCCAGGAAACGTCCCAGCGCCTCCGGCTGGCGGGCGAGATAGGAAAGCCCGAGAATCGCCAGCCTCTCTGCGGCATCGCGGGGCCCCGTTACCCTCGTTTCTGTGGGCATCCGTTTGCCTTTCCGAAAGAAATGACCGCTAGTTGTGCTGCATTGATATAGACAAAAGCGTCAACGGCGCGGCCGCCCTGTTTCCCGGCTGCGCGAATGCCGCTGTGGAAAGTCGTCGATGGCGAAGACCGTCCTGGTCGTGGAAGACAACGAGCTCAACATGAAGCTCTTCCACGATCTGCTCGAGGCGAGCGGGTACAATATCGTCCAGACCCGCAACGGCCTCGAAGCGATCGACCTTGCCCGGACCCACCGTCCCGACCTGATCCTCATGGACATCCAGCTCCCGGAAATATCGGGGCTGGAGGTAACCAAATGGATCAAGGAGGACGACGACCTGCGGGCGATACCGGTCATCGCGGTCACGGCCTTTGCCATGAAGGGCGACGAGGAGCGCATCCGGCAGGGCGGGTGCGAGGCATATCTGTCCAAGCCGATCTCGGTCTCGAAGTTCATCGAGACAGTGAAGACCTTTCTCGGCGAGGGCTAAGCGGATGACCGCCCGCGTCCTCGTCGTCGATGACATTGTCGCCAACATCAAGCTGCTCGAAGCCCGGCTGACGGCCGAGTATTTCGAGGTCGTGACGGCGATGAACGGGCCCGAGGCGCTCGAAATCTGCGCCCGCGGGCAATGCGACATCGTTCTCCTCGATATCATGATGCCCGGGATGGACGGGTTCGAGGTCTGCCGGCGGATCAAGGCCAATCCGCGCACCTCGCACATCCCGGTGATCATCGTTACCGCGCTCGATCAGCCGGTCGACCGGGTCAAGGGGCTGGAGGCCGGGGCCGACGATTTCCTGACCAAGCCGGTCAACGACATCGCGCTGATCACCCGGGTAAAAAGCCTCGTCCGGCTGAAAATGCTGACCGACGAGCTGCTGACGCGGGCGACGACCTCGAACGAGATCGGCCTCGACGACTACCTCGATGCCGGGAGCCTCGATGGACTCAACGGCAACATCCTTCTCGTCGAGGACATGCCGGCCTCGGTCGAGCGGGTCAAGCAGACGCTCGCCCCCCACCACACGATCGACCACGAGGCCGATCCGCAGGAGGCCCTGTTCAAGGCGGCTGACGGCGACTACGACCTCGCCATTGTCAGCCTGACGCTCGCCAAGATCGACGGGTTGCGCCTCTGCTCGCAGTTGCGCTCGCTCGACCGGACGCGCCTCGTCCCGATCCTCGTTATCGTCGACCCGGAAGACAATGCACGCCTGCTCCGCGGGCTCGACCTCGGCGTCAACGACTACCTCGTCCGTCCGATCGACAAGAACGAGATGCTGGCGCGGGTGCGCACGCAGGTGCGCCGCAAGCGCTTCTCGGACCGGCTGCGCGACAACGTCCAGCTGACCATGGAAATGGCGATCACCGACGCGCTTACCGGCCTCCACAATCGCCGCTACCTCGAGCGGCACCTCACGACTCTCACCCAGCAGGCGGTGTCACGGAACCGGCCGCTGTCGGTCATGCTTCTCGACATCGACCACTTCAAGGCGGTCAACGACGGCTACGGCCATGCCGCGGGCGACGACGTGCTCCGCGAATTCGCCCGCCGGGTGCGGAAAGCGGTTCGCGGCATCGACCTGGCGTGCCGTCTCGGCGGCGAGGAATTCGTCGTCGCGATGCCCGATACCGACGCCGCGCTGGCCCTCCTAGTCGGCGAGCGCATCCGGCAGAAGATCGGCGGCGAGCCCTTCCACGGCCCGGACGGGAAGATGATGTCGGTCACCGTCTCGATCGGAATTTCGTCGCTCGCCTCGGTCGAGGATACGCCGCAGGCGCTCCTCAAACGTGCGGACGAGGCGCTTTACCGGGCGAAGCGGGCAGGGCGGAACCGGGTTTCGGCCGCGGCGTGAAGAATCCGCGGTTTTGCGCGCTTCCTCGCATTGCAGCGCAAACAGGTAAGGTTAACTATTAGTTACGCTGCCTAAACTGCTCGTCAATTCAGCGGTTTAGGGTATGCAAGACCGGGGCGGCAGGATAAATTCGCACCCGGTTCCGGCGTTCTTTTCTTGCGGCGCGCCATGAACCGGAGGCGCCGCCGGTCCCTCGCGAAATTGCCGAAACCCTACGGAGTGCTCAGGTCCGCCGCATCTCCTGGGTCCGTAGGGTCGGCCGGTCCCGGAACGGATTGAGTGGCCTCCTCGTACAAACCCGTTCCGGGCCGGCCACCAAAATGAAAAGCACCGCCTCGGCGGTGCTTTTTGTTTCTCGCGTCGCGATCCCGGTCTACTTGATCTTGGTCTCGCGGAACTCGACGTGCTTGCGCGCGACCGGGTCGTACTTCTTCATCGACAGCTTCTCGGTCTTGGTGCGCGAGTTCTTCTTGGTGACGTAGAAAAAGCCGGTATCGGCGGACGAGACCAGCTTGATCTTGACGGTGGCGGCCTTGGCCATCTCGGAATCTCCGGAAACGAATTGCCCCTGACTTACGGGGGGCGACCTGAAAGGTCAAGGCAGCGGCCCGCCGGGCCGGCCGAGCCCGCTCACGAGCCGATCCCTGCCTGTTCGAGGTCGGCCATGCGCACGATCATGGCGCGTTTCGGATCGAAGGGAAGATCGACGAATCCCCAGCGCCGGTAGAAGGCACGAACGCCATCATCCACCGGATGGGTGACGACACCAAGACTGCCGATCTCGCGCGAGGCACGGAGAGCGGTTCGCAGGGCAAAGAGGAGGAGCGAGCGGGCGTGGCCCCGGCCCTGATGCCGGGCATCGACCGCGAGCTGGCCGAGCAGCGTGACCGGTACGGGGTCCGGCTTGTTGCGCTGGCGGGGCTTGGGCAGGAAAGCCCGCTCGATCTGCGCGGCGCTCAAGGTAACGTAGCCGACAATCTCGCCGGTGACCGCGTCGCAGATGACGCTGGTGCGCGAGACCCCCGCGGCTTGGTTGGCCCAGGCGCGCTGGCGAAACCAGGCATTGAGAGATTCCCGCCCGCAATCGAAGCGGCTGCGGTCGTCGGTTTCGGCGAGCGGCCGCGGTGGCGTTACCGCTCCCATGCCGGTTTCGTGGCGGCAAGCTCGCGCAACGGTGGATTGTCCTCGGCCGGGCGGCTGGCCCACACCTCGAATGCCTCCCAATCCTTGGCAGGAATCGTGATGATCCGGCGCTCCAGGATTTCGGCCTCGGCCGCGTCCACCGCCTTGCGGCGCACGAACTCGCTGAGGCTGGTTCGGGTTTGCTCGCTTGCAGCTTCGAGGAGCGCGCGCTCCTCCGGGCTGACGCGTACGCTAAGGACGGTGGTCGTCATGGCTTGCCTTCCGGTCGGATCTTCGACTGTATGACAATAGCACACGAGAGGAAAGTTCCTGAAGCTTCAGGCCTCTATCGCCGCGACTGCCGCATGCGGAGAAGGACCAATCCGACATAGGCGACGAACGGTACGCCAAGGAACAGCGCGAAGCCGTGCGGGTCGATCGCCTCGATGCCGAGGCCGAGCGCCGCCGGACCGAGGAGGGTCCCGGCGGCGTAGCAGAAGAGGAACGCCGAGTTGGCGGCGGCGAGATCGCCGCCGGTGAACCGCCCGGCGAGGTGGGCAAGGCCGACCGTATAGAGTCCGCCGATGAAGCCGCCCCAGACGAAAAGAAGGAGAAGGGCAGGCCAGAGGCTCCCGACGAGGAGCGGCATCAACGCCACGCCGGCGAGCCCGGCCGAGGCGCAGATGAAGAGCAGCCGTCGGCGGTCGAAGCGGTCGCTCGCGAGCCCGATCGGAATCTGCAGCGCGACATTGCCGAGCGTCATCGCCGCGCCGAAGAGGACGACGGTGTCGGCCGGGTGACCGGCGTGGCTGCCGTAGACCGGCAGGATGGCGAAGCTGCCGCTCTCGGCGATGCCGAAGACGAAGGCGGCGAGCGTCGCCGCAGGCGCCACGATGAGGAACCGGAGAAAGGCTCCCCGGACCAACCGGCCGACGATCGGGCTTTTTACCGGCGCGACGATCACCGGCACCACCGCCAGCGCGATGGCGCCTGCGCCGACGAGGAAGGGGAGGATGCTTTCCGTCCCGGTCAGACTGAGGATCGCCGGCCCGAGGGCGAAGCCGATCGACAGCACCGTTGCATAGATGCCCATGACCAGCCCGCGGCGGCCGGGCGGCGCCGCGGCAGCGATCCAGAACTCGGAGAGGACAAACGTCGCCGCGATCGCGGCGCCGGAAATGAAGCGGAGCGGAAACCAGAGCCAGAAATCTCCGACGAGGTAGAAGAGCGGAAGGGTGGCGGCGACGGCCAGGATCGCGACCGCGAGGAGCATTCCGGTGCCGGTTCGCCGCGCGACCGCCGGCACGAAAGGCGTCGCGACCATCGAGGCGAGGCCCGAGGCGGCAGCGTTGATGCCGATCCAGCCCGGATCGACGCCCCGTGCCTGGAGCGTGAGGCTGAGGAGCGGGATTGCTAGCGACACGCCGAGGCCGACTGCCGTCACCGAGGCGATGGCGACGGCAAGGCCGAGCGTGCTCCCCCCGTCGGCTTCACGATTCATCGGCCGCAGCATCGTTGGCAGGGGTGACGGTGGCAAGGCGAGGCGGCTATCGCCGCGAGAAGCGCCCGTGCGTCTGAGGGCGCTTGCTCCTGGCCGGCCGTGCCGCCGCCGGCCGCTGCGAGCGCGGCAGCACCTGTCCCGGCGTCAGCAGCTCGAAGCGGAGGGCGCCGGCGACCGGCGCCGCCTCGACCAGCTTCACCTC
Organism: Bauldia sp.; assembly: GCA_035651055.1. GTDB lineage: Bacteria > Pseudomonadota > Alphaproteobacteria > Rhizobiales > Kaistiaceae > JAFKKF01. The sequence continues at coordinate 16,348 of DASRGK010000011.1, forward strand.
GACCGGGTCGCCGAGGCGGTACATCTCGCCGGTCCGCCGTCCGATAACGGCATGGCGGCTCTCGTCATAGACGTAGTAGTCGGCGCCGATGGTCGACATCGGGACGAAGCCGTCGGCGCCGGTCTCGTCGAGCTTGACGAAGAGGCCGGCCCGCGTCACGCCCGCAATCTTGCCCTTGAATTCCGCGCCGATGCGGTCGGCGAGCCAGTGCGCGACCAGCCGGTCGATCGTCTCGCGCTCGGCCACCATCGCGCGCCGCTCGGCGGCCGAGATGGCGGCGGCGATCACCGGCAGCTCGACCTCCGCGCCGTCGGGCAGGCCGCCTTCACCGAGCTTCAGGGCGCGGATCAGCGCGCGATGGACGATGAGGTCGGCGTAGCGGCGGATCGGCGAGGTGAAATGCGCGTAACGGCGGAGGTTGAGGCCGAAATGGCCGATGTTCTCCGGACTGTACTCGGCCTGCGCCTGGCTGCGCAGCACGACCTCGTGGAGAAGCGGTCCATGCTCGGACTTCCCGACCTCGACAAGGATCTGGTTGAAGTTGGCGGGCCGCAGGTTGCCCGAGCGCGGCAGTTTCAGGTCGATCGAGGCGAGAAAGTCGCGCAGCGCCTCGAGCTTGGCGAGGGAGGGCGCATCGTGGATGCGGTAGACGAGCGGCGATTTCCGCGCCTCCAGCGTCTCCGCCGCGGCGACGTTCGCCTGGATCATGTACTCCTCGATGAGGCGGTGCGCTTCGAGGCGCTCCGGCACGATGATCCGCTCGATGCCGCCGTCCTTGCCGACGATGACCTTCCGCTCCGGCAGGTCGAGCGCCAGCGGCTCGCGCTCGTCGCGGCCGCGCGCCAGAACCTGATAGGCGTCCCAGAGGGCTAGCAACGGCGCGCGGACACGGTTGCCCGGCCCGCTCGTCCCGCCGTCGAAGACATGCTGTGCCTCGGCGTAGGAGAGTTTGCCCGCCGAACGCATCATGATCCGGTGGAAACGGTGGCTCCTCTTCCGCCCGTCGGACCCGAAGACCATCCGCACCGCCAGCGCCGGGCGGTCCTCGCCTTCGCGGAGCGAGCAGAGGTCGTTCGAGATGCGCTCGGGCAGCATCGGCACGACGCGGTCGGGGAAATAGACCGAGTTGCCGCGCTTCACCGCCTCGACGTCGAGCTCCGAGCCCGGGCGCACGTACCAGGCGACATCGGCGATGGCGACCGTCACGATGAAGCCGCCGGGGTTGGCCTTGTCGGAATCCGGCTCGGCATGAACCGCGTCGTCATGGTCCTTGGCGTCGGGCGGGTCGATGGTGAGGAGCGGCATCTTCCGCCAGTCCTCCCGGCCGGAGAGCGGCGCCGCCTTCGCCTTCTCCGCTTCCGCCAACACCTCAGGCGGAAACACGTTCGGAATATTGTGCGCGTGGATGGCGATCAGGCTCACCGCCTTCTCGCTTTTCAGCGAGCCAATCACCTCGGTGACGCGGGCGCGGTCGACGCCGTGCCGGGTCGAGCGGGTCACGGTCACCGAGACGAGGTCGCCCTCCTGCGCCCCGTTGGTGGCACCCGGATCGACGAGCAGCGCCTTCTCCTTGCGGCTGACCGGCTCGATGCGCGGACCGGCAGGGGAGGTGCGGAAGACGCCGAGCGCAGTCGCCGGCTTCCGTTCCAGCACCTTGATGACGCGCGCCGAAGCGGGAGCGTCGTCCTTCGCCGGTGTCAGGCGGGCGAGCACCTGGTCGCCGACGCCCGGCGGCGGCAGTTTCGATTTCCGGTCGGTCGCGACGAGGAATGTCGGCACATCCTCGCCCGCCGGCCATTCGGCGGGCGCGGCGAGCAGTTCGCCGTCGCGGTCGCGGCCGGTGACGACGAGGACGGCGACCGAGGGCAGGTCGGCGGGCCGCTTGAGCCGCTTCCTGTCCCTCTCGACCAGCCCGTCCGCCGCAAGGTCCTTGAGGAGCGCCTTCAGGCCGATGCGGTCGCCGCCGCTCACGCCGAAGGCGCGCGCGATTTCGCGTTTTCCCGCCTGGCCGGGATGCTCGGCGATGAAGGCGAGGACTTCCTCGCGGGAGGGCAAAGCTCGCGGCGATTTGCGCGAGCGGGGTTTCGAGGGCATTCGGCCTTTGGGAGCGGGAATTGGGATTGGTGTTCCTTCTAGATAGGCGAGGGGAGGTGTAGCGCCAAATCGGTGCCGTCGGCCGGTGCATTTTGCACCTGCCCGCCACAGCGTTCTTTCGGGTAGCTCGCGCGGGGCTGCCGGATCGCGAGCCGGCGCCTCACCGAGATTCGTTCGACGCGGGAAGCCAGGGGGGCAGCCTATTCCGCCGCGGCGGCTGGCTTGGGCTTGGGCTTCCGCTTCGGCTTGGCCGCGGCGGCCTTCGGCTTGGCAACGCCCTTGGCGCGTCCGCGTGCGGGCGCCTTGCCTGCCCGCTCGGCGAGGAGCGCCACCGCCTGATCCATGGTCACCGAATCCGGCGCCATCCCCTTCGGCAAGGTCGCATTGACCTTGCCGTGGTTGACATAGGCGCCGTAGCGGCCCTCGCGCACCGTGACCGGCCCGCTCAGCGTCGGATGGTCGCCGAGCGTCTTCAGCGGCGCCACTGTCGACCGGCCCCGCCGCCCGCCGCCCGCCTTCTTCTCGGCGAGCAGCGACACCGCGCGGTTGATCCCGACGGAGAAGACCTCCTCGACCGAGTCGAGGTTGGCGTAAGTGCCGTCGTGGAGGACGAACGGGCCGTAGCGGCCGATACCGGCGGTGATTTCCTTGCCCGTCTCCGGGTGGGTTCCGACCGATCGCGGCAACGCGAGAAGGGCAAGCGCACGCTCGAGGTCGAGGGTCGCGGCATCCCAGCCGCGGGGCAGGCTGGCGCGCTTGGGCTTCTCGTCGCCTTCCGCCTCGCCAAGCTGGACGTAGGGACCGAACCGGCCGGTCCGGAGGGAGACTTCGAGCCCGCTCTCCGGGTCGATGCCGAGCACGCGCTTGTCGGGGATCGCCTCGCTGCCGTCGGTCCCTTCGGGAACCGCGAGCTGGCGGGTGAAACGGCACTCGGGATAGTTCGAGCAGCCGATGAAGGCGCCGTACTTGCCGAGCTTCAGGGACAGCTTGCCGGTGCCGCAAAGCGGACAGGTGCGCGGATCGCCGCCGTCGGCACGCGCCGGGAAGATGTGCGGCCCGAGGAGTTCGTTCAGCGCTTCGAGAACCTCGGCGACGCGCAGGTCCTTGGTCTCGGCCACATCGGCGGAGAACTGGCGCCAGAAGTCGCGAAGCACGTCCTTCCACGACAGGTCGCCGTTCGAGATCTTGTCGAGCTTTTCCTCGAGGTCGGCCGTGAAATCGTATTCGACGTAGCGCTCGAAGAAGCTTTCGAGGAACGCGGTAACCAGCCGGCCCTTGTCCTCGGGGATGAGCTGGCGCTTGTCGAGGCGCACGTAGCCGCGGTCGCGGAGCACGGACAGCGTCGAGGCATAGGTGGAGGGCCGGCCGATGCCCAACTCCTCCATCTTCTTCACCAGCGTCGCCTCGGTGTAGCGCGGCGGCGGCTCGGTGAAATGCTGCTCGACCGCGATGCCGTGCGAGATGAGCGGGTCGCCCGCTTTCATCGGCGGCAGGCGGCCGCCGTCCTCCTCGTCCGGCTCGTCGCGGCCCTCCTGGTAGAGGGTCAGGAACCCGTCGAAGCGCACGACCTGGCCGGTGGCGCGGAGCGCCGCCTCGCCGGCATTGCCGCCGGCGATCTCGACCGTGGTGCGCTCGAGTTCGGCCGATTGCATCTGGCTCGCCATCGTGCGCTTCCAGATCAGCTCGTAGAGCCGCGCCTGTTCGTCCTCCAACGAGCGGAGGGAGTCGGGCGCGGCGCCGAGGTCGGTCGGGCGGATCGCCTCGTGCGCTTCCTGGGCGTTCTTCGCCTTGGTCTGGTACTGGCGCGGGTGGTCGGGAACGTAGCGCTCGCCGAAGCGCGAGCCGATCACCCGGCGGGTTGCGGCGATCGCTTCCGGGGCCATCTGCACGCCGTCGGTGCGCATGTAGGTGATGTGGCCGGCCTCGTAGAGGCGCTGCGCGACCTGCATGGTGCGGGCGGCGGCGAAGCCGAGCTTGCGCGACGCCTCCTGCTGCAAAGTCGAGGTGGTGAAGGGCGGCGGCGGATTGCGCCGGACCGGCTTGGCTTCGACGGTGACGACGCGGTAGGCGCCGGATTTCAGGGCGCTCTCGATCCGCCTGGCCATCGCCGCGTCGGGGATGTCGAGGCGGTTCAGCTTCTTGCCGTCGAACCCGACAACGCGGGCGACGAAGCGGCCGCCGCCCGGCGGCTCGAGCGTGACCTCGACCGACCAGTATTCGCGCGGCTTGAACGTCTCGATCTCGTTCTCGCGGTCGCAGACCAGCCGCAGGGCGACCGACTGCACCCGACCGGCGGAGCGGGCGCCCGGCAGCTTCCGCCACAGCACCGGGGAGAGGGTAAATCCGACCAGGTAGTCGAGCGCGCGGCGGGCGAGATAAGCGTCGACGAGGGCGCCGTCGATATGGCGCGGATGCTGCATCGCTTCGAGCACGGCGCTCTTGGTGATGGCGTTGAACACCACCCGGTCGACCGGCTTGCCCGCCAGCGCCTTCTTGTTCTTCAGGACCTCCAGCACGTGCCAGGAGATCGCCTCGCCCTCGCGGTCCGGGTCGGTGGCGAGAATCAGCCGGTCGGCGTCCTTCATCGCCTTGGCGATGTCGGTGAGACGCTTGCCCGACTTCGCGTCGACCTCCCAGAGCATCGCAAAATCGTCGTCCGGGTTGACCGAGCCGTCCTTGGAAGGGAGGTCGCGGACATGCCCGTAGGACGCGAGCACCCGGTAGTCCGGGCCAAGGTACTTGTTGATGGTCTGGGCCTTGGCCGGCGATTCGACGATGACGAGTTGCATGGATTCCGTTCGATTTTGGCAGGCGTGCCACCGCGCCGGCGGGACCAGCGACCTGCGCTTCCCGTGCGGTCGGGCGGCGACATTTCGCGGAATCGGTCTGGCCTGTCAAATCGGGGGGTCTGACCGCGTGGACCGAGGCCCTCTAGATCGGCATTGAAAACCGCTTTGTCCAGAAGGTCTTAGGCGACCGGCCCGCACGCCCTTGCGAACGCTTGCCAATCGATACGCGCAATGGTTATGTTTATTATGGCAATACACTCATAAAGTGTATGTAGCCTTCCGGAGCATTAAATGCCGATCATCAAGCCGGTCTCGCCGCCGGGCGATACCCGCGAGACCGCCAGCTATGTTGAACATATGTCCCGGGAACTGCGGCTCATTTCCGAAAGGTCCGGGCTGAAATTCCTCGCCTATCTGCTCGCCATGGCGGAGGACGAGGCACGCGCGACCTTCCGGCGGATGAGCGAGGAGAAGCCTCGCGCCTGAAGCTCAAGGGTCGATCAGCGACACCCGCGGGCCGGCGTGGCGTTCGAGGCGTCCGGCGAGGTCGAGTTCGAGAAGAACGAGGTGGACCACCGCCGGCCGGGCGCCGCTGAAGCGGACGAGTTCGTCGACCGTGACCGGCGTCGGTCCGAGGGCCGAGGCGATCTTCTCGCGCTCTCCCTCGGCGGGATCCGCCGGCCCCGGGTCGCCCGCCGGTTCGCCGATTTCGGCCGGCCAGTCCTTGCGCGCCAGCATCGGGTCGAGTCCGGCGACGATGTCGTCGATGTCGGTGACGATGTGGGCGCCGTCGCGGATCAGCCGATTGCTGCCGGCGGCGCGAGGATCGAGCGGCGAGCCGGGCACCGCAAAGACGAGGCGTCCCTGTTCCGCGGCAAGGCGCGCCGTGATCAGCGATCCGGACTGCCGCGCGGCCTCGACGATGACCACGCCCAGCGCCAGTCCCGCGACGATGCGGTTCCGCCTCGGAAAATCCCGGGCGCGGGGCTCGTGCGCCATCGGCATTTCCGAGATGAGCGCGCCGTTCCTTTCGACGATCCGCTCCGCGAGTTCGGCGTTTTCCGGCGGATAGACCCGGTCGACCCCGCCCGCGAAAACCGCCACCGTTCCGGTGTCGAGCGCCGCCTCGTGGGCCGATGCATCGATGCCGCGTGCGAGCCCCGAGGCGATGACGTAGCCGCGTTCGCCGAGGCCGCGCGCCACCTGCATGGCGAACTTGCGGCCGGCGAGCGATGCGTTCCGGGCGCCGACGACCGATACCGTCGGGCGGTGGAGTGCCCCGGCATCGCCGCGGACGGTGAGGAGCGGGGGCGCGCCGTCGATGTGGCGAAGCGGGGCGGGATAGTCGGGCTCGCCGAGCGCAACGAAGCGCGCTCCGGCCCGCGCCGCGGCTTGCCATTCCCGCTCGGCGTCGGCGAGCGAAGCGAGGCGGATCGTGCGCCCGCCGCGCCGCGCGAGATCGGGCACCGCCTCCAGTGCCGATGCGGCGCTGCCGAAATGATTGATCAGTTCGCGGAACGTCACCGGACCGATGTTCTCGCTGCGGATAAGGCGAAGCCAGGAGAGGCGCTGCTCGTCGGTGAGCCGCACCCCGGTCCGCTCGGCGCTCATCTGCCGATGCGGCCTTCGGACCCGGTGAGAATCCGGCGGATATTGCTCTCGTGCCGCAGCCAGAGGATCACCACCAGGAACAGGCAGAGCCAGCCGGCCTGCGGCTCGCCCAGAACGAAGAGCGCGACCGGCGCGGCGATGCTCGCGCTGAGCGCGCCGAGCGACGAGGTGCGGGTGATCGCCGCGACCGCCAGCCAGATTGCCGCGAACACGGCGGCGGCACGCCAGTCGAGGCCGATCAGAACGCCGAGATAGGTCGCCACCCCCTTGCCGCCGCGGAAGCCGAGCCAGACCGGAAAGATGTGTCCGGCGAAGGCCCCGAGCCCGGCGACCAGCATCGTCGCGGTCCCGAACAGCCACGCTGCGGCGAGGACCGCCAGCGTGCCCTTCAGCGCGTCCGCAACCAGCGTCGCGGCGGCAAGCCCGCGGCGGCCGGTGCGGAGCACATTGGTGGCGCCGATATTGCCCGAGCCGATGGCGCGGATGTCGCCGAGGCCGGCGGCGCGCGTGAAGATCAGCCCGAACGGGACCGAGCCGAGGAGGTAGCCGAGGACGAGCGCGGCGACGCCCTGCCAGAAACCGTTCATCGGCAATCGCCCCCGATCGGGCCCGTGCTCCGGCAGGCCATGCAGTCCCCCCGCGGATGCGCGCTCAGGCGGCGGCAGATCCGACGGTGGAACGGTATTCGTAGACGGTGTGGCCGGCAACCAGCGTCCGGAGAACGCGCCCGGCAAACCGCGCGCCCTCGAACGGCGTGTTCTTGGACCGCGAGTGGAGGCGGTCCGCGTCGTCGAGCACCCATGGCTGATCGGGATCGACCACGATCAGGTCGGCCGGGGCCCCCGGCGCAAGCCGGCCGACTTCGAGCCCGAGAAGCTCCGCCGGCCGGGTCGCCAGCGCCCGGAAGAGGGTGAGCAGGCTGACCTCGCCGGAATGGACGAGGCGCAGCGCGGCCGCCAGCATGGTCTCCAGTCCCACGGCGCCGTCCGCCGCCTCGGCGAAGGGATAGCGCTTGGTGTCGACGTCCTGCGGGTCGTGGCTCGATACGATCGTGTCGATCGTTCCGTCGGCGAGGCCTTCGACCATGGCGTGGCGATCGTCCTCGTGGCGGAGCGGCGGCGACAGCTTGAAGAAGGTGCGGTAGGAGCCGATGTCGTTCTCGTTCAGCGTCAGGTGATTGATCGAGGCGCTGCAGGTCACCTGCAGCCCGGATGCCTTGGCGCGGCGGATGATGTCGAGCGACTCCGTGCAGGAAATCTGCGCCGCGTGATAGCGCCCGCCGGTCAGCGCCGCGATCCGTATGTCGCGTTCGAGGACGACGATCTCGGCCTCCTTCGGGATGCCGGTCAGGCCCAGCCGCGTCGCCACCTCGCCCTCGTTCATGACGCCATTGCCGACGAGGCTGGGATCGGCGGCATGATGGACGATGAGCGCGCCGAAATCGCGCGCGTAGGTGAGGGCGCGGCGCATCAGCGCGGCGTTGGTGATGGTGTGGCGCCCGTCGGTGAAGCCGACCGCGCCGGCCTGGCGGAGAAGGCCCAGTTCGGTCATCTCCTTGCCGTTGAGGCCGCGGGTCAGGGCCGCCATCGGGAAGACGCGGACCGCCGCCTCGTCGCGCGCCCGCCGCGCGATGAAATCGACGAGGGCCACGTCGTCGATGACCGGATCGGTGTCGGGCATCGTCACGATGGTGGTGACGCCGCCGGCGGCCGCCGCACGCCCGGCCGATGCGAAGGTCTCGCGGTGCTCGGCTCCCGGTTCGCCGACGAAGACCCGCATGTCGACGAGTCCGGGCGCGACGATGGCGCCGCGGCAGTCGACGATCTCCGCCCCCGGCGGCCGCGCGGCGCGCGCCGCGTCCGCTCCGGCGGCAACGATGCGCCGGTCGGCGACGATCACCGCGCCGGCCGCGTCGAGGTTGCGCGACGGATCGACGATGCGGGCATTGGCAAACACGACCGGCCGCTCGCCGCCGCCTGGGCTCGCCGGGCTATTCATTGGGCAGGTGCGCCGCCAGCGCTTCGAGCACGGCCATGCGGACGGCGACGCCCATCTCGACCTGCTCGCGGATGAGGCTCTGGGCGCCGTCGGCGACGAACGAGTCGATCTCGACGCCGCGGTTCATCGGGCCGGGGTGCATGACGAGCGCATCCGGCTTGGCGAGGGCGAGCTTTTCCGCGTCGAGCCCGAAGAAGTGGAAATATTCCCGCACCGAGGGGACGAAGCTCCCGTCCATCCGCTCGCGCTGCAGGCGCAGCATCATCACGATGTCGGCGCCGTGGAGTCCGAGCCGCATGTCGTGGAAGACCTCGACGCCCATCCGCTCGATGCCGGACGGGATCAGGGTCGAAGGCCCGATCACCCGCACCCGTGCGCCGAGCGCATTGAGGAGGAGGATGTTCGAGCGGGCGACGCGGCTGTGCGCGATGTCGCCGCAGATCGCGATCGTGAGGGCCGATATGTCGCCCTTGTGCCGCCGGATGGTCAGCGCATCGAGGAGCGCCTGCGTCGGGTGCTCGTGGGTGCCGTCGCCGGCGTTGATGACCGAGCAGCTGACTTTCCGCGCCAGGAGTTCGACCGCGCCCGCCGCGTGATGGCGGACGACGAGGATGTCCGGCCGCATGGCGTTCAGCACGATCGCCGTGTCGATCAGCGTCTCGCCCTTCTTCACCGAGGAGGAGCCGACCGCCATGTTCATCACGTCGGCGCCGAGGCGCTTGCCGGCGATCTCGAAGGACGACTGGGTGCGGGTGGATGCCTCGAAGAAGAGATTGATCTGCGTTCGGCCGCGCAGAACCGCCTTCTTCTTCTCGATCTGCCGGCTGACGGCAACGGCGGCTTCGGCGAGATCGAGGAGGCCGACGATCTCGTCCGGCGTCAGGCCCTCGATTCCCAATAGATGGCGATGCGGGAAGGCGAGAACGCTCGGCGGCGGAGATACATTCATTGAAGCCAGTCCTATAGGGGGAGTCGCGCGCACCGGGCAAGGCCCCGTGCTACGCTAACCACAAGCGAATCGCGGCCCCTCCTCCCGGGGGCCTCGGAGACCGCATTGAGCCCAGTCGCCGACACGAACGATATCTTCAACCAGACGCCGCCGTTTTCCGGGGTGAATCTCTTCACCTCCGATCCCGCCTTGGGCGCATTGGTGGAGGGGGTCCCGCAGGCGGTCGTCGACCAGTTGGCCCAGCATGGCCAGTCGTGGGGTTCGCCGGAGACTTTCGAACTCGGACGCATCGCCAACCAGTCGGCGCCGGTGCTGAAGACGCACGATCCGAGCGGCAACCGCATCGACATGATCGAGTTCCATCCGGCGTATCACGCGCTGATGCGGCGGAGCGTTGCCGCCGGCCTTCACGCCTCGACCTGGGACGCGGCCGGCGGTGAAGCGAACGTGCGGACGATCGCGCGGGCGGCGCGCCTGTTCATGACGGCGCAGGTCGAAACCGGCCATCTCGGGCCGATGACGACGACCAACGCCGCGGTCGCGGCGCTGGCGCATGCCACCGATCTGGCCGACCGCTGGCTGCCGCTCATCCGCGCGCGGCAGTACGATTCGTCGGCGCGGGTGGCCAGCGAGAAGGTGGGCGTGACCCTCGGCATGGGCCTCGCCGAGCGGCAGGCCGGCAGCGATCTCGCCGCGGTCGCGACGACGGCCGAGGACGCTCGCGACGGGACCTGGCGGCTCTCCGGCCACAAGTGGTTCCTGTCGGCGCCGATGAGCGATGCCTTCATCGTCATGGCGCAGAGCGGAGACGGACCGACCTGTTTCCTGATGCCGCGCTTCCTGCCGGACGGGACGCGCAATGCGACGCGCCTGGTCCGGCTCAAGGACAAGCTCGGCAATCGCGCCAACGCGACGGCCGAGATCGAGCTGGACGGTGCTCTCGCCTACCTCGTCGGCGAGAGCGGCCGCGGCCTCCCAACGGTCGTCGACATGCTGACGATGGCGCGGCTCGATTCGGGCGTCGTCGCCGCCGGGCTGATGCGGATCGCGGTCGCCGAGGCGATCCATCACACCCGCTACCGCAAGGCCTTCGGCACGACGCTGATCGACCAGCCGCTGATGACGCGCGTGATCGCCGACATGGCGCTCGACCAGGTGGCGGCGGCGGCGCTGGTCTTCCGCCTCGCCGAGTCCTACGACCGCGCCGGCTCCGATCCGAGCGAGGCGGCATTCTCGCGGCTGATGACGCCGGCGGTGAAATACTGGGTGTCGAAGATTGCGCCCGGGCTGATCGCCGAAGCGATGGAGTGCCTCGGCGGCAACGGCTATGTCGAGGAAAGCCGTCTGCCGCGCCTCTATCGCGAGGCGCCGGCAAACGCGATCTGGGAGGGAACTGGCAACACGCTGGCGCTCGACGTGATGCGGGTGCTGCGGAAGTCCTCCGAGCCGCTCGAATCCGTGCTCGCCAACATCGAGGACGCGCTCGGCGGTACGGCCAAGTCGACGCTCAACGTGCTCCGCGCGGCGACCGCGGTCGCGCTGGCCGACGAGGGCTCGGCCCGCGTCCTTACCGAGCAGCTCGCCATGACGGTCGCGGCGGCGGCGCTGCGCCGGCGCTTCCCGTCGGTGATTGCCGATGCGTTCCTCGAAACGCGGCTCGGCAAGCCGTGGCGGACCACCTACGGGATGCTCGACTCACGCTTCGACGCCAAGGCTTTCATCAACTACATCTGCCCGCTGGAATAGCCGGGCGAGATTCGCCGCCGGCGTAGTTGCGATCCTTGCCGAGGGCGCACTTCATTTCAGCATTATTTCAGCATTCCCATCCGGTCGAGTGCGCCCTGCAGGATGTAGGCCGCCGCCATCTTGTCGACCAGCGCGGCGCGTCGCTGGCGGCTGCGGTCCGCCTCGATCAGCGTGCGGGTGACCGCGGCCGTCGAAAGCCGCTCGTCCCAGTAGCCGATCGGCAGGTCCGTCAGGGCGGCGAGATTGCGCACGAAAGCTCGCGTCGCCTGCACCCGCGGACCCTCGCTGCCATCCATGTTGAGCGGCAGGCCGATGACCAGTCCGGCCGCCCGGTGCTTCGCTGCCACGGCCAGCAGCCGCTTCGCATCGGCGGCGAACTTCGTCCGGCGGATCGTCTCCAGCGGCGAGGCGATCCGGCGGCCCGCGTCGGAAAGGGCGAGGCCGATCGTCTTCGTCCCGAGGTCGATGCCGATCAGGGCGCCGCTCGCCGGCAGCGCGGCGGCGAAATCCTCGAAGCTTTGGTCGGACACGGCCATCGCGCACCTTTTACCCGGAAAGGCTTGCCTTGCGGGAGCGCTGCGCCAGCTTTGTCACCTCGGGCCGGCCGCACGAAGAACCAAACAGGGCCGGACGCTTCCGCTCGGGGGACATGCAGCCATGAAGCTCACCTGGTTCGGTCACGCTGCCTTTCGCATGGAAATCGCGGGCGCGGTCATCATGATCGATCCGTTTCTGGCCAACCCGACCTTCAAGGGCGACCAGAAGACGGCGTGGAAGGGAGCGACCCATGTCGTCCTCACGCACGGCCACGGCGATCACGTCGGCTCGGCCGTCGAGATCTGCAAGGCCGGGGCGCTGCTCATCGCCGCACCCGAGGTCTGCGACTATCTCGGCACGCAAGGCGTGACCCATGCCAGCATCCAGAACCACGGCGGCGAGGTCGATTACGGCGCCTTCCGCGTCGCCTATGTGCCGGCCTGGCATTCTTCGTCCGACACCGTGGACGGCAAGCCGGTCTATCTCGGCAACCCGGCCGGTGTGGTGATCATGGCCAGGGGCGAGAAGACGCTGCACCACATGGGCGATACCGGGATCAGCGCGGAGATGGCGCTGACCGGCGAGATCTACGATCCGAAGATCGGCCTGGTTCCGGTGGGGGATCGCGTGACGATGGGCGGCAGAACCGCGTCAATCGCCTGCAAGCGCTTCTTCAGGTTCGAGACCGTGATCCCGATGCACTACGGCACCTTCGGTATCCTTCAGCCCACCGCCGATGCCTTCATCGACGGGATGAAGGGCGAGAAGACCAAAGTGGTCATCCCGGAGCGCGGCCAGCCGATGGAGCTGTGAAGGGAGCGAGCGGCGGCGAAGAGCGCGTAGCCGAGGGCAGCGGCGCCTGAGCCGGGCGCCACTCGCTGCTTCGGTTAGCTGTTCTACTGTCCGGGGCGGTACTGCTGGATGCGCGTGGTGCGCAAGCCGGCGAGGCCGTGGCGGTCGATCGACTGCTGCCAGGAAAGGAACTCTTCGACGGTCAGCGTATAGCGGTTGCAGGCTTCCTCGAGACTGAGGAGTCCGCCGCGCACGGCAGCCACGACCTCGGCCTTGCGACGGATCACCCAACGCTTGGTGTCGCGCGGCGGCAGGTCGGCGATCGTCAACGGACTTCCATCGGGCCCGATGACGTATTTCACGCGCGGACGAACTTGCTCGGCCATTCTACTCTCGCACTCAACCTGACCCGTCCAGGCAGCGAGAATAGGCAGGCGGGTTTTAAAATTCGCCTAAGCGGCAGGCAACAAATCGGTAAGGTTTATACCCGTCGGCAGGCCGGAAATGGCGCAATTCCGGGGCCTTGGGCGCCCTTGAAGATGGGCTGATCGGCAGTATATTCGCGGCCATCGACCGTAGGGCCGCTCCCGGACGCGGTCGCCGTACCTACGGCGGAAGCCCAGCGCATGCTTGAAGACCTTGACCTTCCCGGCGATCCGCGGCGCACGCGCGTCGTGGTCGCCATGTCCGGCGGGGTCGATTCCTCCGTCGCCGCCGGGCTCCTCAAGCGCGCCGGATACGACGTCGTCGGGGTGACGCTCCAGCTCTACGACCACGGCGAGGCGACGCACCGGAAGGGCGCCTGCTGCGCCGGGCAGGACATCCACGATGCGCGCCGCGTCGCCGAGACGCTCGGCATCCCGCACTACGTGCTCGACTACGAGGAGCGCTTCCGCGCTGCGGTGATCGATCCGTTCGCGGCAAGCTATGCCGCGGGCGAGACGCCGGTTCCCTGCGTGGCGTGCAACCAGACCGTCAAGTTCGCCGACCTCCTCGGCACCGCCAGGGAACTCGGCGCCGATGTGCTCGCCACCGGGCACTACGTCCGCTCCGCCCCCCTTGGCAACCGCCGCGCGCTCTATCGCCCGGTCGATCTTGAGCGTGACCAGAGCTATTTCCTGTTTGCCACGACGCCGGCCCAGCTCGACTTCATTCGTTTCCCGCTCGGCACGATGAGCAAGGCCGAAACGCGCTCGGCGGCCCGCGAGTTCGGGCTGGCCGTCGCGGACAAGCATGACAGCCAGGACATCTGTTTCGTGCCCTCGGGCCGCTACGCCGACGTGGTCGCGCGCCTGCGGCCGGCCGCGGCCGAGTCCGGCGACATCGTCCATATCGACGGTCGCGTGCTCGGCCGCCACGACGGCATCATCCGCTATACGGTCGGGCAGCGCCGCGGCATCGGCATCTCCGTCGGGGAGCCGCTCTACGTCGTTCATCTCGACCCCGCGGGCAGGCGTGTCATCGTCGGCCCGCGCGAGGCGCTCACCACGCACCGCCTCTTTCTTCGCGACGTCAACTGGATCGGCGACGGGCGGCTCGCCGAACTGGCCGGGGAGGGGCTCGAAGTCTTCGCCCGCGTGCGCTCGACGCGGCCGCCGCTGCCGGCGCATCTGTTAGCCGCCGATGGCGCGGTTCACGTGGACCTTGCCGGTGGCGAGTCGGGCGTTGCACCCGGGCAGGCCTGCGTATTCTACGACGGCGACGGTCCGGGAGCGCGGGTGCTCGGCGGCGGGTGGATCGAGCGGACGGAGCGGGCCGGCGAGGCCGAGCGGGCGCTCCGCCGCCTGATGAACGAGCCGGCCGCCGTGGCGGCGCTCTGATTCCCGCCGGCGCCTAACCGGGCGCGAGCGCCCGTCCTTCCGTATCGAACCTGTGCACCTGCGCTTCGGCGGCGCCGAATGACAGGCGCTGCCCGACCTCGGCCCTGGTGTCCCCGGGCGTGCGGGCGATGAACGGGGTGCCGTCGTCGAGCTTCATGTAGATGAAGCTCGACTCGCCGAGGTGCTCCACCGCATCGACCGTGCCGGCGACGCGAAGACCCATGTCCGGGCGGTCGCCCTCGACGACATGCTCCGGACGGACGCCGAGCGTCGCCGCCTTCCCGTCCGCCCCCTTGATGAAGTTCATCTTCGGCGAGCCGATGAAGCCGGCGACGAACAGGTTCGCCGGCCGGTGATACAGGTCGAGCGGCGAGCCGATCTGCTCGATGCGGCCCTGGTTGATGACCACGATCTTGCTCGCCAGCGTCATCGCCTCGACCTGGTCGTGGGTGACGTAGATCGTCGTCGCCTTGAGGTCGCGCTGCAGCTTGGCGATCTCGATCCGCGTGTTGATGCGGAGCGCCGCGTCGAGGTTGGAGAGCGGCTCGTCGAACAGGAACACCGCAGGGTCGCGGACGATCGCCCGGCCGATCGCCACGCGCTGGCGCTGGCCGCCCGAAAGCGCCCGCGGCTTGCGGTCGAGATAGGGCGTCAGCTGCAGGATTTCGGCGGCATGCCGGACGCGCCGGTCGACCTCGGCCTTGCCGGCCCGCGTGAACTTCAGTCCGAAAGCCATGTTCCGGTAGACGGTCATGTGCGGATAGAGCGCGTAGGACTGGAAGACCATCGCGATCTTGCGGCCGGCGGGCGGCACGTCGTTGACGCGCTCGCCGCCGATCCGGATTTCGCCGGCGCTCACCCTTTCGAGCCCCGCGATGATGCGGAGGAGGGTCGACTTGCCGCAGCCCGACGGCCCGACGAAGACCACGAACTCGCCGTCCTTGACGTCGAGGTTGATGTCCTTCAGCACCTGCACCGAGCCGAACGACTTGCTGACGCCGGCGAGCGATACGTCTGCCATCTATTTCACCGCTCCTGCCGTCAGCCCGCGGACGAGGCTCCGCGAGAACAGGATGTAAAGGAGAAGGATCGGGGCGATCGCCAGGGTCAGCGAGGAGAGCACCGCGTTCCAGTCGGTGACGTACTGGCCGATGAATTGCTGGACGCCGAGCGTAACGGTCTGGGTGTTCCTGCCGGGGGCGAGGATCAGCGGGAACCACAGGTCGTTCCAGATCGGCACCATGGTGAAGACCGCCACCGTCGCCACCGCCGGGCGGATGAGCGGCAGGATCACCGCGAAGAAGATGCGGTATTCGCTGACGCCGTCGCAGCGCGCGGCGTCGCGCAGGTCCTTCGGGATCTGCTGCATGAACTCGCCGAGGATCAGGATGGCGAGGGGCAGGCCCATGGCGGTGTAAACGAGGATGAGCGCGACCAGCGTGTTGACGAGGCCGAGGTCGACCATCATCGACAGGATCGAGACGCTGCCGAGCCGGATCGGCACCATGATGCCGATGGCGAGATAGAGGCCGAGGACGAGGTTGCCGCGGAAGCGGTACTCGGTGAGCGCCCAGCCCGCCATCGCGCCGAACAGGAGAACGAAGAAGAGCGAGGCCACCGTGACGACGAGGCTGTTGACGAAATAGAGGCCGAAATCCGCCTTCGCCAGCACCGAGTCGTAGCCGATGAGAGAAAACGACGTGCCGTCGGGAAGGCTGAGGGGCGAGCCGAAGATCGCCTTCCGCGCCTTGAACGAGTTCATCACGACGAGCAGGATCGGCCCGATCGCGAGGATCGTGTAGAGGACCAGCGCCGCGTGAACCGCAATGCGGCCGGGGCGGGGGAGGCCGGCGAAACCGATCACAGCGCGTGCCTCTGCAGGCGGCGCTGCACGCCGAAGAGATAGAGGAGCACCCCGACGAGGATGATGCCGAGCATCACGGTGGCCACCGTCGCGCCCATCGTCTTGCTGCCGGCCTGCAGCTGGTAGCCGAAGAAGGCGCGGTAGAAGAACGTGCCGAGAATGTCGGTGGAGAAGTTCGGCCCGGCGATGGCGCCCTTCATGGCGTAGATCAGGTCGAAGGCGTTGAAGTTGCCGACGAAGGTCAGGATCGCGACGACGCCGAGCGTCGGCAGGATAAGCGGCAGCTTGATGTGCCAGAACACCCGCCACTGGTTGGCGCCGTCCACCGTTGCGGCGTCGACGAGGTCGTCCGGAATGTTGAGGAGCGCGGCGTAGATCAGCATCATCGGGATGCCGACGAACTGCCAGACCGAGATGAGCGATACGGTGACGAGGGCGGTGCCTTCGAGGCCGAGCCACGGCGCGAACCAGCTGCCGGCGCCGAGCGAGGCGAGGAAGCCCCTGGCGACGCCCCAGAGCGGGGAGAGGATCAGCTGCCAGATGAAGCCGATGATCACCACCGACAGCATCGTCGGCAGGAAGATGAGCGTCCGGTAGATGTTCCTCCCCATCAGGGCAGGGAGGCTCAGGAGCACCGCCAGAGCCAGTCCGATCGAGTTCTGCACGACCATGTGGACGGCGAAGAAAACGAGGTTGTTCTTGAGCGCGTTCCAGAACGGGCCCGACCAGCGCGGGTCGGTGAGCAGCGTGACGAAGTTGCCCGGGCCGACGAAAGAGACGGCGCCGTTCGCATCCTGTGCGTAGAGGCTGAGCCGGATCGTGTCGAAGAGCGGGTAGATCGAGAAGATCGTGTAGACGATCGCCGCCGGCGCGAGGAAGACGACGATATAGGTCGACCACGGCGTCGTATCGCGCGTGTCGATCCGTTCCGGCGCGCTGTCGGCTGCTGCCGTCATGCCCCCGAATTCCGCCTTCCCGCCATTGCGGCAGCTTGCCCCGGCGCGGGCCTCATGGCGAGGCCCTCAAAAAGAAGGGGGCCGCGGGTTGCCCGCGGCCCCCGGAGAACGCGTCGTTAGCCGTTCTTCGGCTTGTACCAGCTGTCGAGGCCCTTCTGGATCTGGGCGGCCGCGTCCGCCGGCTTCATCGTGCCGTTGAGGACCTGGGCGCTCACGTTCCAGAGCTCGTTCTCGAGGTTGGGCGTGCCGCGCGACAGGATCTGGTAGGAGTTGCGGATTGTCGACTTGCACTGGCCGCGCCACGAGACGAATTCCTGCGCGACCGGGTCCTTCAGCGTCACCTTGGCATTGGAGAGCGGGAAGAAGCCGGGCAGCGCGTTGGCGTAGATGTCGGCGAAATCGGGCGATGCCACCCACGACAGGAAGGTCTTCGCCGCGTCCATGTTCTTCGACTTGGCGTTGAGGCCGATGGCGATGTCGGTGTGGTCGCTGATGTAGCAGGTGTCACCCGCCTTGGCGACCGGCGGCGGGAAGGCGCCGAACTGGAAGTCCGACTGCTTCTCGAAGGTCGTGATGTCCCACGAGCCGGCCGGGTAGATCGCCGCCTTGCCGAGGGTGAACAGGTTCTGGCTGTCCGGGTACTTCTGCGCCTGGTAGCCGTCACCCATGTAAGGGCCCCACTTGGCGAGCTCGGCCCAGGTATCGACGTAGGGCTGGTCGGTGAACTTGGCGGTGCCCTTGATCAGCGCCTGCCGGCCTTCCTCGCCCTTCCAGTAGTTCGGGCCGATGTTCTGGAAGCCCATCGTGGCCGCTTCCCACTGGTCGGCTGTGCCGAGGTCGATCGGGACGTACTTGCCGTCGGCCTTGATCTTGTCGAGGACGGCATGGAACTCGTCGATCGTTTTCGGAACCTTCAGGCCGAGTTCGTCGAAGATCTTCTTGTTGTAGATGAAGCCGTGGATGACCGAGGCCATCGGCACGCAGAACGTCGCCTTGCCGTCGTCGGTGGTCCAGGCGCTCTTGGCCACGTCGGAGAAGTTCTCCATGCCGGGCAGCCCGGTCAGGTCGGCGAGATAGCCCTTGTTGTAGAGGTCGAGCGAGGCGTCGAACGGCCGGCAGGTGATAAGGTCGCCGGCGGAGCCGCCTTCGAGACGCGAATTGAGCGCGGCGTTGTATTCGGTCGGCGCCGTCGGATTGAACACGACGTGGATGTCCGGATGGGCCTTTTCGAAGGCCGGGATGATCGTGTTCGTCCACAGGTCGGCGTCGTCGTTCCGCCAGCTCTCGATGGTGAGCGTCGTCGCCGCGAGGGCGGCGCTGCTCATCGCGGCCATCGCCACCGCCGCCGAGGCGGAGAGGACAAGCCGCTTCATTCCAGTCAGTTTCATCATTTCAACTCTCCCTGTTGCATTCTTCAGCCGCCGGCGGGGCCGGCGGCATCCCTTCCTGCCCCCGCTAGAGCCGGGCGAGGGCTGTCCGCAGATTTCCCTTCGCCGCCGCCAGCAGGCGTCCTGCCTCGGAGGCGGCGATGCCCTTGAGGATCAGCGCCGCGTTCTTGACGCTGCCGTTGCTTTGATGGAGCGCGGCGTCGGCGGCGTCGGCCGGCGCCCCGGTGATATGGACCAGCGTCGCCACCGCGCGCTGGCGGAGCTTCTGGTTGTCGACCCGGAGGTTCACCATTAGGCCATCATAAATGTGGCCGAGACGGATCATGACCAGACTGGAGAGGAGGCCGAGCGCCGCTTTTTGCGCGGTGCCGGCGCCCATGCGCGTCGAGCCGACGATGATCTCCGGGCCCGAATCGAGGAAAACCGGGACATCGACCCGCTGAAGCAGCGGCGCGTCGCGGTTGTTGGCGATGCCCACGGTAAGCGCGCCGGCCGCCTTCGCCGCGGCGGTGGCGGAGAGGGTGAAGGGTGTCGAGCCGCTGGCGGTCACCGCGATCACGCAGTCGGGCGCGGACGGAGCGTGCAGGTCCATCTCGGCGCGGCCGCGCTCGGCGTCGTCCTCGCTGCCGCCGGGGAGGCCGGGGGCGATGGTATGGCCGTTCGCCATGACGAAAAGCGTGCGGCTTTCGGGCCAGCCGAAGGTCCCGGCCAGTTCCATTCCGTCGAGCGCCGCGATCAGGCCGGAGGAGCCGGCGCCGACATAGATGAGGCGGCCGCGGTCCCCGAGGCGCCCGACGATTGCGGTCGCCGCCCTGCTCAATTCGGGAATGGCCGAACGGACGGCGCCGGCGGCGCGCTCCTGACCTTCGGCGAAGGCGGCGAGGATCGCCTCGTCGCTCCAGGTGTCGAGGCCGGCATAGCGCGGATTGATCGACTCGGTGGTCTTCATCGCGAGGCGGATGACCCCTGCACGTCGCCACTGATATTAGATTGGTATCATCGCCGTGCGCCTGTCACAAGTCCCGACGCGTCCTCTGTCATCGAGGTTGTCCACAGGGAATTTGGGCGTCGCTGGATGATCGCCGTCATCGCCGGGCCGGTTCTGTGACGCCTCGTTAACCCGGCGCACTTTTCGGGTTGGCTTTGAAGTGGCATTATACTAAGCGGGACCGGCGCGAGCGGGCAGGCGAGATGCAGGAACCCCTTTTCATCGGCGTCGATGGCGGCGGCACGCGGTCCTCCGCCCGCATCCGCGATGCGGGCGGGCGCCTGCTCGGCGAAGGGAGCGCCGGTCCGGGAAACGCCCGGCTGCGCAGCCTCGCCTTCCGTGAAGTCATGAATGCTTGCGAGGCGGCGATGGCGGCGGCGGGCCTCGGCAAGGGCGACTGCGCCCGCATCCATGCCGGCTTCGGGCTCGCCGGCACGCAGCAGGACGAGGACCGGCAGTCGGTTTACGACTGGCCGCATCCGTTCGCGTCGCTCGTCGTCGACACCGATGCCTGGGCGAGCTGGATGGGCGCCTTCAAGGGCGCCGATGGCGCCATCTTCATCGTCGGCACCGGCACCGCCGGCATCGCGGTGGTGAACGGCCGGCGGCACAATGTCGGCGGCTGGGGCGCCGAGATCGGCGACGAGGGGAGCGGCAAGGCGATCGGCCATGAGGCGATCCGCCGGTCGCTCTGGGCGGCCGAGGGGATGGGTTCGAGGACGGCGCTGGTCGAGGAGATCATGGCCCGCTTCGGCGACGACCCGCCGAATGCGGTCGTCTGGGCCGGCGACGATGCCCGCCGGCCCGCCGATTTCGCCGCCTTTGCGCCGCGCGTCTTTCACCATGCCGACAACCGCGATGCGCTCGCCATGGCGATCCTCCACGGCGCGGCGCTGGACATTGAGCGGCAGCTGACCCGGCTCCTCGACCTCGGTGCGCCGGCAATCGCGATGATCGGCAGCGTCTTCCCGCTGATCCGGCCGTGGCTGGCGCCGCCTTTCCAGAAATACCTGGTCGGGGTGGTCGAATACGAGACCGATGCGCTCGAAGGTGCGCTTCTCATGGCCCGGCAGAACCACGCCGCACAGGTGCGCGCGTGACGCTCGGCGTTGCCCCGACCTTGGACGGCGTCGCGGCGCTCGACGAGGCCAGTCCGACACCGCTCTACATCCAGCTCCAGCGGAGCATCGAGGAATCGGTGCGGACCGGGCGGCTGCAGGTCGACGAGGCGCTGCCTTCCGAGCGCGATCTCGCCCGCAGCCTCGGCATCTCCCGGGTCACCGTGCGCAAGGCCATCGCCGGCCTCGTCGAAAAGGGCATTCTCGTCCAGCGCTGGGGATCGGGCACGTTCATCGCGCCGACCGTCCACGTCGAGCAGCCGCTGTCGCGCCTGTCGAGCTTCACCGACGATATGCTCGCCCGCGGCATGAAGCCGGGCGCGGTCATCCTCGAACGGACGACCGGGGCATCGTCGCCGGCCGAGTCGATGGCGCTCGGCCTTTCACCCGGCGCGCCGGTCAGCCGCCTGCAGCGCCTCCGCCTTGCCGCGGGCGTGCCGATGGCGATCGAGAACGCCGTGGTTCCGGCGCGCTACCTCCCCGATCCGCACGCGGTCGAAGCGTCGCTCTATGCCGCGCTGCGGTCCCGCGGCTTCTCGCCCCGCCGCGCGCTGCAGCGGTTGCACGCGGTCCTCCTCAATCCCGAGCAGGCGAAACTCCTCGACGTGCCGACGGCAAGCCCGGCCCTCTATATCGAACGGCGTTCGTTCCTCGAAAGCGGCGAGGCGGTCGAGTTCACCGCTTCCTATTATCGCGGCGACGCCTACGACTTCGTCGC
>DASRGK010000012.1:0-5876 GCA_035651055.1 Bauldia sp.
TGCCGGGAAGGCGTCGGGGCGCGGGTCGATCCAGGTCACGGCGAAGGGGAGCGGCGCCAGCGCCAGCACCAGCGCTCGACCGACATGGCCGGCCCCGAAGAGGAGGAGCGGCCGGCGCTCCTCGCCGAAGCCCTCGCGCAACACGCCCCGGGCAAGCGCCGCCGTGCCGGGAGGCATCGCCCGGTCGATGACGCGCCGGCGGACGCCGTCGGCACGGATTTCCGCGGCAGTGGTGAAGGATTCGCCGGCCGCTTCGCGGCGCGCGAACGCCGAGACCGGCTCGCGGTCGTCGCGGTCGAGGACCTCGAACAGGAGGTCGACCTGGCCGCCGCAGCACTGGCCCATGTCCGGCCCGAGAACGAAGGTGCGGAGCTCGGCCTTCGCGGTCCGGTGCCGGGCGAGCGCGGCCTGCGCGATGGCGATCGCGCGCCATTCGAGCGTCCCCCCGCCGATCGTGCCGGTGAAACCGCCGTCGGGCCGCACGATCAGCCGCGCCCCGGCATCGCGCGGCGCCGAGCCGCGAGTCGCGGCGACCGTGACCATTGCGGCGCGGCCGTCGCGTGCGATGATGTCGAGGAGGCGCGACCAGACCGCCATCAGGCGTCGCCTCCGGTCGTGGCGCGGATCGCGCGCATGATCGCCTCGGGTGTCGCCGGCGCGTCGAGCCGCGGCATCATCGCCGGCTTCAGGCTGGCGATGGCATCGGTGATTGCCGAGAAGACCGAGATGGCCAGCATCAGCGGCGGCTCGCCGACCGCCTTCGACCGGTAGATCGCGTCCTCGCGGTTGCCGCCCGAATCGTGGAGCGCGACCCGGAAATCGGCCGGCACGTCGGACGCCGCCGGGATCTTGTAGGTCGACGGCGCGTGGGTCATCAGCCGCCCGGCCGAGTCCCAGACCAGTTCCTCCGTCGTCAGCCAGCCCATGCCCTGGACGAAGCCGCCCTCGATCTGGCCGATATCGATCGCCGGATTGAGCGAGCGCCCGACATCGTGGCGGATATCGACCCGGTTGACCTTCATCTCGCCGGTCATCGTGTCGACGGTGACCTCCGAGCAGGCGGCGCCATAGGCAAAATAGTAGAAGGGCCGGCCGCTCGCCTTCTCCCGGTCCCACGAGATTTTCGGCGTCTTGTAGAAGCCGGTCGCCGACAGCGGCACGCGCGCCTGGTAGGCCTCGGTCGCGATATCCTTCAGCTCCATCGCGCGATTGCCGACCAGCACCTTGCCGTCGCGGAACTGCACGCGGTCGCGGCCGATGTTCCACTTCTCCTGGATGAAGTCGAACAGGCGGTCCTTGATCGTGCGGCAGGCGATGAGCGCGGCCTGGGCGTTGAGGTCCGTGCCGGACGAAGCCGCGGTCGGCGACGTATTGGGCACCATCGCCGTAGAAGTAGCGGTGATCTTCACCTTGTCGACCCCGACGCCGAATTCCTCGGCGACCACCTGGGCGACCTTGATGAAGAGCCCCTGCCCCATCTCGGTGCCGCCATGGTTGAGGATGATCGACCCGTCCCGGTAGAGGTGGACGACGGCGCCCGCCTGGTTGAGGTGAATGAGGGTGAAGGAGATGCCGAACTTCACCGGCGTCAGTGCGATGCCGCGTTTCAGGACCGGGCTGGTGGCATTCGACTCGGCGATCTGCTTCCGGCGCTCGTGGTATTCGCTCGTCCGCTCGAGTTCGGTGACCAGTTCCAGAAGGATGTTGTCCTCGACCCGCATGCCGTAGGGCGTGCGGTCCTTGCCGGCTCCGCCGTAGAAGTTCGCCTTGCGCACTTCGAGCGGATCGCGCCCCGTGGCGTAGGCGATGTGATCCATCATCCGCTCGGCGAAGAGGATTCCCTGCGGCCCGCCGAAGCCGCGGAAGGCGGTGTTGGACACGGTGTTGGTCCGCAGGCGGCGGCTGAGGATACGGCAGGTCGGGTAGAAATAGGCATTGTCGGCATGGAACATCGCGCGGTCGACGACGCCGAGCGACAGGTCCTCCGAGTAGCCGCAGCGCGCCGACAGGGTCACATCGACGGCGCGCAGCGTCCCGTCCTTGGCGATGCCGACCTGGTACTCGACTTTGAAATCATGCCGCTTGCCGGTCATGATCATGTCGTCGTCGCGGTCGAGGCGGAGCTTGCACGGCCGCCCGGTCTTGCGGGCCGCCAGCGCGGCGAGGACGGCCCACTGCGTCGCCTGGCTCTCCTTGCCGCCGAAGCCGCCGCCCATCCGCCGCGTTTCCACCGTCACCGCGTTGTCGTGGAGGGCGAGCGTCCGGGCGACGACGTGCTGCACCTCGGTCGGGTGCTGCGTCGAGGAATAGATGTGCATGTCGCCGTCTTCGCCGGGCACGGCGAGCGCGACCTGCCCTTCGAGGTAGAAGTGCTCCTGCCCGCCCATGCGGAACTCGCCGGTAATCTCCTTCGGCGAGCGGCTGATCTCGTCGGCGGGATCGCCGCGGGTGAAGGCGTAGTCGGGCAGCACCGACGTCCCGGCGACGAGCGCATCGTCGACGTCGATCACCGGCATAGCCGGTGCGGTCGCGAACTTCCCGAGGCGGGCGGCGCGGCGGGCCTGGTCGCGGGTCTCCGCCACCACCGCGAACGCCACCTGGCCATGGAACATCACCCGCTCTCCGGTGATCGCCGGGTCGTCGCGGATGCCCTTCGGGCTGATGTCGTTGTCGCCGGGAATGTCGTCGGCGGTGATCAGCGCGAGCACCCCGGGCGCCTTCAGCACCGGGTCGAGGTCGATGGCCGTGATCCGGCCGGCGGCGATCGGCGCGTAGCCGGGCGCGACGTGGAGCGTGCCGGCAGGCTCGCGCAGGTCGTCGATAAAGGCCGCCTCGCCGGTTACGTGCTTGGTGGCGCTGTCGTGCGGCACCGGCGTGCGGACGACCGCCAGCGGCGGATTGCCGGCGATGATGTCAGCGAGATCCATCCGCCTCCACCTTCTCGCGGAAACCGATGACGCGCGTGCGGCGCGAGCTGGTGCCCGCCGCCTCGATCAACGCCTTGCCGAGGAGCGCATGCGCCGTTTCCTGGCGGTAGCGCGCGCTGGCGCGGTGATCGTTGAGCGGCGTGAAATCGTCGCGGAGCGCCGCGAAGGCGCGCGCCCAGATGCGCGAGTCGCGGAGCGCCGCGCCCTGCAGCGCCAGCTCGGCGCCCTTCGCCCGCTTCGGGATGCCGGCCATGCCGCCGAAGGCGATGCGGGCTTCGGTGATCGTGCCTTCCTCGCTGACGGCGAAGCGGAAGGCGCCCATCACCGAGGAGATGTCCTGGTCGAAGCGTTTGCTGACCTTGTAGCAGCGGAAGATGTTGCCGGCGGCAAGCTTCGGCACGATGAGCGCGGTGACCAGCTCGCCCGGCTGCCGGTTCTGCTTGCCGTAGTCGATATAGAACTCCTCGATCGGCATGGTGCGGACGCGCTTGCCCTTGCGCAGCTCGACCGTCGCGCCGAGCGCGATGAGGACTGGCGGCGTATCGCCGATCGGCGAGCCGTTGGCGACGTTGCCGCAGACCGTGCCGCTCGCCCGCACCTGCTTCGACCCCAGCCGCCGCACCAGTTCGCCGATGTCCGGATCGATCGCGCGCAGATGCGGCTCGGCCTGCGCATAGGTCGCGCCGGCGCCGATGATCAGCTCGAAGCCGGTATCGTCGATGCGGTCGAGACCGCGCGCCCGGCCGATATGGATGATCTTCGGCAGATCGCGGAACTGCTTGGTGATCCACAGCCCGACGTCGGTGGCACCTGCGACGATCGTCGCGGCCGGGTGCTTCTCGTAGAGGTCGCAGAGCGAGTCGACCGTGCCCGGCGCGGCGAAGAAGTGATCGTCATCGCCGAGGAAGACGTCCTCATTGTCGGAAAGGAATCCGAGGAGCCCGGTCGTATCGGCGGCAGCCCCGCGAAAACGGTCACGGCGGAGCCCGTTACACGCCGCAATGCCGGCATCGACGATCGGCCGGTACCCGGTGCAGCGGCAGAGGTTGCCGGCGATCCAGTCGTTGACTTCGTCGCGCGTCACCTTTCGCTCGGTGGCGTGATACATCGCGAACAGGCTCATCACGAAGCCGGGCGTGCAGAAGCCGCATTGCGAGGCGTGCTTCTCGACCATCGCCGTCTGGACCGGGTGCAGGCCGCCGCTCGGATCGGCGAGGTCCTCGACCGTGATGATCTCGGTGCCGTCGACCTGGCCGAGAAGCTGGATGCAGGAATTGACCGGCTCATAGACGAGCTTGCCGTCGCGGAGCCGCCCGAGGACGACTGTGCAGGCGCCGCAATCGCCCTCGCCGCAGCCTTCCTTGGTGCCCTTGGCGCCCTCGCTGTCGCGAAGATAGTCAAGGAGCAGCGCGGTCGGCGTGAAGGCCGATACCTCGACCATCTGCCCCTTGCGGATGAACCGGATGTTCTGCCGCATTGCCTAGCTGCCGCGATAGGTCGAATAGGCGAACGGCGAGAAGAGCAGCGGCACGTGGTAGTGCTCCTCGGACGAGCTTATCCCGAAGCGGATCGGGACCACGTCGAGAAAGCCCGGATTGCCCGCGCTTCTGCCGGCGAGGTATTCGCCGACGTGGAAGCGTAGCTCGTACACGCCCGCCGTGAACGTGGGTCCCTCGAGGAGCGGCCGGTCCATGCGGCCGTCACGGTTGGTCTTGCCGGCGGCAAGCGGGCGGTCGCTTCCGTCGAGGCGGTAGAGCTCAACCGTCAGGTTCGCGGCAGGCCTGCCCAGTGCCGTGTCGAGGACGTGCGTCGTCAGCCGCCCCATGAGCGACATCCTGCAATCCTGGCCGGCGCCGCACGCCGGAACCCAATCGCCATACTCAATCCCAACGCCCCCGCTCCGCCGGAGGCGGCCCGGGCGGAAGAATGAAGCATGCCGCCCGATTGGGCAAATATGATCTTTGACCGCAGGTTGCCGTGAAAATCGGCAAGGTCAGGGCAGCAGAATCGTGGTTCCGCTGGTCTCCCGGGTCTCGATCCGGCGCTGCGCCTCGCCCGCCTCGCGGAGCGGCATCTCGGACGAGGCCGCGACCTTGACCACCCCTGCCCGCAGCGCGTCGAAGAGTTCATGCGCCGCGTGTTCGAGGTCCGCCCGCTTGGCAAGGTAGACTGCCAGCGCGGGCCGGGTGGCGAAGAGCGACCCCTTCTGCTGCAGCATCGCGGCGGTGAATTCGGGCGGCAGGCCGGAGGACTGCCCGAACGAGGCCCAGAGGCCCAACGGCTTCAGGCAGTCGAGCGAACCGGGGAACGTGTCCTTGCCGACCGAGTCATAGACCACGTCGACCCCCTCCCCGCCGGTCAGATCCTTCACCTTGGCGACCCAGTCTTCCTTGCGGTAGTTGATCACATGGTCGGCGCCGCCGGCTTTCGCCGCCGCGATCTTGTCGTCCGAGCCGACCGTGCCGATGACGGTTACGCCGAGGGCCTTGGCCCACTGCGTCGCGATCGAGCCGACGCCGCCGGCGGCCGCGTGCCAGACGATGGTTTGCCCCTTCATCACCTTGAAGGTGCGGCGGAGCAGGCATTGCACCGTCAGGCCCTTCAGGAACACCGCCGCCGCGACCTTGTCGCTGACGCGGTCCGGCAGCCGGACGAGTTTGTCCGCCGGTATCAGGCGAACCTCGGAATAGCCGCCGATCGAGCCCTGATAGACGACCCGGTCGCCTTCCTTGAGGTCGCTGACGCCCTGGCCGACCGCCTCGACGACGCCGGCCGCCTCGGCGCCGGGAATGAAGGGCAGCCCGCCCGGCGCCTTGTAGAAGCCCCTCCGGTAGTAGATGTCGACGAAATTGACCCCGATCGCCGTGTGCCGGATGCGGGCCATGCCGCGGCCCGGCGCACCGACGTCGACGGCGACCCATTGGTTGACTTCCGGACCGCCGGTCCGAT
>DASRGK010000013.1:0-40055 GCA_035651055.1 Bauldia sp.
ATCGCGGCGCCGCGATGCATGATCTCGCGGACGAAATGGAACTTGGCGCCGAGCTGGCCGCCGGGATGGAAGACGTGGAAGTCCTCCGCCGTGAAGCCGCGCGCTTCGAGGAGCGCAATGGCGAGCGCATCGCCGAGCGCCATCTGCATGATGGTCGAGGTGGTCGGCGCAAGGCCGTGCGGGCAGGCCTCGGCCGCATCGGGGAGGAGGAGGACGAGGTCGGCCTGCCGGGCGAGCGAGCTTTCCGGCTTGGCGGTGACCGCGATCAGCTTGTTGCCGAAGCGGCGGGCGAATTCGACGAAGGCGCGCAGCTCGACCGATTCGCCCGACCAGGACAGCGCGAAGATGACGTCCTCGCGGGCGGCGACCATGCCGAGGTCGCCGTGGCCCGCCTCGGCGGGGTGGACGAAGAAGGCCGGCGTGCCGGTCGAGGCGAGGGTGGCGGCGATCTTGCGTCCGACGTGGCCGCTCTTGCCGACGCCGCTGACGACGACGCGGCCGCGCGGCCGCCCGTCGGCGTCCGGGCGGGTGGCGCGGTCGACGATCTCGACCGCTTCCGAGAAGGGGGCGGCAAGGCCGTTCCCGAGCGCTTCGCGGAGAGCGGCGAGGCCGGCCGCCTCCGTCCCGAGGGTCCGGCGCGCCGATGCGGCGGCGCCGGCGGCGCGTTCGCGCTCGGCCTTCTTGGCCGCCCGCTTCTCCGAAAGGGAAATCGCCACGATCGCTCCAGGCTGAGGCCGGCGAACCGGTCCCGATCATCCCGTCCTACTAGCATTTTTGCGCCCTGACGAGAACGAAGCGGCCGCCGAAAGGAAGCGTTAACCAAGGTTTTTTACGGTCCGGAA
Organism: Bauldia sp.; assembly: GCA_035651055.1. GTDB lineage: Bacteria > Pseudomonadota > Alphaproteobacteria > Rhizobiales > Kaistiaceae > JAFKKF01. The sequence continues at coordinate 843 of DASRGK010000013.1, forward strand.
AGGATGCGCGGCGAAGCGCCGCTGCCGAGGGGACGTTTCCGCGATGCGCAGAGCCCTGATTCTCGCCGCGCTTGCCGCGGCCGCGCCGGCAGCCGCCGAAGCCGCAACCGGCGACCCGGTCGTCCTTTCCGAAACGCCCGGCGCCGGCGATGCCAGCCCCGATGCGGCGACTCCGCCGCTTCCGCTTCCGCCGCCCGATCCGCTGCGGACCGGATCGGTGAAGCCGGAGAGGCCGGCGGAGAACGAGCCGCCGGTTGCGCCCGTCCGGCGGACGCCCCCCGACCTCGACCCGTATGAGCCGCTCGGCATCCATGTCGGCAGCTTCATCCTTTATCCCTCGGTCACCATCGGCGCCGGCTATACGACCAACGCGCCGGCGGCGGCGGGCGGCGCCGCCTCTGGCTACGTCTCGGTCACGCCGGAACTGAAGGTCCGGTCCGACTGGGCCCGGCACGAACTGTCGCTGACGCTCCGCGGCTCCTCGGACCGGTTCTTCAGCGACGCGGCGGCCGACAAGCCGAGCGCCTCGCTCGAAGCGGGCGCCCGCCTCGATCTCGCCGACGGCTGGCAGGCCAATCTCGACGGTTCCTACGCGGTCGAGCGGAAGAGCGTCACCAACGCGGTCTTCCCGCCGGATTCCGATCCGACCGGCGAGGTGCGGACATTGTCCGGCGATGCCGGCATCACGCGCAACCTCGGGCCTGCCGCGATCACGCTCGCCGCGCGCGCGACGCGGACGACCTATGGCGTCGCTACCGGGGGCGGGGTGACCCTCGACCAGAGCGACCGGGACAATGTCGATTATGGCGCCCGCGTCCGGCTCGCCTACGAGGTTACCCCGGCGCTCTCGCCCTTCGTCGAGGCGGAGGTGAGCCGGCGGAGCTTCGACCAGGCGGTCGACAGCAACGGCATCGCGCGGGCGAGCCGCGGGGTCGCGGTGCGCGCGGGCGTGGCGATCGACACCGGCCCGCTCCTTGCCGGCGAGGTGGCGATCGGCGCGCAGCGCCAGACCTTCGCCGATCCGGCGCTTGCCGACATTGCGGCGCTCACCGTCGACGGGTCGCTCACCTGGGCGCCGACGCCGCTGGTCACGGTCACCGCCGACCTGTCGACGGCGATCAATCCGGGCACCGATCCGGCTTCCTCGGGCTCCGTCGAATACGACGCATCGCTCGAGACGACCTATGCCTGGCGCGACAATATCGACCTCAGCGTCAATGCCGGCCTCGTCCACGAGCGTTTTCAGGGGACCGGCGAGAACGACCGGACCTACAGCGTCGGCGCCGGGATCACGTGGAAGATCAACCGCTACCTCCGCCTGACCGGCTCCTACACCCACGAATGGCTGGTCTCGAACGACGCGGCGTCGAACTACACCGCCGACGGGGTACGGGTCGACCTGAAGGTCCAGCGTTAAAGCCGTAGCGGGTGGCATGCCGAAAGCGTCGGCTGGCGGAGCCTTCCCCCGCCAATGGCGAGGATCGGCGGCGACTGGGCGGCATGCGTTGCCGCCGAGCCGTCCTCGCCCCGTCCGAAGGCCGACCTGAGGCACGCGGGGAAAACGGCGCCTCGCCGACGGCCGAGTTCATGGCGGCCTCTCACGTCGCCCGCAGGGCTCCGCTAGAATGGCGCCATGTATCTCGACGTGGTCGACCTCCGCGCCTTTTATGCCGAGCGGATCGGCGTGATCGTCGCGCGGCTGATCGGCGTGAAGCTCCGCCGGCGCTGGCCCTCGGTCGAAGGCCAGCGGCTGGTCGGGATCGGGTACGCCACGCCGTACCTCCGCCAGTTCGGCGGGGCGGCGGAGAGCGCCATCGCCTTCATGCCGGCGGTGCAGGGCGTGGTGAACTGGCCGCCGGAGGGGCCGAACGCGACGGCGCTGATCGAGGACGACGAGCTGCCGCTCCGCGACGCCTCGGTCGATCGCGTCCTGGTCGTCCACGCGCTCGAAATGGCGGCCGATGCGCGGAACGTCCTGAAGGAAATCTGGCGGGTGCTGGCGCCGGGCGGCCGGGTCATCCTCGTCGTCCCCAACCGGCGGGGCCTGTGGACGCGGGGCGAGGCGACGCCCTTCGGCTACGGCCGGCCGTTCAGCCGCGGGCAGCTGACGGCGCTCCTCCGCGAATCGCTGTTCTCGCCGCTCGGCTGGAGCGAGGCGCTCTGCATGCCGCCGATCCGGCGGCGGATTTTCGTCAAGAACGGCGCCGCCTGGGAGCGGCTCGGGCTTTACCTCTGGCCGGCCTTTGCCGGCGTCTACATCGTCGAGGCTACGAAGCAGCTTTACGCCGGCATTCCCGCGCGGGGCGGTGGGCGGGTCAGGGCCGTGCTACGGCCGGCGCTGGTGCCGCCGGGGGCCTAAGCAAAGCACCTGTAAGCATCTGTAAGTTCTCCATTTCTAGCGCTGTATTGCACATGCTACGTTGCACACGCGCCGATTCTCAACCGTGTGACAAATACGCCCCGTCAACCAAAAATCGCAAGTTCTTCGCCTGTTCCCATAGACGCGGCGTTGTTAATATATATATTAACAACTGAAGCAGGGCCTATGAAGGGTCTACAACCGCCCACAGCTACACTCTATGACATCGTTGTTCGAGGAGACGCGGCCGATATCCGACTTGCGCCAACGGCTTACGCTGCCTACGTGGCTGCCCGTGCGGGAACCGACAAGATATCAATGCAACGGAAGGCCCATCTGGAGCGTTACTTCCGTGAATTTTGCGAGCACAACCCCCACCGGCTGACAGATGAGAAATTCAAGAAAGAGCAAACTTTCGCCACCGCTCACGGGAAGGTCGCCGTTTGGGCCTTCAAGGCATGGCAATGGCGGCTCTATGGATCCATTCTCACAGTAGCCGGAAAAAGAACGTTTGTCGGAACGCGCGTCGATGATTCGAAGAAACAGAACAAAGCCAATAAGACGCTGCTCAAGCTTGCGGCTGACGATATAGCACGCTTAATCGAGTTCCAGAGTAAGGGGAAATAAGATGAGTCGGATGGCGGCAATTGTCGATCAAAGCACGATCGAAGCCGAGGAAAATCTCTTGATTGATTTTCAGTTCCTTATCCAGGAGCTGATTATGGAGAAAGGCCTGTCCCGGACTCAGCTTGCGGCAAAAGCTGGTATTTCCAAAGCGCGACTGTCGCAGCTCTTCAAGTCGGATGCTAATCCTACGGCAAAGACGTTTGCTAGAATTCTCCACGCGCTTGGAGAAACTGCCTGTGTTACCACGAAAAGGAAATTTCTGTCTTCCAGAACCCCGGTCAACGATCCCACCGAATGGAATTGGGATTTCTCGGAAACGACGTCAACGACGGCGCCCGCGGACATGGGTAAGACCGCCCAGTTTGTTGCGGTTCTGCGGGAAAATCTCGCGTCGAACGACAACTATAGCAGCCTCGTTGTCGAGTGGGAGAACGGACGACAGTCGATTTCTTTGAAAGCGGCTTAATTGATGAGCTTGCCGACCGATCCAGAAGAGAAATCTGAGACGCTGCCACAGCCAGTTGACGACTCGGCGGGCAAGAAGCGCGCGTCTTACAATCGCTTGGTGCGACAAGCACGCCTTTTGTCTCTCATATTGGAGAAGGTCGACTTCAAAATGGCCGCAGAGTCCCTGGGTGTAAGTCGTAGCCTGTTGACGCGTGACATCACTGGAAAGAAGAAGATATTGAGTTCCGGGGCTACAGACGGGACCTGTATCGCGAACATGTCTTGGAATATATCAATCAAATATAAGAGGAAGATTTTATCCGGCTGCACTGCCATATATCTCGTGGCATATGATGGAATGCAGGATTGCGCGGAGGATACCATAGAGATGTTTTTGGAGAATGTAGCGAAAGCAGCTACATATCCGTATTTTAGAGCGCTGTATGCTCACCTAGACTGGGCTGCCAATCCACAGTCTGCGCCGCTCCCAATTCTGAAATTCCAGCCTAATGTCTAGGAACGAGTACCTTCGCGCAGCCTCCCTGTCGTCAAGCCCGTGAATACGTCGACGCAATGATCGTCAAAAATCGATAAATGAGCGTCTCGAAGTCGGCGCTTAGACGAGTGCAGACTTAGATACATCCGTTACTTGACGTTTTACTACTCGTCGCTCGACGCGTTGAGTTCGTCGACCGTGAGCGCGGCCTTGGCCGCCTTCGCCTTCCGCACCTGAGGCGAACTTGGCGGCGGGCGTCTCCACCTCACGGCTTCCGCCTCGGTCGCGTCCTTGGCTTCATTCGCGAGCCGAAGCGCCTTGAGCGGGCGGTGTTGGCATCGAGGCGCTTCGAATCGCAAGCCACTCCGTTCAGCATGGTGTGCCGGTTCTAAGGCCCTTCCGGGAGGGGTTTCGGCGGACGCGCGGGGATCGCCCTGCACAGAGGGTATCCGCGGCGCGAGCGCTTGAGGCGCGACCGCCGAAACCGGCAGCGACAGGCTCAGAGCACAGCCGTCCTTCGAGGCTCGCCGCGTTGCGGCGAGCACCTCAGGATGAGGGCCGTTTGTGATGCCGTCCGCGACGCCGTCCGCGGTGGAGATAACGGAATGCCTCATCCTGAGGTGCGAGCGGAGCGAGCCTCGAAGGACGGCTAAGGCGGGGCCAGGTCGGCGTCGGCCCGGCGGGGACGGTGTGGGTGAAGTCCGCGGGCGGCGCTGCGGGTAGGCAATGGCATGGATCACCGGCTCGGGGGCCGGTGATGACGGTGGTGAGATAGTGGGACAGGTCGGAGCCGAGGTGAGTACTCTCCACTCCGTCGCCCTTGCACTCGCCCCCTCCACCATGCTTCGCATGGTCCCCCTCCCCCGCTTCGCGGAGGAGGATGCAGCGCCTTTTCCGGCAACGGCGATGCCGGCGAGAGGAAAAGCCGGGCGCCGCGACCAGCGCCCGGCGGTCGTGGCGTTGGCGCTGGCTACTTCGCCATTTTCTCGCATTCGGCCATGGCTTCGGCCGAGGACGTGTCGACCATGTAGGTCTTCCCGTCGGCGCCGGTCATGATCATGGTGCAGTGATCGAGCACCTTGGCCATGCCCATCATCTTGTCGGCCGCCATCTTGTCGGTGACCATCATGGTGCCCATGTGCCCGTCGGGCATGAATGCCATGACCTCGCCGCCCTTCATCATCCCCATCGTTCCCATCGCATCGTCGGCAAGCGCCGGCGCGAGCGAGGCGGCCATGATGCCGGCGGCGCCGAGAAGCAGTGCGCGCATTTTTCTTCCTCCGTTTTCCAAAGTTGCTCCGCCATTCCGGCGGCAACGGATTGGGTAGCACGCGCTTCCCCGCCGCCCGTTCAAATGGCGTGTCACTTTCCGGCGCGCGCAACCGCAGCCGCACCCGCGCCCGCGTGAAGGGAACGTGATCCTGCGGAGAGGAGGCTACTCGTCGTTGGAGGCGTTCAGCTCTTCCACCTGCAGCGAAGCCTTGGGCTTCGGCGCGGCCCTCGGCTTTCGCACCCTGGGCGCCGCCTTGGCGGCGGCCTTCGCCGCCTTCTCGGCGGCGGCTTCGACGGCGTCCTTGGCTTCCTTGGCCAGCCGCAGCGCCTTGAGGCGGGCGGTGTTGGCGTCGAGCCGCCTCGCCTCGGCAACCACCTCGTTCATCGCCGTCGCGGCCTCGCGGGCACGGTCCTGGGCCTTCCGAAAACGGGTTTCGGCGGTCGTGCGCGGATTGCTCGGCATGGCGGGCTCCTGAAGGTTAGCCCCGACTATATAGGGCGGCGGCGTCTATTCGGCAGCGTCCACCGCTGCGCCGGTCGCGCCTCGACCGAATCGCCGTTCGACATATTCTGCCAGCATCGCACGGAAATCGTCCGCAATTGTGGCCCCGCGGAGCGTCGCCGCCTTCCTGCCGTCGATGAAGACTGGCGCGGCCGGCTGCTCGCCGGTTCCGGGGAGCGAAATGCCGATATCGGCATGCTTCGATTCGCCGGGCCCGTTGACGATGCAGCCCATCACCGCGACCTTGAGGGCCTCGACGCCGGGATATTTCTCCCGCCAGGCCGGCATCGCGGCGCGGAGATCGTCCTCGATGCGGCGGGCGAGTTCCTGGAACACCGTGGAGGTGGTCCGCCCGCAGCCGGGGCAGGCGGCGACGACCGGGAGGAAGGCCCGGAAGCCCATCACCTGGAGGAGTTCCTGCGCCACCGTCACCTCGCGGGTGCGGTCGCCGCCGGGCTCGGGGGTAAGCGAGATGCGGATGGTGTCGCCGATCCCCTGTTCGAGCAGGATCGCAAGCGCCGCCGACGAGGCGACGATGCCCTTCGAGCCCATGCCGGCCTCGGTGAGGCCGAGATGGAGGGCATGGTCGGAGCGCCGGGCCAGTTCGCCGTAGACGGCGACGAGGTCCTGCACGGCGGAGACCTTGGCCGAAAGGATGATCCGGTCGCGGGCAAGGCCGAGGCGCTCGGCCTCGGCGGCCGACAGCAGCGCCGACTGGACGATCGCCTCGCGGGTGACCTCCGCTGCGCTCTTCGGCCGGGGCAAAGCGGCGTTCTCGTCCATGAGGCGGGTAAGCAGCGCCTGGTCGAGCGAGCCCCAGTTGACGCCGATGCGGACCGGCTTGCCGTAGCGCATCGCCAGTTCGATGAGGGTGGCGAACTGGCGGTCGCGCTTCTCGCCGAAGCCGACATTCCCCGGGTTGATGCGGTACTTGGCGAGCGCCTCGGCCGCCGCCGGGTGATCGGTCAAGAGGCGGTGGCCGTTATAGTGGAAGTCGCCGATGAGCGGCACGGCGATGTTGCGGGCCGCCAGCCGGTCGCGGATATGCGGCACGGCGGCGGCGGCTTCGTCGCGGTCGACGGTGATGCGGACCAGTTCCGAGCCGGCGCGGGCGAGCGCCTCGGCCTGCGCCGCGGTGGCGGCGATATCGGCCGTGTCGGTGTTGGTCATCGACTGGACGACGATCGGCGCGTCGCCGCCGACCATGACGTTGCCGACGCGCACGCCGACGCTCGCCCGGCGCGGCAGCGGCGCGAAAAGGATCGGGCCGGACAGGGGGGCGGGATCGCGCATGTGGGGCGGGCCTATCTCTCCCCGGCACGGGGAGGGTGGCGCCGCGCGGAGCGCGGAGACGGGTGGGGTCCGCGGGGCAGAGCACCTTTCCCACCCACCATGCCGCGCATGGTCCCCCCTCCCCGTACCGGGGAGGGATACCCTGGAGCCAGGCTAAGGCCAATCGTCGCCACCGGCGCCTTCCACAAATGGTGCGGGTTCACGCGTCCTCGCGGCAATTGGCGCAGAGGCCGTTCAGTTCGAGGACCGGCGCGCGCGGGGCGAAGCCGACATTGCCGGCGAGCTTGCCAATGAGCGTGCCGAGCGCGGCGGACGAGGTCTCGCCGGCGGCGCCGCAATTCTCGCAAAGCAGGAACAAGGTCGCCTCGGGCCCGCAATCGTCGCCGCGGTCGCAGGCGACATAGGCGTTCCGCGATTCGATCCGGTGGGCGAAGCGGTGAAGGGTCAGGAATTCGAGCGCCCGGTAAACCGAGATCGGCGCCGGGCGGCGGCCATGGCTGGCGATCCGCTCGATGACGTCGTAGGCCGAGGCCGGCACGTGGCTGGCGAGAAGCGCCTCCAGCACCTCGCGGCGCTGCGGCGTGAAGCGGAGACCCTCGCGGCGGGAAATCGCCTCGGCATGGTCGAGCGCATCGGCGGCGCAGCGCCGGTGGTCGTGATGGGCGTGGTCGAGGACGGGGCTGGTTGCAGGCATTTCGTGGTCGCTGCGTGAGGCGGGCGTTCGCTTTCCATGCCCGCAGGGACGTTCCGATATATAAGCTTTCGACGACGAAAATGTGAGGGAAAGGATGCTGAAGGGTAAAACGGCCCTGGTCACCGGCTCGACCAGCGGCATCGGCCTTGCCATCGCCCGGGCGCTCGCCGCCGAGGGCGCCAACATCGTGTTGAACGGCTTCGGCGAGAAGCACGCCATCGAGACGCTGCGGCTGGAAATGGCCAATTCGATGGGCGTCGAGGTGATCTATTCCGCCGCCGATATGGCGAGGCCCGAGGAGATCGCGGCGATGGTGGCGGCGGCCGAGAAGCGCTTCGGCGCGGTCGACATCCTCTGCAACAATGCCGGCATCCAGCACGTCGCGCCGGTCGAGGAGTTCCCGGTCGAGAAGTGGGACGCGATCATCGCGATCAATCTCTCCGCGACCTTCCACGCGATCCGCGCGGCGCTGCCCAAAATGAAGGCGAAGGGCTGGGGGCGGATCGTCAACACCGCCTCGGCGCATGCGCTTGTCGCATCGCCCTACAAGGTAGCCTACGTGGCGGCCAAGCACGGCATTGCCGGCCTCACCAAGACGGTGGCGTTGGAGACGGCGCAGTCGGGCATCACGGTCAACGCCATCTGCCCCGGCTACGTCTGGACGCCGCTCGTCGAGCGGCAGATTCCGGACACGGCGAGGGCGCGCGGCCTGACCGAGGAACAGGTCAAGCGCGACGTCATCCTCGCCGCGCAGCCGACCAAGGAATTCGTCACCGTCGAGCAGGTCGGCGCGCTCGCCGCCTATCTCTGCTCCGACGCGGCGAAGCAGATCACCGGCGCGCTGCTCCCCATGGACGGCGGCTGGACCGCCGCGTGAGTTAGGGGCGGCGCTTCTGCACTACCTGTCATCCCCGCGGAAGCGGGGACCCAGTATCCACAGGTCGAGCCAAAAGAGGCGGTGACCGGCGGCGTGTCCTCTGCCCGTCCGTGTCGGTTACTGGTTCCCCGCATTCGCGGGGATGACAGTCGGGGTTGGTGAACCGCACCTTGTCCGGGCTCGCACGAGGTTCCCGTCCCTCAGCGGTGGTTTCCGCACCATACGAGCTCACAATTCCCGCTCCGCCAGTTCGCGGAAGGCGTCCGGCACGGAGCGCGAGGGGCCGAGGGCGACCGAGGCGTAGCCGACCGCTTCCCAGCCGAAGCGGTCGCGGATCCTGTCGACGGCGCGGTCGGCGCCGAGCCGGGCCATACCTTTCCGCGTCCCGGGGCGGGTGATCTCGTCGGCAAGGCCGAAGGGCAGTTCGAGCTGGACGAGCGGGTCCTTCTCCAGATGCGAGACGGAGATGGCGAGGAGCGAGATGAAACGCTCCTCCGGGTGCTCGGCGAGCACGGCGCGCACCAGTTCCTCGGCGGTCTCGGCGAGCATCGCGGTCGCCGCAACCGGCGCCTCCAGCGTGACTGCGCGGGTGACGGCGGTAAGGTCGGCGAAGCGGACGCGGGCGGTGACCGTGCGACCGAACAGTTCCTTCGGCCGCAGCCGCGAGCCGATACGGTCGGCAAGATGGCGAAGCGCCGGCCGGTAGACGCTTTCCTCGGCGGGCTTTTTGCCGAGCGCCGACTGTGCCCCGGCAGAGCGGGCGCGGCGATTGGTCTGGATGACGCGCGGATCGCGGTTCCAGGCAAGCGCCGACAGCTTCTCCCCGGCCGCCGGACCGAGCACGCGCTCGAGCGACCAACCGGGCGTGCGGGCGAGGTCGCCGACGGTGCGGATGCCGATGTCGGCAAGCCGCGCCTTGGTCGCCGGGCCGACGCCCCACATCACCTCCACCGGCAGATCGTGGAGGAACGCCAGTTCGCTGGCGGGATCGACCACGACCAGGCCGTCGGGCTTGGCGACCTGCGAGGCGATCTTGGCGAGGTGCTTGGTGCGGGCGACGCCGACGGAGATGGGGAGGCCGAGTTCGGAGCGGACGCGGGCCCGAATCTTCCGCGCGATCTCCTCGGGCGGACCGAAGAGATGGGTGCAGCCGGCGACATCGGCAAAGGCCTCGTCGATCGAGATGCGCTCGACCAGCGGCGTGAAATCGCCGAGCACGGCCATGGCGGCGTCGCCGAGGCGCTGGTATTCCCGGAAATGGCCGCCGACGAAGATCAGCTGCGGGCAGAGTTCGCGGGCCTTCCTCCCCGGCATGCCGCCATGGACGCCGAAGGCCTTCGCTTCATAGGAGGCGGCGAGCACCACGCCGCCGCCGACCGCGATCGGCTTGCCGCGGAGCGACGGATCGAGCAACTGCTCGACCGAGGCATAGAACGCGTCGAGGTCGGCGTGGAGGATGGTGGCCGTCGCCATGGGCCTGCCCGTTCCGATCACAGGAACATAACGTGAACACGGCCGCGGGTAAAGGCGCCGGGCAATGCGGTACGGCCAAGGCCTACTACCGGCGATGCGGCGCGAAGACCGCTTATGCGCGGACGGCGCTACCCATCCCGCCGCGGCCGCCCTAATAAGTGGCCAGCGACAGCTGAGGACAAGACACGCAAATGGCGCTGATGATCGAGCAGTTCATCTGCCGGGAAGACAATTTCGGCGTTCTCATCCACGATCCCGATACCGGCCTCACCGCGTCGATCGATGCGCCGGACGCCGCGGCCATCGGCGCGCACCTCGCCAGGCGGCACTGGAAGCTCGACCGCATCTTCACCACCCATCACCATGCCGATCACACCGACGGCAACCTCGCCCTGAAGGCGGAGTATGGCTGCCGCATCGTCGCCCCGGGCCGGTCGGACATTCCCGGCCGCGACGAGATCGTCGGCGAGGGCGACGGCTTCACCTTCGGCACCCACGAGGTCCGCGTGCTGGCCACGCCCGGCCACACGCTCGACCACGTCACGTTCTGGATTCCGGGCGAGGGCGTCGCCTTCGTCGGCGATACCCTCTTTGCCATCGGCTGCGGCCGCGTGATCGAGGGGACCATGCCGATGATGTGGGCCTCGCTCGAGAAGCTGATGCAGCTGCCCGACGACACCGACATCTATTGCGGCCACGAATATACGGAGACCAATGCGCGCTTTGCGCTCACCGTCGATCCGGGCAACGCGGACCTCGTCGAGCGGGCGAAGCGGGTCCGCGAGCGGCGCGCCGCCGGCCAGCCGACGCTGCCGACGACGGTGGTTCTCGAGAAGCAGACCAACCCCTTTCTCCGCGCCGCTGATCCGGCGATCCGCGCCCATCTCGGGATGAAGGACGCATCCAACGCCGAGGTCTTCGGCGAAATCCGGCGGCGGAAGGACGGGTTTCGCTAGTCGGGCTCTCGACCGCCGAGACGGCCCTCGCCCGCAACCGGCACCGCGGGCCGGGCGGAACCCGGAGCCGCCGGAGTCCGTTCGGGAACGCTGCCGCCTGGCCGGTCGAACGGCGCGGCTAAAAGAGCGTTAACTGTCGGAAGAACCCCCGAGACACTGCGGTTCCAACCGGATAAGTCTTGAGGATGGCGCACGGCGAATCGCGGGATCGGGCCCTGCCGGCGCCAGCTTGAGTGCGGGAATGGCGGACACGATCAAGAGCGCACTATTCGTCGACTACGACAGCATCCACCGGAGCATCGCCGCGGCCGAGGACGGGGCCGAGGCGGCGGAGCGCCTGGCGGCGCGTTCCGGCGAGTGGGTGGCCGCGATCGAATCGGGCCGCCTGCTGATCGCCAAGGCCGGTTCCTCCGGGCGCCGCCGCGTCCTCATCCGGCGCGTCTATGCCGACCCGAAGCTCCTCGGCGCCAACCGGTCACTGTTCATCGCGAGCGGCTTCGAGGTGATCGACTCGCCGCTCCTCGAAGGGCGGTCGCGGAACGCCGCCGACGTCAGCCTCTCGCTCGACGTTGTCGATGCGCTCGGCCATCCCACCGGCTACGACGAGTTCATCCTCCTGTCCGCCGACATCGACCTGACGCCGCTCCTCTTCCGGTTGCGGGCGCATAACCGCACTACCGCAGTTTATGTCACCCCGGCGACCCCGGCCGCCTACCGGGCGATCCCGGACGCGGTCGTGGACGAAGTCGGATTACTGCAGCTGCTCAGCACCAAGTCCGTGCCGGTTCCGGCGCAGTCGGACACCAATCAGGCCCAATCCGCACCGCCAATCCAGGCCGGCGAGCGGGCGGATATCGAGGTTCTCGCCCGCAAGATCCACAACGCGACCAGCGTCCCCCTCTTCTCGCCACGGGCCTTCGCCGACCTCTTCCGTATCCTTGCGCAGGAGATCGCGGAGAACGGCTATCACTTTCAAAACACAGCGGAAAATGTCGCGAACAAGCTGACCGCCGCAGGCCGGAACGTGACCCGTCGGCAGGTCGTTTTCGTGGTCAAGGGGCTCGCCCTCAAGGGCCACGTCTTCTCGACCACCGATACTGCCGAGAAACTCGCCGAGGTTTTCCGCGAACAGGTCCTGTATCTGGTCGGAAACTCCGGATTGGAGCTGGATGAGCGGGAAAAGGCACTCCTGCCATCCTGGATCGCGGGCCGCGCTTCCGTCTCGCCCGCGGCTCCCGCAGCCGCGCCGGCGACCCCGCCTGAGCCGGCGACGGAATCAACTGCGCTTCAGGCAGATGAGCCGAAGCCGGCTAAGCGAAAAGCCGCCAAGGTTGCGCCGCCTCCCGCCCCGAGGCCGGCGCCGGTCGCGGCGAAGCCCGCGTCAGCGCCTGCACCCAAGCCTCCAGCCAAACCCGTTGAGATCATTGCGGAAAAGCCGGAGCCGGTGCCCGCTCCCAAGCCGATGCCCGAGCGTCCGCCGCCGGTCGTGGCGCCGCCTGCGCCGACCCGGTCCATCGAGGAGATCAAGGCCGCCGTCGCCGCCCGCGCCGCCGCCATGAAGACGGCTGCAAACCCGGCGTTTGCCCGGCCAAAGCCTACGGCGGCGGCTGCCCCGCGGCCGGTTCAGGGCACCGGCGCTCCGACGCCTGCGAGGCCCGCTCCTCCCGCCCCGGCGTCCCGGCCGCAGGCGCCGCCTGCTGCGCCTGCCGCTGCTGCGCCGGCGGCGACCCAGCGCCCCGCGCCGCCGCTGCCAATGCCTGCGCGCCAAACCCAGCCGGGCGCAGCGGAGAGACCCGCTGCATCGCCGCCGCGGCCCACCCCGGCGCCGCCGCCGGCAGCGGCCCGGCCGCCTCAGGCGGCCAGCAAGGAGGCCCTCGAATCCTCAATTCTCGCGGCGATTGCGCAGGCGGTCGACGTGCTGGTCGAGGACAGCGCCAAGGCGGAGGGACGGGAGCCGGAGGCACCGCCCATGGAAAGCCCGGTCGTTCCCGAAAAAGCCAAGCCGGCTGCGGCGCCTGAGCCGGTTTCGGCGGAGCCGGCGGATGGCGGCGACATCGGCGACGAGATCCAGAAGATCATTGCGTCCTATAGCCGATCGCGACAGCAGGGCGAGCCGCAGTAAGCCTCTCCGGCCCCTTCTGAGGGGCGTCCGATCGCCACGGATTGGCGCCGTCTTGCGTCCGATCGCCGCCGATCCGCCGCGTTGGCGAGACGGAATCCGGACGAGCCTCGTGGCCGGTGTCGGCCGCCAGAAAAAGACGCGGCGGTCACCCTTCGGACCTGAAGGCGACCGCGGCTATCGGCTCAGGAGAAACACCGCCTGCTGGCCGAGCAGGTTCCACGCCCACATCGGCGCGTTGAAGGCGAGGCGGGAACCGTCGGCGCGGAGCGCGGTCGCCTTCTCGATCCTCGCCCCGATCTCGCGGCAGAGTTCGACGAAGTCGCGGATCGTGCAGAAGTGGATGTTGGGCGTGTCGTACCAGGAATAGGGCAGGCTCCGGGTCACCGGCATGCGGCCGGTGAAGAGCAGAAGCCGGCGCATCCGCCAGTGTCCGAAATTCGGAAAGGACACGATGGCCTTCCGCCCGATGCGCAGCAGCTGTTCCAGCACCTCGCGCGGCCGGTGGGTCGCCTGCAGGGTCTGGCTGAGGATGACGTAGTCGAAGGCGTCGTCCGGGTAGTCGACCAGATCGGTATCGGCGTCGCCCTGGATCACCGACAGGCCGCGGGCGACGCACTCGTTGACGTTCTTCTGTCCGATCTCGACCCCGCGGCCGTCGACGCCGCGCGTCTCCTCAAGCAGCTTCAGCAGCTGCCCGTCGCCGCAGCCGACATCGAGCACGCGGCTGCCCGGCGCGACCAGTTCCGCGACGGCGAGCAGGTCGACACGTGTGCTGGCCGGAAAACTGGCAAGCGGCGCATTCATCAGAGGAGCCCGCGTGCGCGTCCGGCCGAGGTCAGGAATCCGCGGACCGCATCGAACAGTTCCGGTTCGTCGAGCAGGAATGCGTCATGGCCGCGGTCCGTCTCGATCTCGACGAAGGAGACGCTCGCCCCGGCGGCGTTGAGCGCGCGCACCACGGCCTTGCTTTCCGATGTCGGGAAGAGCCAGTCGGAGGTGAACGAAACCACGCAGAGCCGGGTCTTGGAGCCGAGGAAGGCGTTCGCCAGGCGGCCGCCATGATCCGCGGCGAGGTCGAAATAGTCCATCGCGCGGGTGACGTAGAGATAGGAATTGGCGTCGAAACGGTCGACGAAGGTCGCGCCCTGGTGGCGCAGATAGGACTCGATCTGGAAATCGGCGTCGAAGCCAAACGTGGGACGGTCGCGGTCCTGGAGGTTACGGCCGAACTTGCGGTGGAGCGCGCTGTCGGAGAGGTAGGTGATGTGCGCGGCCATCCGCGCGACCGCGAGGCCTTTCCGCGGACTCGTGCCGTAAAGGTAGTACTTGCCGCCCCGCCATTCGGGATCGGCCATCACGGCCTGCCGGCCGACCTCGTGGAAGGCGATGTTCTGCGAGGAATGGCGGGCGCCGCTGGCGATCGGCAAGGCGCTGAAGACGCGCTCCGGATAGGCGGCCGCCCATTGCAGCACCTGCATGCCGCCGAGCGAGCCGCCGGCAACCGAGAAGAGCGTGTCGATGCCGAGGTGATCGAGCAGCATCGCCTGCGCGCGGACCATATCGCGGACAGTCACTACCGGGAGGTCGAGCCCGTAGGGCTTGTCGGTAGCCGGATTGGTCGAGGCGGGGCCGGTCGTACCCATGCAGCCGCCGACGACGTTCGAGCAGATGACGTAGTAGCGGTCGGTGTCGATAGGCCTGCCGGGACCGACCATCAGATCCCACCAGCCCGGCTTGCCGGTGACCGGATTGGTCGAGGCGACGTGCTGGTCGCCGGTGAGGGCGTGGCAGATCAGGATGGCGTTCGAGCGGGCGGAGTTCAGCTCGCCATAGGTCTGGTAGGCGATCTGGAGGTTCTCGATCTGTCGCCCGGAATCGAGACGCAGGGCCTGGTCGGCGCCGAAGCGCACAACCGGGCTCGAAGGAAAGTCAGCCTGGTTGAGCGGGCCCGGCGGCACAGGCGCAGCCCGAATCGCGGCGGTGGGCGACGCTTCGCTCATTCCCGATCCGTTTCCAAAGCTTCCGTCATCCACTCGCAGGATCGCGACCGCAAGAAGCGGTAGGTAGGTTCCTTGTTTGTTTACTGTCAACGTTTTCTTTGATTTTGGCGGCGCGCCTGCCTATGAAGGCCCGCTGCCGCGGGTTCCCGCGGCGCCGACCCTTCAAGCACGAGCAGCCCAGATGTCCGCAGACGGCGACATGGAAGCGCGCGCGCGGCAACATCCGCAGCCACGACCGGGGGTCCTCGATATTGCCGCCTACGTCCCCGGCAAGTCGAAGGCGACGGGCGGCTCGAAGCTGTTCAAGCTTTCCTCGAACGAGACCCCGTTCGGGCCGAGCCCGGCGGCGATGGCCGCCTACCGCGCGGCTGCCGAGAGGCTTCACCTCTATCCCGACCCGACCGCATCGGAATTGCGCGCGGCGATCGGCCGGACCTACGGGCTCAACCCGGGCCGCATCGTCTGCGGCGCCGGGTCCGACGAACTGCTCTCGCTCCTCGCCCACATCTATGTCGGGCCCGGGGATGAGACGATCTACAGCCGGCACGGGTTTCTCCTCTATCCGATTGCAACCCAGGCGGCGGGCGGCCGTCCCGTGGTGGCGCCGGAGAAGGACCTCACGACCGACGTCGACGCGATCCTTGCGCGGGTCACGCCGAAGACCCGCATCGTGTTCGTCGCGAACCCCAACAACCCGACCGGCACCTACCTCCCGTTCACGGAGATCCGGCGGCTGCAGGCGGGGTTGCCGGCAAGCGTCCTCCTTGTGCTCGACGCGGCCTATGCCGAGTACATCCGGCGGAACGACTACGAGAGCGGCATCGAACTGGTCGCCAACAGCGAGAACGTCGTCATGACGAGGACCTTCTCCAAGGTCTACGGTCTGGCCAATCTCCGCATCGGCTGGTGCTACGCGCCGGCGCATGTCGTCGACGCGCTCAACCGTGTCCGCGGGCCTTTCAACGTCTCCGGTCCGGCGGTCGCCGCGGCATCGGCGGCGCTCGGCGACCGCGCGCATGTCGAGGCCTCGGTCGCCCATAACGAGACCTGGCTGCCGAAGGTGACGGCGGAACTGGAGCGCCTCGGACTGAAGGTGACGCCCAGCGTCGGCAATTTCGTCCTCATCCATTTCCCCGATCAGCTGGGCAAACGAGCGCCCGAGGCGGACGAGTTCCTCAGCGCGCGGGGCGTCGTCCTGCGTCAGGTACCGGCCTACGGCTTTCCAAATGCGCTCCGCATGACGATCGGAAGCGCCGAAGCCATCGAGGCGACCATCAGCGGGCTCGCCGAATTCCTCGGGCAGAAGCGGAGACCGGCGTGAGCCAGCCGATCTTCCGGAAGCTGACGCTGATCGGCATCGGTCTGATCGGCTCCTCGATCGCCCTCGCAGCGCGCAAGAGCGGCGCCGCAGCGAACATCGCGATCTATACGCGCCGACCCGGGACGCTGAAGCGCGCCGAGGAGCTTGCCCTCGGCGACAGCTATCACGACGATCCGGCCGAGGCCGCTCGCGATGCCGATTGCGTCATCCTGGCCGTTCCCGTCGGCGCCTCGGGCGAGCTTGCGAAGGCGATCGCAGGCAGCCTGAAGCCGGGCGCGGTCGTTTCCGACGTCGGTTCGGTCAAGGCCGCGGTCGTTGCCGCGGTCGCCCCGCATCTGCCTAAAGGAGTGCATTTCGTGCCGGCGCACCCCGTCGCCGGCACGGAATATTCCGGCCCCGATGCCGGGTTTGCCGAACTGTTCGACAATCGCTGGTCGATCCTGACGCCGCCGCCGGGTACCGATCCCGACGCGGTGCGGCGACTAGCGGAGTTCTGGCGCCGGCTCGGCGCCAACGTCGAGACGATGACGCCAGAGCACCACGACCTGGTGCTGGCGATCACCAGCCATGTGCCGCACCTCATTGCCTACAATATCGTCGGCACCGCCGCCGACCTGGAAACGGTGACGCAGTCCGAGGTGATGAAGTTCTCGGCCGGCGGCTTCCGCGATTTCACCCGCATCGCCTCGTCCGATCCGACTATGTGGCGGGACGTATTTCTCAACAATCGCGACGCGGTGCTCGAGATGCTCGGGCGCTTCATGGAGGACCTGGTCGCCCTGCAGCGGCTGATCCGCTACGGCGAGGGCGACAAGCTCTTCGACCTCTTCACGCGGACGCGGGCCATCCGCCGCGGCATCATCGCGGCCGGGCAGGAGACCGCAGCGGTCGACTTCGGCCGGCCGCACGGCTCCTCGGCGCCGAAATCCTGATCAGAAGCGGACCGGCGGGATGACGAAGGGCAGGGGAAACATGCCCGCAAAGATCACGCCGTTCTGGACGAGGAGGTCGATTTCGCGGGCTCCGTTCCCGCCGTCCACCGGTTTCATGAACGAAGACACCATGCCGACGACCTGGGTCATCTTCTCGCGCGAGCCGGGCTTCAGCGCTTCGGCGAGGTCGGGAAGCTTCTCCATGCCGGTGACGGTGAGGGCCAGGCGCCCGGAGAGGTAGCCGGTCGGGGCGAGCGCGAGCTTCCCGGTGGCCGCAAGCGAGATGTCGCCGCTGTGCAAGGCAAGGTTCTCGACGCGGATGCCGCCGCCGGCGGCGACCCAGTTCTGCAGCGTCTTCTCGGGGTCGAGCCCGGTCGAGGAGCCGAACCTTGCCGCCACGACGCTGACCTCGGTCGAAATCGGCGGGAAGGCGGGTCCGGTCGATCGGGCCATGGCAAGATCGGTGGCATTCGCGTCGATGCGGTAGTCGCCGTTGCCGGCGGGGCCGAGCCGGAACGAGCCGCTCTTCAGGGTCAGCTGCTTGAGCGGCAGCGTGACGGTCTCGACTTCGGGAACAAGCGAAAAGCCGCTGAGGTTGCCGATGGCGCTGACGAGGCCCGAGATTCCCGCATCCACCTTCAGGGTGGCTTCCTGCCAGACCGCGGTGACGTTCCCGCCGAGCGCAGGAGAGTTGAGCGCAAGCGGACCGGTGACCGCGGTTTCGACATAACCGGGCTGGTAGAGGAGGGCGCTGGCGCTGGCGCCCTTCAGCGCCGCCGAGATCCCGTCCGTGCCTGCATCCAGCCGGCCGTCCGTGCAGCGAAGGTCGAGGCGGAGCGGGAAACCGCTCATCCCGCCTTCGGTGCAGGAGACCGAACGGCCGCTGCCGGCAAGGGCGGTCGTGAACCTGCCGATCCCGGCTTCGGCGATCCGGCTTGCCGCGTACCAGTACCCGCACCAGAGGATCGCGGCGACGATGACCGTCCAGACGAGGAACCGTCTGCCGCGGTGGCGCCGCCGGCGCTCGCGCGCGGATGGCTCGGTTGGATTTGTCAAAGCATCGACCTTGATTGCGCCCGCCCCGGCAGCCTGCTAGCCCCACCCCTCGCCGCAAAAGATGACCTTGCTGGGGCAGACGAATCGGGATCAGCCGATATGTCCGATTTCTGGGTTTTTGGCTACGGCTCGCTGATGTGGCGGCCCGGCTTCGCCTATGCCGAAGCCGTGCCTGCGACGCTGGTTGGAGCGCATCGGGCGCTCTGCGTCTATTCGCACGTTCACCGCGGAACGCGGGAGCACCCCGGCCTGGTGCTGGGGCTCGATCGCGGCGGGGCGTGCCGGGGAACCGGGTATCGCGTGGGCCAAGAGAAACGCGACGAGGTGCTCGCCTACCTGCGCGAGCGCGAGCTGGTCACCGACGTCTATCGGGAGTCCGTCAGACCGATCCGGCTCCGGAGCGGGAACACCGTCCCGGCCATCACCTATATCGTCGACCGCAGCCATCCCCAGTATGCCGGGGCGCTGCCGCGCGAGCGGCTGCTGGCGCTGGTCAGGGACAGCCGCGGCCGTTCCGGCGCCAACCGCGACTACGTCATCAACACGGTCGAGCATCTTCGCGCGCTCGGCGTCCGCGACGGGACGCTAGAGTGGCTGGCGGAGCGGCTCCTCGCCGGGTGACGGCGCCTTGCGGATGAGGGCCAGGCGCGCCTCGGCGCTTTGCGGGAAGGGCGGCCGCGGGCTGGCGCCATCCGCTTCGAGAAGGAGCCGGTCGGACGCGGTCTCGATGACGTCGGCCAGACGCGACAGGAACGCCCGCGAGTCGAGCCCGGCCGGGATCGGCGGCAGGAACTCGAAAACGACCGTGCCCGGATAGCGCATGAATTTCCGGCGCGGCCAGTAGAGGCCGGAATTGAGGGCCAGCGGAACGACGGGGGCCTTCAGCGCACGATAGAGATGGCCGACGCCGCCGTGGTACTCGGACGGTGCGCCGGGCGGGCGGCGGGTACCTTCGGGAAAGATGATCACCTCGCGTCCGGCATCGATCGCGGCGCGGGTGTCGGTGGTGAGCTTGCGCATCGCCGACAGGCCGCCGTCACGATCGACATGGATCATGCCCGCCTTGATCGTGTACTGGCCGAAGATCGGCAGCCAGCGGAGCTGCCGCTTCATCACATAGGTCGGGTTGGCGAAAAGCGGGATTAGCGCGAAGGTCTCCAGCGCCGACTGGTGCTTTGCCGCGACCAGAATGCCGCCGCGTGGAAGATTCTCGCGGCCGCGGATCTCGATTCTCGTGCCTGCGATGGCGCGAAGCAGGAACAGGCCGATCTTTGCCCAGGTCCGGACCACCCACATGGCGAATCCTTGCGGCAGGATGAAATAGACCGGGAGCGGCAGGATCAGGCAGGCCGCCGTCATCAGGTAGAAGGCGAGGTTGAAGGCGGCGGAGCGGATGAAGACGGCCGCGCCGACCGGCGATCTGCGCATCTAACCCGCGCGGAGAGCGCCGTGCGGCGACAGCATGCGGCGCGCTTCGGCGAGCAGATACTTGCCGTATTCGCGCACGAGCAGGCTGAAGGCGTCGCCCTGCTTCCACCAGTCCGCCAGATGCAGGTCCGGGTTGACCACCGGGAACGGGATGAGGCGCTTGCCGGGCATGGCCTCGGTCAGTTCGGCCATGCTGCGCGGCATGTGGTAGCCGCTGGTCACGACGATGAGCGTGTCGAAGCCGCGCCGGTCGGCCCAGTCGCGGGCCTCGACGGCGTTGCCGTTGGTGTCCTGGGCAGCGCGGCCGAGGTCGACGCAGCAGTCGAGGACATCGCGGAGATGGCCGCCGACGGTCGCGGCGATCGCCTCGCGGGTAACCGACGGGTTGACCCCGGAAATGAGCAGGCGGGCGGCGCGGCGCTCGGCAAGGAGCTGGAGGGCCTCGTCGATCCGTGCGGTGCCGCCGGTGAGGACGACGATGCCCTGCGCGTGCGGGTCGGGCGGCGGGGTCTGCAGGTTCACCTGCCGGGCGAAATCGAGGAAGCCGATGACGAGCGCGGCGGCCAGCGAGCCGAGGGCGACCGTAAGCAGGCTCCGCGCGAGGCGGAGTCGCCGCCGCGGGCGGATCGCGCTCCCATCTCCTGACACGTCGATATCGGTCATGCGTCAGCCGATCGTATCAAAAAACGGCGCAGCCGGGGCACATCGTATCCTCAATCGGTCTCGGCGAGGTAGCGATAGACGGTCAGCCGCGACGTGACCGCGGTCATGATGGCGATCAGGAACGCGATCCCCATCGCGCCGAAATAGCCGATCGGGCCGATGGCGAACCGACCGAAGAGGGCGGAGACCTGGTCGCTCTCGGGAGTGACCACCGGACCGATGACGAAGGCGAGGAGGGCGAACAGGAGCGCCGCGGCGCCGGCGCCGGCCAGCCCGCCGCGCAGTCCGAGCAGGAGGAAATGCCGCTGGAACTCGCGGGCGATGAATCCGTCCTCGGCGCCGACGAAATGGAGCACCGAGACGACGTCGCGGTTGGACGCCATCGCGCCGCGCGTCGCGAAGACGACGGAGAGCACCGTCGCGATGAAGACGAGGGCAAGGATCGATATGCCGACGAGGACGGTGGCGTTGGCCATGGTCTGCAGCCGCGCTGTCCACGAGCGGTGGTCGTCGAGGTCGGCGCCGCGGACCTCTGCCTTAAGCCTGGCGGCAAGGCCGCGAAGATCGACCGCATCGGGATCGGAAAGGCGGATGACGATGAGCCGCGGAATCGGCAGCTCGGCGAGGTCGAGGCCGGTGCCGAGCCAGGGTTCGAGCAGGCGGGCGCTGGCCCCGGCGTCGAGAACCTCCGCGCTCGCCACGCCCTTGACCAGCTTGACGATGGTCGCCGCCTTGGCGGTCTCGGCATCGAGGTCGACGCCTTCGACCGGCCGGACCTGGACCGTGATCTCGCGGAGGATATCGCTCTGCCAGTCGCGCGAGGCATCGCGGACCAGCGTCACGGCCCCGAGCGTCAGGCAGGCGAGGAAGCTCATGATCGCGACGACGATGGTGAGAGCGTTACCTGCGACCGTCCCTTCCGGCACGAGCTGACCCGTCTTCCGCATTGCCAGGCGCGATTGCCGGCGGAACGCCGCGACCTGCAGCTTGTGCGCGAGTTCGGTCTCGGCCTCAGTCATAGACGGTCAACCGGCCTTCCTCGAGAACCAGGCGGCGGGCATTGAACTGGTTCATGAGATTGATGTCATGGGTGGCGATCACCACCGACGTGCCGAGCTTGTTCAGCTCGATGAAGAGGCGCATCAGCCGCCGCGCCAGCGGCGGGTCGACGTTGCCGGTCGGCTCGTCGGCTAGCAGGATTTCCGGCCGGCCGATCAGGGCCCGGGCAATCGCCGCGCGCTGCTTCTCCCCGCCCGAAAGGACGGCGGGCACGGTATGCATGCGGTCGCCCAGACCCACCCAGCGGAGCAATTCGACCACGTCGGCGCGATAGCTCGCCTCGTCCTTGCCCAGTACGCGCAGCGGGAGCGCGATGTTCTCGAAGGTGGTGAGATGGTCGAGAAGCCGGAAGTCCTGGAAGACGACGCCGATCCGGCGGCGGAGCGCCGGCAGATCCTGGCGGGGGAGCATGGCGACATCGCGGTCGAAAATCGTGATCAGCCCGCGGGTCGGGCGCAGCTGCAGGAAGAGAAGGCGGATAAGCGTGGTCTTTCCGGCGCCCGACGGACCGGTCAGGAACTGAAACGATTTCGGCGCGATCTGAAAGGAGAGGTCGCGCAGGATTTCGGGGCCCATGCCGTAGCGGAGCCCGACGTTCTCGAATCGGATCAAACTGTCCCGCCTAACCTCCGGCTCAGCCGCCCGTCCCATCTGGCAGAAGCGCGATTAACGGCCTGTTAACGATCACGACCACTAGATCAAGGCGAGCGCGGGGCGCATGCCCGCGAGTTCTGGGGCATCATGGTTTCCGGGAAGTTAACCCTTTCCGCCCAGAATGCCGGCCTGGCCATGATGGAGGGCGAGGTTGGCGACCTATTGTCCGCAATGCTCGGCGCCGGGGCTCTTCGCCGCCGAGACCGTCGGGGAGGCCGGGCGGTTCGTCCGCTGCGTTCGCTGCGGCACCGTCTGGCTCGCCCGAAGATTTGCCAATGACGTCTATGGCCGTCCGGAAGGGCGCGCGCTTGCCGTCGCCGCGCGGCCGCGGACCATCATCGAAGGCGAAGTAATCGAAGCAGCCCCGCTGCGGGCGCGCCAGCACCGGACGACGCCGCCTCCGCCGCCGGCCTCCAAGGGCCCCGGCCGTACTCTCCGCTTCGATGATCCGCCGCCCCCGCGGACCTCGAACCGCCGGCTCGCCGCCCTGGGGCTGGTCCTCACCGTCATCGTCATCGTCGGCCTGGCGATCCCGATCATCGCGGCGATTCCCGGCTTTGCCGGGCTGTTCCAGGCGGACAATGGCGGCCTGGTCATCGAGAACGTCGCCAGTGCGGCGCTGCAGCGCGGCGGCGTCGATACGATCATTGTCCAGGGCACGGTCGTCAATCGCGGCCGGAGCGCGGCGCCGGTGCCTGCCCTCCGGATCTCGCTCCGCACGAACCAGGGCGGGGAAGCCTATTCCTGGGACGTTCAGCCGGCGAAGCTGGTCCTCGGCCCGGACGAATCGGTGAGCTTCCGCTCGGCGCTCGCCAATCCGGCTCCCGACGCCGAACAGGTTGCGGTAGACTTCGCCGGTCCGAAGCCATTAGCCGTGAGCATGCGTTAGGTGCCGATTGTCCGCGGCAGGTCCATCCGGGTTCTCTTCGACGCGGAGACGATCGCCAGGCGCAACACAGAAATGGCGCGCGAAATCGCGGGCGCCGGCTACCACGACCTGCTCGTCATCTCGATCCTCAAAGGCAGCTTCGTCTTCGCGGCGGACCTGATCCGCGCGCTCTACACGGCCGATCTCGCGCCCGAAGTCGAATTCCTGACGCTGTCGAGCTACAGGACCGCGACCGTTTCGTCGGGCGAGGTGTCGATTGTCCGCGACATCGACAACGACGTGAAGGACCGGGACGTCCTCATCGTCGACGACATCCTCGAGTCCGGGCGAACCCTCGCCTACGCCAAGGAGATGATGCTCTCCAGAGGAGCGCGCCGCGTCGGGGTCGCCGTTCTCCTCGAAAAGCCGGGCAAGCGCGCTCCGGGGGTCAGGATCGAAGCCGACCATGTCGGCTTCGTCTGCCCGGACCTTTTCGTCGTCGGCTACGGCATGGATGTCGCCCATGCCTTCCGCGAACTGCCCTTCGTCGGCGTCGTCGAGGACTAGCCTCAGCCGTTGGCGATGTACTGTCCGCCGTTGGCGGTGAGGACTGCCCCGGTCATGAACGCGGCCTCGTCGGAGACGAGGTAGGTGACGAGGCCGGCGATCTCCTCCGCGCGGCCGAGACGTCCAACCGGGATCTGCGCCAGCGTCGCCTTCAACGCCTCGGGCGACATCGCCGCGACCATGTCGGTGTCGATATAGCCGGGGCAGATGCAATTGACGGTGATGCCCTTCCGCGCGCTTTCCTGGGCGAGCGCCTTGGTGAAGCCGATGACGCCCGCCTTTGCGGCCGAGTAATTGGCCTGCCCGATCTGGCCCTTCTGGCCGTTGATCGAGGAGATGTTGACGATGCGCCCGCGGCCGCGCTCGCGCATGCCTTCGATGACCGGCCGGGTCATCGTGAACATGGAATCGAGGTTGGTGCGGAGAACCGCCGCCCACTGGTCGAAGGTCATCTTGTGAAACATCGAGTCGGCGGTGATGCCGGCATTGTTGACGAGCACCTCGACCGGCCCGAGCTCGGCCTCGACCCGCTTCACGCCAGCATCGCAGGCCGGGGCTTCGGCGACACTCCACTTGTAGACCGCGACACCGGTCTCGGCCTTGAAGCGCTCCGCCGCGGCATCGTTGCCGTGATAGACGGCGGCGACGCTGTAGCCGGCGTTCTTCAGCCCGCGGGCGATGGCTGCACCGATGCCGCGCGTTCCTCCCGTGACGATGGCGACTTTCGCCATGCTTCCCCTCCCCATCTGGAACCGGCGCCGGTTCATCCGGCGCTTCATTTTCTGCGATGCGTCGTCCGGCGACCGGGTTCAGCGTTCGACGCACATGGCGATGCCCATGCCGCCCCCGATGCACAGCGTGGCGAGACCCTTGTGGACATCCCGGCGCTTCATCTCATGGAGCAGGGTTACGAGGATGCGCGCGCCCGAGGCGCCGATCGGGTGCCCGATCGCGATGGCGCCGCCATTGACGTTGACGATGTCCGGGTTCCAGCCCATGTCCTTGTTGACGGCGCAGGCCTGGGCGGCAAAGGCCTCGTTAGCCTCGATAAGGTCGAGGTCGTCGATCTTCCACCCGGCCTTCTGCAGCGCCTTCCGCGATGCCGGGATCGGGCCGGTTCCCATCACCGCCGGGTCGACGCCGGCGGTCGCCCACGAAACGATCCGCGCCAGCGGCGTGACGCCGCGCCGGCTCGCCTCCTTGGCGGTCATGATAACCGCTGCGGCAGCGCCGTCGTTGAGGCCGGAAGCATTGGCGGCGGTGACGGTGCCGTCCTTGACGAAGGCCGGGCGGAGCTTCGACACCGAGTCCATCGTCGTGCCGGGACGGATGTGCTCGTCCTCGCTGACGACGATATCGCCCTTCCGGGTCTTGACGGTGAAGGGGACGATCTCCTCCTTGAACCTGCCGCCCTTCTGCGCGGCTTCCGCCTTGTTCTGCGAGGCGACGGCAAAACGATCCTGCGCCTCGCGGGTTATCTGGAACTCGCGGGCGACGTTCTCCGCGGTATTGCCCATGTGGTAGCCGTTGAAGGCGTCCCACAATCCGTCCTTGATCATGGTGTCGACCATCGCGTAGTCGCCCATCTTCACGCCGCCGCGAAGGTGTGCGGCGTGCGGCGCCATCGACATCGATTCCTGACCGCCCGCGACGATGATCGAGGCGTCGCCGGAACTGATCTGCTGCATGCCGAGGGCAACGGCGCGAAGCCCGGAGCCGCAGAGCTGGTTCATGCCCCAGGCGGTCTTCTCCTTCGGCACGCCGGCCTTGATCGCCGCCTGGCGGGCCGGGTTCTGACCCTGCGCCGCGGTCAGAATCTGGCCGAGGATGACTTCGTCCACCTCGCCGGGTTCGGTCCTGGCGCGCTTCAGGACATCCGCAACGACGGCGGCGCCGAGGTCGTGCGCGGGCACTGCGCCGAATGCGCCGTTGAAAGTGCCGACGGCCGTCCGGCCGGCGGCAGCGATGACGATATCCTCGGAAGCCATGCGCTCTATCTCCTGTCGGACGGCGGCGGCACGTCCTATCCGCGCCAGATATGGGAAGTCCTGACCGTGCTTGCACGGCCTGTCAATCGCCCGCGGCCGCCGGTTCCGCACCGCCGCGAGGCGCGTGGGCATTGCACAAAATATTGGCGGGTTTGGACAAAAGCCCCTATCGTGGGACGGAGTAGTCCCGCGTAGGGCCGGCGGGCGGCACCGGCTGGTTTGTGGAAGTGAAGTCGTCAGATGGCCAAGGACAAGGCGCCGACCACAATCAAGAAGTACGCCAACCGCAGGCTCTACAACACGGGCACGTCGACCTACGTGACCCTGGAAGACCTCGCGCAAATGGTGAAGAACCAGGAAGACTTCGTCGTCTATGACGCAAAGTCCGGCGAGGACATTACGCGGTCCGTGCTGACCCAGATCATCTTCGAGCAGGAGGGCAAGGGGACCAGCCTTCTTCCCATAACCTTCCTGCGTCAGCTGATCAGCTTCTACGGCGACTCGATGCAGAACCTGATCCCGACATATCTCGACTTCTCGATCGACTCGCTGGTGCGGGAACAGGAGAAGTACCGGGCGCAGATGGCCAACGCTTTCGGGCCGGGCGCCTTCGCGCAGGGACCGCTCGGCGCGATCGGCGAGCAGGTGCGGCGCAACACCGAAATGTTCGAGCAGGCGATGAAGATGTTCCTGCCGTTCAGCGCGGCGCGCCAGCGCGGCGAGACGCCGCCGCCGGCGGCGGCGCCGGAACCCGAGGCGCCTCAGAATTCCGAAAAGGACATCGAGGCCCTGCGCCGCCAGCTCGACGACGTCCAGAAGCGCCTCGACAAGATGGCCAAGAGCTAGGCCGCCGTCGACGGAGAAGCGGCAACGGGCGCAGGCAATACGGTTGTCGCCGGCCCGGTCAGGCTGCCCTGCAGGTAGTCGACGCCCCACCCGGCGAGGATCGCCGCGGTCTCCTCATTCTGCACTTTCTCCGCAACCGTCTTGATGTCGAAGTTGCGCGCCAGATCGATGAGGGTGCGGGCGAAGACCTGATCGTCCTGGTTGGTGGCGAGATCCTCGACGAAAGCGCCGTCGATCTTGACCAGGTCGACATCGAGCTCGCGCAGGCTGCGGAACGAGGAAAAACCGGCGCCGAAATCGTCGATCGCCACGCGGCAGCCGAGGTCGTGCAGCAAGGCGACGAAGCGCGAGGCTTCCTCGAGGTTGCGCATCACGGCGGTCTCGGTGATCTCGATGATCAGGCGGCCGGCAAAATCATGCCCGCGGACGCAGGCGGAAAGCCGGCCGAGCCATTCGCTGTCGGAGACCGTTTCGGCCGAAACGTTGAACGCGAAGGACGCCGTGCTGCCGGCGAGCGCCGCGGCGATGAGGTCGACCGCATGGCGGTCGATGAGGCGGATAAGGCCGAGGCGTTCGGAGAGGGCGATGAAGTCCGCCGCGCTCTTGCTTTCGCCGTTCGGCCGGTTGAGACGGAGGAGCGCCTCGTGAAAGACGGGCGCGCGGCTGGTGACGTCGACCACCGGTTGGAAGGCGAGCCCGAACCGCCGCTCGGTCAGCGCCGCGACCAGTTCGCTCGACATCTCGGCATTGTCACGCCGGCGTTCCTGGCGGCCGGCGGAATGGACATAGCCGGCGAACTGGCCGGAGCCGCGCAGGCGGGCGAAGTGCAGCGCCTCCTGGGCCCTCGCCATGGCTTCGTTGATCGTGCGGCCGTAGCGCGGCATGGCGACGCCGCCGATCGAGACCGTCAGCGCGACCGAGCCGGCGCCGGTGACGATGACCTCGTCGCGAACGGCCGCGTGGAAGCGCTCGGCCGCGGCGTGCATGCTGCTCTCGTCGCAGTTCATCAGGATGAGGCCGAGCTTGTTGCCGGAATAGCGTCCGATGGCGTCGCCTTCGCGGAGCGCCGCGCCGATACGCCGGGCGACCGCGGCAAAGACCTGATCGGCGACGTCGAACCCATAGGCCTCGTTGATCGCGCGGAAATTGTCGATGGCGACGATCATGAAGGCGATCGAAGTGCGAAAGCGCTTGGTGGCGGAGATCGCCTGCGACAGGGTTTCGAGGAGATGCGAGCGGTTGGAGTAGCCGGTCAGCTCATCGTAGCGGGAGAGGAATGCCAGCCGCTGATCGCGTTCGTAGCGGTCGTTGATGACCCGCAGCACGCCGTGCGCACGGGCAGGGCGGCCGTCGGCCCCGGCGTACCAGCGGCCGATGTCCTCGA
This sequence comes from Bauldia sp., assembly GCA_035651055.1. Taxonomy (GTDB): domain Bacteria; phylum Pseudomonadota; class Alphaproteobacteria; order Rhizobiales; family Kaistiaceae; genus JAFKKF01. Next base: position 28,727 of record DASRGK010000013.1, read on the forward strand.
TCCACAGCCGCTCGCGATTGCCCGGTGCGTCGGTGCGGAGCGAGTATTGAACCTCGTAGGGGACGCCCTGCCCGGTGTCGCGGCTGGTACCGTTGAGGACGGCGTCGTGACGGCTTGTCAGATTCGCCGGGTCGAGCAGGCTGGCGAAGGCGCGGCCGGTGGCGATCCGGTCGAAGCCGGAAATCTTGAGGACTTCCGGCGCGTTCGAACTCCAGCGGAGCGCATCCTCGGGGATCGCCCAGTCGTAAACCACTTCGCCCACCGCGGTCAGGATCTCGCGCGCGCCGACAAGCTCCCGACCGGTGAAAATCCCCGGCAGATCGGGGCCTACCAACTCTACGGGCATCTCGAAAAAGATCTCGGAATTCATCGCCACGAGAGTGGCCCGACCAGCGTTAAGGAAGCCCGAAACGCGATGCGGCGTAACGGTAAATGACGATTAACCGTTACGGAGGGGTGTCGATCGTGCGGCTGTAGGAGATGTCCCGTGCCGCGGTCTTGATGGTGATCGAAAAGCCGGCAATGACGTCGAAGGCCGACATCGCCATCAGCATGAAGAAGACCGAGTGGGCCGCGATGCCGACGAGGATGAAAACGAGCAGGTAGACGATGAAGACGATCGTCGAGAGGATGTGGTTGGTGATCGCCCGCGAGGAAGAATTGGTCGACTTGAGGACTTCGAGGAACAGGCAGACCAGGCCGCCGATCAGCATCAGGTCGCCGAGCGAGAAGGTCCACTGACGGCCGCCCACGAGGGTCAGACCGAAAATCTCGGTCGACCAGAAATTCGATCCTGCCGCGTCGAAGATCCAACCAAGGATCAGATAAACGACCATCGGAATGATCGTCAGCGGAATGATGAAAAGCGCCGGCATCGCCCGTTCCCCACGTAGTCTTCGGTCGAGACGGCGCGATCATACATGAAAGCGGGGCCGCCCGAACACACGCTGCCGGAAAAAGCAAAGGGCCGGCAAAAGCCGGCCCTCAACCTGTTGCCCGGCGGCTGAAATTCACGCCTCGGTCTTCGGCTCCAGGACCTGGCGGCCGCGGTACATGCCTGACTTGAGATCGATGTGGTGCGGGCGGCGGAGCTCGCCGGAGTCCTTGTCCTCGACATAGGTCGGGGTCTTCAGGGCATCGGCGGAGCGCCGGAAACCGCGCTTCATGCGCGAGGTCTTGCGTTTCGGAACAGCCATTGTCGTTTCCCGGGATTGGAAGTTGCGGGCTTATAAGGCGGTTCAGGGCTTGAGGCAATCGGCGTAGCCGCCGGCCATCCGCGCCCGGCTGGAAACCGTGCCGGCGCGGTAGCGGAGGAAGCGGTCGGGCCTCGCCGGGTTTCGCTCGATCGGATTGGGCAACGCGGCGACCAGCAGGGCCGCCTGGACGGGAGTGATGTCCCTGGCGGAGCGCTTGAAATAGGCCTGCGAGGCCGCTTCGGCGCCGAATATGCCGGGACCCCACTGCACCACGTTGAGGTAGATTTCCATGGTCCGGCGCTTCCCCCAGACGAGGTCGGCATAGAGGGCGATCGGAATCTCGAGCGCCTTCCTGAGGTAGGTGAGCGGCTGGCTCCACAGGAACAGGTTCTTGACGGTCTGCATGGTTACCGTGCTGGCGCCGCGGTTGGGGCCGCGGGACCGGTCGAGGACCTTGGCAAGCTCGGTGAAATCGACGCCGTGGTGCTCGCAGAAGCGCCCGTCCTCCGCCATGATCACCGCGGCAGGCAGGGCGGGCGCAATCCTGTCGAGCGAGACCCACGTCCGCTGCACCGGACCGAATATCCAGGACGCGATCATCAGCGTCGATACCGGCGCCACGACGAGATAGGCCGGAACCAGAACGAGGGGGATCGCCGCCAGCACCAGAAGCGTGCGGACGAGCAGCCGCGCCCAGCGCCGCTTCGACCGCGGCGCCGCACGCATTTCGCCCTCTGCGGCCGGCGCGGACATGCGCCAGCGTTAACCGGCAATTTCGCCGGGCGCAATTGAAGCGCGCTTGACCATCGGTGCGACTGGCGGCAAGCGAGGGCGATGAACGCCAGGTTCGATCAGCGGCTTGCCGAGGCGGCGGCATCGGTCGATGCCGTCACTGCGACGGCGATTGCGGGGCCGGAGGCGGCGCGGCGCCCGCCGCGCCTGGTCGAGGCGATGCGGTACGCCGCGCTCTCGCCCGGCAAGCGGCTGCGTCCGTTCCTGGTCATCGAGACGGCGCGGCTCTTCGGCGTGAGCGGACCGGCGGTCCTGCGGGCCGCATCCGCGATCGAGTGCGTACATGCCTACAGCCTCGTCCACGATGACCTGCCGGCGATGGACGACGACGATTTCCGGCGCGGGCGGCCGACGGTGCACCGCGCGTTCGACGAAGCGACCGCCATTCTCGCAGGCGACGCGCTCCTGACGCTGGCCTTCGAGATGCTCGCCACGATCGACGCGCCCGCCGACGCGCGGCTGGCGCTGGTGCGCGAACTCGCGCAGGCATCCGGCGCCGACGGCATGGTCGGGGGGCAGCAGCGGGACCTGGAGGCGGAGAAGCGGCAGCGCGCCGCGGCGGAGATCCGTCAGCTGCAAGCGATGAAGACCGGTGCGCTCCTCGAGTTCTCCGTCACTGCCGGCGCGATGCTCGGCAGGGCACCGGAGGCAGAGCGGCAGCATCTTGCCCGCTATGGGCGGGCGATCGGTGCGGCATTCCAGGTCGCCGACGATATCCTCGACGTGACGTCAACCCCCGCCGCCCTCGGCAAGGCCACCGCGAAAGACCAGAAACGCGGCAAGGCGACGCTCATCGCCGTCCTCGGCCTTGAACGAGCCAGGGCCGTTCTCGACGGGCTGGTCGAGGAGGCCGTCCAATCGCTTCGGCCCTTCGGCGAGAGGGCGGCGGTTCTCGGCGATGCGGCCCGCTTCATCGCGGCGCCGCGCGCCTGATCAGAAGCGCTCGAGCAGCCGTTCCAGATAATCGCGCTCGATCACAGGACGGTTGGGTTCGCCGAGCTTCCGCCGGATCGCGTCGAGGATTTCGCGGGCTCGCTGTACGTCGATCTCGTCCGGAACCTTGACCGTATTGCCGAGGTCGGGGCCGGTCGTACGCTGCGGCCGGCCTAGGGGATCCTCGTTCGGGAAACTGTCGCCGCCGCGGATGCCGCCGCCCTGACCGTTCCGGTTGGCGAATTGCTGCGCCATGCCTTGCGCGCCCTGGCGCAGGGCATCGAGCGCCTGGCCCTGGTCGCCGACCGCATCGCCCGGCGCGCCCTTGCCGAGCTTGCCGGCAGCGCGGCCCATCGCCTCGCCGGCCTGCCCGAGCTTGCCGTTCGGGTCCATGCCCATGCCCTGCATCTTGTCCATCAGGTCCTTCAGGGCCTGCTGCAGCGACTGCTGGCCGGCCTGAAGGTCCTTCAGCATCTGCTGAAGCTCGCTTTCGCTGAGCGGCTTTCCGTCCTCGCCCATGCCGCGGTCGGAGCGGTAGGTGCGATCCATCAGCTGCTGCTGCTTCTGGATCATGTCGGCGAGGTCGTTGAGGCTCTCCATCATCTGGTCGCCGTTGTTGCCCATCATCGGCTGCCCGTTCTGAAGGTTCTCCATCATGTTCTGCAGCTCGCTGAGCAGCTGGCGGGCGGCATCGCGGGCACCGTTCTTCGCCAGGTTCTCGATCCGGTCGAGCATCCGTTCGAGGTCCTCGGGGCGGATGTTCCTGACGTTGGCATTGGGAGGCAGGCTCGACATCTGCGGGTTGCGGCGCGCCTGATCGGCCATGGCCTGCATGAAGCGCTGCATCGCCTCGCGGAGCTGCTGGGTCAGCTTCTCGATCTCGGCGTCGCTGGCATTGTTTTCGAGCGCCTGGCGCAAGGCTTCCTGCGCGGCGCGGAGGTCCTGCGCCGCCACCGACATGTCGCCGTCCTCGATGGCGAGGGCGATGGTCCAGAGGTAGTCGACGACGCCCTTCAGGTCTTCGTCGCCGGCAGCGTTGAGGAGCCGGTAATAGGCGCTGCGGAGCGCCAGATAGTGACGCGTGTTCGGAATCCCGATCTCCGGCGCCGAGGTGAGGGCGTCGAGCGCATCGGCGACCGCCGGAGCGGCATTGGCGTCGAGGGCAAGGGTGGTGCGCTGCTCGACGACGGCGCGGGCGAGGGGATCGGTGAACCGGCGCGCCGGCAAAGTCACCTCAACCGGCTCGCTTCGCCCTTCCTGTCCGGCCTCATCCTTGGCGAAAAGGGTGATCCTGACCTTGCCGCCCGCCCAGGGATGGGAAGTGAGGTCGCGGATGGTCTCGGCGCTGCCGTCGCGCGTACGCAATTGCGGCAGCGACAGCGGGATCTGCGGCGCGGGAATGAGCGGGCGGGCCGTGGCGCTGGCAGTTGCGGGGGCCGAGGGAACCATTTCGGCGCCGGCGGATATCACGCCGTAATCGTCGCCGAGCGTGTAGGAAAGCGCGAGCGCGCCGCTGACGGTCGGGCCCGGCGGCTTGGCGAAGGCGATGTGCGGCGCCGCGTCCGGCTCGACGGTGAAGCGCCAGGAAAGGACTTCGCGGTCGCCTTTCCTGACCGACACCGAAGCGGCCTGCGTCAACTTCACGCGCCGTTCGAGGAGGGCCTCGGCGCCCGCGGCCGGGGCTCCGGCAGGCGGCGCGGCCTCGGCCGGGTGCTCCGTCTCGCCTTCGCGGCTGAGGACCGCCAGATCGTTCGCGCCGCTCGTGCGCACGGTAACCACGCTGCCGGCAGGGACGGACAATTCCGTGCCAGGCGGCCGGGCCGAGTCGCCGGTGAGGAAGATCGGCGGGCGGCCGGTATAGGCGGGCGGCGTAACCCAGGCGTCGATCCGCGCCACCGTGACGCTCGCCGGCTCGCCGCCCTGGAAGGCTTCGGCGATCCGCTCGCGCCGTTCCGGCCCGGCGGCGAGGAACGCGACAACGAACAGGACCGCGACGAGGAAGCGAAGCGCGAGGGGATCGCGCCGAACGAGGCCGGGCGAGGGGACGCCGGTCTTCAGCCGGTCGAGCGCGGCGAGCAGGCGGTGGCGGTGCGCGGCCCACAAGGCTTCCGCGACGCTGTCGCGCGCGCCGACGCCGATGCGGTCGCCGAACGCGGTTGCCGGCCGGTGCTCGACGCCGGTAGCGGTCTCGACCCGGGCGAGGGCGGCGTTCCGCGTCGGCGCGGCCAGCCAGCGGACGCGCCAGAAGCACAAGCCGAGGCCGACCGCGAAGGCGAGGAGGATCGCATAGCGGACCGGATCGGAGACGACCCGCCAGAGGCCGAACCACGAAACGATGGCAAAGAGCGCGGCAAGGCCGATGAAGGGCGACGCCACCGGCCAGAAGCTCTCCCAAAACAGGACCAGGCGGGCCCGGGAGACCGCGTGATCGATGCGCTCGCGGGCAAGCCGTTCCGGCGTGGTGACGCGGGGGGAATCCCTGCCGCTATCGTTCATCGGCGCAGTGCTACCTTTCGCCCCCCCAAAAATCTAACAGGACGATGACAGCAAAGCGAGGCAGGTTAAAGGCCGGATTCCTTCACGATCAGGCGAGCCAGGGCGCGATCCGATCGGCGCCGATCAGGTCCTCATAGGTCTGGCGCGGGCGGACCAGCGCCCAATCTCCGCCGTTGACCAGTACCTCGGGCAGGAGCGGCCGGGTGTTGTAGGTCGATGCCTGGACGGCGCCGTAGGCGCCGGCGGTCATGACCGCGATGAGGTCGCCGGCGGCCAGCGGCGGCAGGAGCCGGTTCTGGGCGAGATAGTCGCCGGTCTCGCAGACGCCGCCGACGACATCGGCGGTCTGCAGGGTCGCGTGACGCGGCGGCCGCACGACCGGGCGGATATCGTGGTGGGCATCGTAGAGCGTCGGCCGGATGAGGTCGTTCATCGCGGCATCGACGATGACGAAGACCTTTGCCGCGCCCTTCTTCACGTAGATGACGCGGCTGACCAGGATGCCGGCATTGCCGACAAGGAGCCGGCCGGGCTCGAAGAGGATGCGGGCGCCCAGATTGCCGAGCCGCCGGCGCACGATTTCGGCATAGGCGACCGGGTCGGGCGGCGGCGGATCGTCGAGCCGGTACGGGATGCCCAGCCCGCCTCCGGCATCGATATGGTCGATGGTGTGCCCGTCCTCGCGGAGCGCGCGGGTGAGGTCGGCCAGGCGCTCGTAGGCGGCGTCGAAAGGGGCGAGGTCGGTGATCTGGCTGCCGATATGCATGTCGACGCCGGTGACGCGGATACCCGGCATCCGCGCCGCCTCGGCATAGACTTCGCGGGCGCGCTCGAAATGGATGCCGAACTTGTTCTCGGCCTTGCCGGTTGTGATCTTGGCGTGGGTCCTGGCGTCGACGTCGGGGTTGACCCGGACGGAGATCGCGGCGGTCCTGCCCTTCTGGACCGCGATCTCGGAAATCAGCGCCAGTTCCGGCTCCGATTCGACGTTGAAGCAGAGGATGCCCGTGTCGAGGGCAAGGGCGATTTCGCGCGCCAGCTTGCCGACGCCGGCAAAGACGATGCGCTCGGGCGGGCATCCGGCGGCGAGCGCCCGCCGAAGCTCTCCTTCGGAAACCACATCGAGGCCGGCGCCTTCCCTGACGAAGGTGCGCACGACGGACTGGTTCGAATTGGCCTTCAGCGCGTAGCAGACGAGGGTGTCGAGGCCGGCAAAGGCCTCGCGGAAGACGCGGAAATGGCGGACCAGGGTCGCGGTCGAGTAGCAATAGAAGGGCGTCCCGACGGCCTCGGCGAGCGAAGGCAGCGGTACATCCTCGGCGTAAAGCACGCCGTCGCGGTACTCGAAATGGTTCACGGCCTGCGGCGGCTAGAGGAGCGGATCGAGCACGAAGTGGCGGTCGGGCTTCTTCACCGTCGGGTCCGCGGTTGCCGGGTCGCTCGGGTCCGGCTTGGTGACCGCAGCACCCGGCGGGGGCTCCAGCGGGCCTTTGCGGCCGCAGGCCGACAGCGTCAGCGCGGCCAGGACCAACCCGCAGACGGCAGCCTTGTACAGGATCGGGCGGTCAGTCAGCGCCACGGGCCACTCCCCTCAGAAACGACCGGCGGTTCGCGCCGCCGCGCGCATATTAGCGGATTTGCCGCCGCATGCATCAAGTTCGGCACGCTCATTTGCCGTTCTGCTTCCGCAGGCGCGAAATCCAGCGCCTGGCCTCGCGGCGGACATTGGCCGGCGCGGTGCCGCCCTGGCTGCTCCGCGAGCGGACGGAGTTGGCCACCGTCAGGACCGAGAAGACATCGTCGGTGATTCCGGGCTCGGCCGACTGCATCTCGGCAAGCGTCAGCCGGTGCAGCGGGACGCGCCGTTCCTCGGCCATCGCGACGATCCGGCTGGTAATCCCGTGGGCATCGCGGAAGGGGATGGCGAGTTCGCGGACAAGCCAATCGGCGAGGTCGGTCGCAGTCGAATAGGCGGCGCCGGCGGCTCTCCGCATGGCGGTCCGGTCGGGCGTGAGGTCGCGCACCATGCCGGCCATGGCGGCGATCGAGAGCATCAGGGATTCGAAGGCGTCGAAGGCCGGCTGCTTGTCTTCCTGCATGTCCTTGGAATAGGCGAGCGGCAGTCCCTTCATGACGATGAGCAGCCCGGTCAGGGCGCCGACGATGCGGCCGACCTTGGCGCGCACCAGTTCGGCGGCGTCGGGGTTCCGCTTCTGCGGCATGATCGAAGAGCCGGTGGTGAAGCGGTCCGATAGCTTGACGAAGCCGAACATGGGCGTCGACCAGAGGACGATCTCCTCAGCCAGACGCGAGAGATGGACGGCGGCGATCGCGGCGGCCGACATCGTCTCCAGCGCGAAGTCGCGGTCGGAGACGCCGTCGAGCGAATTTGCCATCGGACGGGAGAAGCCGAGTTCTTCGGCGGTGAAGGCGCGGTCGATCGGGAACGACGTGCCGGCAAGGGCAGCCGAGCCGAGCGGGCTTTCGTTGAGGCGCTTCCGGGCGTCGGCGAAGCGGCCGCGGTCGCGGGCGAGCATCTCGACATAGGCAAGCAGGTGATGGCCGAAGGTCACCGGCTGGGCCGGCTGAAGATGGGTGAAGCCCGGCATGACGGTCGCGGCCTCGGCGAGGGCCTTCTCGGCCAAGGCCGCCTGCAGGTCGGCGAGCGCCTCGTCGACATCGTCGACGGCATCGCGAATCCACAGCCGGAAATCGGTCGCAACCTGGTCGTTCCGCGAACGGGCGGTGTGCAGGCGGCCGCCGGCCGGGCCGACGAGCTGCTTCAGCCGCGCCTCGACATGGGTGTGGATGTCCTCGAGCGCACGGTCGAAGGCGAACCTGTCCGCTTCGATTTCTCGCAGGATCGTGTCTAGACCGGCCACGATCTTTTCGGCATCGTCCGCCGCGATGATGCCCTGCCTGCCGAGCATCCGGGCGTGAGCCCTGGAGGCGGCAATGTCCTGGCGGAAGAGCCGGCGATCGAAGCCGATCGAGGCGTTGATCTCTTCCATGATGGCGGCCGGGCCATCCTTGAAATGGCCTCCCCACAGGCGGTTGGGCATCAGGGAGCTCCGAAGAGGATTGCCGAATGAATGACACGCGGCCGAAGACCCGGCGCACCTGGCTGCTGCTGGGGTTAGCCGCAGTCGCCGGGGCGATCGCCGGTCTGGCCGGGGTATATTTCATGGAGTCCGGCACTGGCAACGGCAACGCGCTTGCCGATTGCGCTCCGGCGGTGGCAACGGCATCCCGTCTGGCGCCGTTGGCGCATGGCGACGCCGCCGCATTTCAGGTCGCGACCGGCCCGGAAAAGCTCGCCGACCTCGCCTTCAACGGGCCGGACGGCAAGCCGCTCACCGTATCCGCCTTCGCCGGCAAGACCGTCCTCCTCAATGTCTGGGCGACGTGGTGCGTGCCGTGCCGCCTCGAAATGCCGGCGCTCGACCGGCTCGAGGCCGCCGAGGGCAAGGCCAGCTTCCAGGTGGTTGCGGTCAACATCGACCAGAACGGCGTCGACCGGGCCAGGGCCTTCCTCGCCGAGATCGGCATCAAGGATCTCGCCTTCTACTCGGACGCGTCGATGGGACTGTTCACGCAATTGCGCGGCCGCGGACTGGTGCTCGGCCTGCCGACGACATTCCTGATCGACGGCAGGGGCTGCAAGGTCGGCGCCGTGGCGGGGCCGATGCAATGGGATTCCAGGGATGCCCGCGCGCTGATCGAGGCGTCGCGGCAGGGCTGACCGGCTCAGGCAGCTTCGGAAGCCATGGCCGGAATTGCCGGTTCGGCGACCCAGCGCTCCGCCACCTCAACCCGGTTTCGGCCCTCGGCCTTGGCCTTGTAGAGGGCCCTGTCTGCGGCAACCATCAGGGTGTCGACGGTGCTCAGCCCGCTTGCCGTGGCGACGCCGGCGCTCACCGTGGCGTTGAGCGGGCGCCCGTCGATCTCCCGCGACGCTTCGGCGAAGGCCGAACGGATGCGCTCGGCAACGACGTAGGCCGCGGCCTTGGCCGAGCCCGGCAGAAGCACGACGAACTCCTCGCCGCCGGGGCGGCCGATGAAGTCGGTGGCGCGCAACGAACGGCGGGCGAGATCGGCAAAACTCTTCAGCACGCGGTCGCCGGCACCGTGGCCGAAGGTGTCGTTGACCTGCTTGAACCAGTCGAGGTCGAAGACGATGACCGAGAAGTCGGAATTGTCGCGGGCGCAGCGGTCGAGGAGCGAGTGCGCGGCCTCCATGAGTGCTCCGCGACTGGCGACGCCGGTGAGCGAGTCGATGCGGGCCGCGGCCATGTATTGCTGCTCGGTCCGCTCCTTGGCCATGGCGACGGCGAAGATCGCGGTCCCGACGACGAAGAACAGCGTCTCGAACTGGATGAGGCCGAACCAGCTGCCGAGCGTCGGCGGGCCGAAGGTCGGGAGATCGCCGTTGGCGGACTCGACCGTGCCGGTAAGGAAGAACAGGCCGTGCAGGAAAAGGAGGACGATCAAGGGCCAGCGCGATTGCAGGCGCTCGTCGCGGCCGCGCCAGAACTCGCTCGACGCGGCGAAGAAGTAGAAGGCCGCGACCGCGAGGTTGAGCGCCATCTGCGTCTGCGGCGACTGCCGGATATCGGGGAGCGCAAAGGCAAGCAGCCAGACGAAGGCGCCGGCCGCCACGCTGCTGATCTGCGGCCGCCGGCCGTTGCAGGAGCGGGCCGCCGCCCAGATCAAGGCCGGGCTGACGTTGAGAAGCAGGATGCCGAGGACGGTCGAGGGAACGCCGAAGACCGGGTTTCGCGAGGCGACCAGCGGCACCGCCATGGCCAGCGTAAGGTTGCCGGCAGCCCACCACAGCATGCCGACCGCCGCGCGGTTCTGCAGCCAGGCGAAGAAGAGGAAGACGCCGCTGATGGCAGTCACGAAACTGCCGGCGACCATGAGAGTCGGTAGATCGAGTTGCATTTGCGCGCCGCCCACCCCCCGAACGAATACGGCTCGGCAGATCGCGGGGCAGTCTAGGGGAGGGCTCCTGAATTCCGGTTATGCCGGCAAAGCCAATCCTAAGCTTTGCGGAAAACGAAAATTAACCGGTCAGGCGACGCGGATGACTGCCGGAGCGGGCTCCGCTTCGCGCCCGATCTCGATCCGGTTGCCGCCGAGATGCTTGGCCAGGTAGAGCGCGGTGTCGGCCTTCTCGATCAGCCGGTCGAGATCGATGCCCTCGCCCGACCCCGCCACGCCGCCGCTGACCAGGGTCGGCACCGGGCGGCCGTTCAGGACGAGCGCCAGGTTGGCGAAGGCCGCCCGGATGCGGTCGGCCATGACGTAGGCCGCCTCGGGGCTGACGCCGGGCATGGCGACCGCGAATTCCTCGCCGCCGAGCCGGCCCATGATGTCGGACCGGCGAAGCCTTGCCATAGCGGTCTGCCCGAAAAGATTGAGGACGTGATCGCCGACGGCGTGGCCGAAGGTGTCATTGACCTGCTTGAACCGGTCGAGGTCGAAGATGACCAGCGACATGGGCACATGCTCCGCGGCGCAGGCGCTAAGCGCCGGGCCGGCGCTCTCGAAGAAGGCGCGGCGAGAGGCGACGCCGGTCAGCATGTCGACGCGGGCCGCGGTCTTGTGGCGCTGCTCGCTTTCCTCGCGGACCATCGCGACGAGGAAGATCGACGACCCGAGGGCGAAGATGAGCTGCTCGAAATGGACGGCGCTGAAGACGATACCGAACGGAATGAGGCCGGTGGCGGGCAGGAATGAGGCTGCCGCTTCGACCGAACCGGCTACGAACAATGCGGCATGGATGGCGATGAAGGCGAGGAGCAGCCAACGCGCCCGCAAGCGGGCCGTTCGCCGCCGCACAAGTTCCGCGCCGGCGGCCGCGAAATAGACGGCGCTGAGGAAAAGACTGGCGCCCATGTTCAGCGCCG
>DASRGK010000014.1:0-5458 GCA_035651055.1 Bauldia sp.
AGGAACGGATGTGTGCCCTCGAAGATGTGGAAGTCGGTGCCGCAAATGCCGACGGCATCGATCTTGACCAGTACCTCGCCTTCGCCGGGGCGGGGTGGCGGGCGCTCGCCAAGCTCAAGCTTGCCGGGTTCGGCGCAGATGACGGCTCTCATGGCTGGGCAGCTCCGGCCGCGGCAGGCGGCTCTTCCGAAATACGACCGATACAGATATCGGCGAGGTTCTGCACCTTCGCTTCCTCGGTCGTGTCGAGGGCGCCGGATAGGATTTTCGGCGCCAGGCCGCTCTGCCGGCTCTCGGCGTAGAAACAGGAGCAGAATCGGGGAGCCAGGTCGGCAGCCATGCCCATCGACCTCTGGTTGACCGCGCACTGGTTGACGAAGCGGTCGCCGAGCGCGCTGTCGCTGACGCCGATGAAGGCAGTGATGAGGTAGATCGCCCCGATCAGGACGGGCTGGTGGATGAGGTAGATGGCAAGGCTCCATCGCCCCATCGCGGCGAAAAGGTTCCAAAAGAACCCCCCGGGACTGAAACGGGCGAGGAACCCGTCGCCATAGGCGAGATAGAGCCGGCCGGCGACAATGCCGGCGAGGACCACGCCGAACCACGGGAAGACCGGGACGTAGTCGACGGTGGCGGGAGGGTTGGCGGCGAGCCCGGTCCAGGCAAGGAACGGGGAGTCGAAGGCGTCCGAAGTGAAGAAGCCGGGAAGCACCAGCACCGCGATCGAGGCGAGGGCGGTAACCACGACCGGGGCGTAAAGGAACGGCAAAGCAAGCACGCTCGCCAGCGCGATTTCGTGAAGGATGCCGAAGAAGACAAAGCTCTCCGGCATGAACCAGTAAGTGCCGGCGCTGACCAGAAGCGCCGCCACGACGATGATGGCCAGCCGGCGCAGGTAAGCCTCGCGACGGAAACCCTTCTCGGCGGCGAGGACGAGGCTGAAGCCGACAAGGGCGAGAAAGGTGCCGGCGATGCTTCGCGCGAACGTCTTCCAGCCCGGATCGTTGACGACGTCGATGGCGACAATGCCGTAGGCCGAGAGGTCCCAGGAGAGGTGGTAGACCACCATCGCCAGCACCGCGAGGCCGCGGGCGATATCGAGACTTGCAAGACGCCGGCCGTGGCGCAGCACGCCCGGTAGTCCGATGCTGACCATGTCCGGATCGGTTCCCTGACCGGCGGCGGGTGGGCCGCGATCTTGGCAAGGCGACCCATGCCATGCAACGGGGAATTAGGCGGCTCCGGCGACCTCGCGACCGGCACGCGAGAACGGTGGACACAGGGGGGCAACGCCTGTATTGGGGCGTGCGGTCCGGGCTGCGGCTGGGGCGGCAGCCCGCGTTGCAAATCCGCCATGCCCGTCGCAATATCGCGGCCGACCGCGGCGGAAGCCCTTGGCGAGACAAGGAGTTCTGGAGTCATCATGTCTTCGACGTTCGACGCGGTTGCCAAGGTGATCTCCGAAACCAGCGAGATCCCGCTCGAAAAAATCACTCCCGAATCCCACACCATCGACGACCTCGGCATCGACAGCCTCGATTTCCTCGATATCGTCTTTGCGCTGGACAAGAAGTTCGGCATCAAGATCCCGCTGGAAGCATGGACCGAGGAAATCAACCAGGGCAAAGCCTCCGTCGACGACTACTTCATCCTCAAGAACCTCTGCGCGCGCATCGACCAGCTGATCGCCGCCAAAGGCGCCTGACGACCTCTCGATGCGGCTCGAATATTTCGAAATGATCGACAGCGTCGACGTATTCGACGCCAAGGCGCAGCGTATCGAGACGACCTCGCGGGTGCCGGCGGCAGGCGAGAGCCCGGTCTTCGAGGGACATTTCCCGAGCTACCCTATCGTCCCGGGCGTCCTGTTGCTGGAGACCATGAACCACAATGCCGGCTGGCTGATCATGGGGCTCAACCGGCTGACGCGGATGCCGTTTTTCGTCGGCTCGCGCCGGCTGAAGGTGCGGAAATTCGTGCAGCCCGAGCAGGTGCTGAAGGGCAGCGCCGAGATGATCCACGAGGGTTCCGGCTTCGCCGTTACCAAAGGCGAGCTGCGCATCGACGGCGAGCTGATCGCCGAGTGCGAAATGACCATGATGGTCATGGATTTTCCCTCGGCGCGGTTCAAGCAAGAGCTCGAAAAGCGGGCCGAGCGGATCGGGATGATCGCCCTGGTCGGGGCCTAGGGGAACCTCGCCACCATGGCACGCGAGGTGTGGATCACCGGTATCGGGATCACGTCGAGCCTCGGCGAAGGACTCGATGCGCACTGGCAGGCGCTTGCCGAAAGCGATCCGCCGAAGCCTGTGATCGACCGTTCGATCGTATCGCCTTACGCGGTCCACCCGATGGTGCCGCTCGACCTCGACAAGCAGATTCCGAAGAAGGGCGATCAGCGCCAGATGGAGAACTGGCAGCGGGTCGGCACCTATTCCGCCGGTCTTGCCATCGACGACGCCGGGATGAAGGGCGACCTCGATCTCCTTTCGCGCACACACCTCATCGTCGCTGCCAGTGGCGGCGAGCGCGACCAGGCGGCCGATGCGGGCATTCTCCAGGGGATCGGCAGCGCGCCGGCGCCGCAGGAATTCCTCAACGAACGCCTGGCCAGCGACCTGCGGCCGACGCTCTTCCTCGCCCAGCTTCCCAATCTGCTCGCCGGCAACATTTCCATCGTCCACAAGGTCACCGGCTCCTCGCGCACGTTCCTCGGCGAAGAGACCGCCGGCGTCAGCGCCGTCGAGGTCGCGGCGCGCCGCATCCGCGCCGACCAGGGCGACATCTTTCTCGTCGGCGGGACGTCGATCGCCGAGCGGAAGGACGTGCTGATCACGCTGGTCGGGGGCGGATTCTGCTGGAAGGGCGATCCGATTTCGGTCTGGGCGAGGCCGGAGCAGGGCGGCGGCGCCACGTTCGGATCGGTCGGCGCCTTCCTGGTACTGGAAGCCAGCGACCACGCCGAGAAACGCGGCCGCAGGCCTTACGCTAAGCTTGGCCCGGTATTGTCCGACCGCAGCGCACGGAAGCCCGGCCAGGCAACCGCCAATGGCGAACGCCAGATGAAGATCATACGCGAGGCCGCGGGCAACCGGCCGCTTGCGGTCCTCTCGGGTGCGACCGGCATGGCCGATGCAACCCGCGAGGAACGCGACCTCCTCGCCGCATTGCGGCAGCGCGGCGAGGTATCTACCGTCCGCGGGGTCGCCAACATGCTCGGGAGCTGTCTCGAAGCGAATTTCGCGGTCGAAGTTGGCCTCGCTGCCCTGGCCTTGTCGCGAAACGGGTTCTATCAGCCGTTCGAGAACGAGACGGGGTTTGAGCAGCCGCTCGCCGAGCCGCCCTCGGCGATTGTCGCTACCTGCTGGGGCATCTGGCGGGGCGAAGGCATTGGCCTTATCGAAAAGGCCGGTTGAGGAAGGGTCGGATCATGGGCAAGCCGCTTCGCGATCACAAGAACCGCCCGGTCGTCGCGGTCACCGGCATCGGCGCCGTCTCCTCGCTGGGCGTCGGCCTCGAAGAGAACTGGGCGGCCTTGACCGGCGGCAAGTCGGGCATCCATCGCATTTCCCGTTTTCCGGTGGCGCATCTCCGCACGACGATCGCCGGCACGATCGACTACCTGGCGACCGATCCGCGCGGCCTCACCCTCGCCGTCGGCGAACTTGCTGCCGACGAGGCGATCCGCCAGTCCCGGATCGGCAGCCCGGGTCATTTCCCGGGTCCGCTTTTCGCCGCCGTGCCGCCGGTTGAGGTCGACTGGCAGCAGCGCGAGAAGCTCTATGCGAGTTCCGACCCGGCGCGGGGCGACGCCTACGACCGGATGATCGCCGTTGCCGACGCCGCCAATGACCGAAGCGAGTTCGAGGAATATCTCTTCGCCAATGTCGGCGAGAGGCTCGCCGACCGTTTCGGGACCACCGGCGCACCGATCTCGCTCACCACGGCCTGCGCCTCCGGCGCCACCGCGATCCAGCTTGGCGTCGAGGCGATCCGGCGCGGCGACACCGATGCCGCGCTGTGCATCGGCACGGACTGCTCGGTGACCGCGGAATCGGTGATCCGCTTCATCCTGCTCTCGGCCCTGTCGAGCAACAACGAGGTGCCCGAAGAGGCGGCGAAACCCTTTTCGAAGGACCGCGACGGTTTTGTCATCGCCGAGGGCGCGGCCGCTCTCGTCCTCGAAAACTACGACACCGCCGTGGCGCGCGGCGCACGGATCCTCGCGGTCGTCCGCGGCGCCGCCGAGAAATCCGACGACTTCCACCGCACGCGCTCGAAGCCTGACGGCTCGGCCGTCATCGGCGCGCTCCGCAACACCTTCGAGGATGCCGGCATGCATCCCGACGAGATCGCCTACATCAACGCGCACGGCACCGGCACGCCCGAGAACGACAAGATGGAGGCGATGTCGCTCGAGGCCGTGTTCGGCGAGAAGCTGAAATCGGTGCCGATCAGTTCCAACAAGTCGATGATCGGGCACACGCTCTCGGCAGCCGGCGCGATAGAGGCCGTGTTCTCGATCAAGACGATGCTCTCCGGCGTGATACCGCCGACCATCAATTACCAGGTCCCCGACCCGACCATTGCGCTGGATGTCGTGCCGAATACCGCCCGCGCCGCCAATGTGCGGACCGTGCTTTCCAATTCGTTCGGCTTCGGCGGTCAGAATGCCTGCCTGATCTTCGCCGAGGAGCCCGCGTGAGCCGAGCTCCGGCGGCTGCACGGGGCGGCTAGACGTGCGGGCGCTGCAGCTCCTCGCCAACCGCTCGCTGGCCGTGACCGACCTGCCCGATCCGCCGCCACCCGGGCCGGGCGAGGTGCAGGTCAGGATCGGGGCGCTCGCGCTCAACCACATCGACGTGTGGGGTTGGCGCGGCATGGCCTTCGCCAAGCGCAACCTGCCGATCGTGGTCGGGGTCGAGGCGGCAGGCACGGTGGCGGAGGTCGGTGCCGGCGTGACGACGCACCGGAAGGGCGACGTCGTCGCGCTTTACGGAGCGGAGACCTGCGGCACCTGCGAGAACTGTCGCGCCGGCCGCGACAATCTCTGCGAGAACGTGCGCGGCATCCGCGGCTTTCACGTCGACGGCCTGGCGCGCGAGAGACTGAACGTCGCCGCACGGCTTGCCATCGTCGCCCCGGCGGGAGTCGGCGTCGTCGATGCTGCGACAGCCCCGGTGACCTACGGCACGCCCGAGCACATGCTCGTCGACAATGCCCGGCTCGCACCCGGCCAGACGATCCTCGTCCAGGCCGGCGGCAGCGGCATCGGCACCGCGGCCATCCAGCTGTCGAAGGCGATCGGGGCCACCGTCATCACCACGGTCGGCTCCGCCGACAAGGTCGAGAAAGCCAGGGCGCTCGGCGCCGACCACGTCATCAACTACCGCAAAGAGCGGTTCGAGACGATCACGCGCAAGCTCACCAACAAGAAGGGCGTCGACGTGGTGTTCGA
>DASRGK010000015.1:0-8709 GCA_035651055.1 Bauldia sp.
TCCCAGGGCTTTTTCGCCGCCGGAATGATCGCGACCCTGGTCATGGCGCTCGGCACCGGGGTCACGGTGGCGACATTGGCTGCCGCCGCTATCGGCATGAGATCGCTGGTCTTTCGCTTCGCGGTGAGGGGCGGCTCGCAGTTCGTCATGGGGCTCGCCCGGAGCGTTGAAATCGCCGGCGCCGCGGCGGTCCTCCTGTTTGGGGCTGTCCTCCTCGGCGGCTCGCTCTACGCCGCCGGCGGATTGCCGGGCTAGGCCCGCGCTTTATTCCGCAGCCGTTAGGGTCGCATTGCGCTGCGCGACATAGTTCCTGACCGCCCGCCCGAACGCCGCGAAGAGTTTCGAGGAGGGCTCGTCGCTCTCCACCCAATATTCCGGGTGCCATTGCACGCCGATGGCAAATCCCGTCGCATTGGCGACGCGGACCGCCTCGATCGTGCCGTCCGGCGCCACCGCCTCGACGGCAAGACCCGGCGCGAGTTCGTCGATCGCCTGGCGATGCAGGGTATTCACCCGGACCGTGCCGGTGCCGAGCACCCCGGCAAGCGTCCCGCCCGCCTTCACCGCTACGTCCTGGCGAATCTCGAACCGCGCATCGGGCGCCCAGTCGCCCGGCGCGAAGTGGACGTCCCTGCCGGCGACCTTGTGGACCTCGGCGACCAGCGTTCCACCGAGCGCCACGTTCAGTTCCTGCATGCCCCGGCAGATCGCGAAAAGCGGCATGCCGCGCGCGATCGTCGCCCGGATCAGGGGCAGGGTGGTCTCGTCGCGGCGCGTGTCATAGGGCTCCGATTCCGGGGTGGCGGGCCGGCCGTATTGATTGGGGTGGACGTTCGAGCGGCTCCCCGGCAGCAGGACCCCGTCGACCCGGTCCAGCACTGCCTCGATGTCGATCATCTTGCCGAGGGACGGCAGAATGACCGGGATTCCGCCGATTCCGATGACGATTGCCTTGAGATACGTATCGGCGGCGGCATGCCAGCGATAATTGTCGACCTCCTTGTAGTCGGCGGCAACGAGGATCAGCGGCGGGTCGGAGCGGTTCGGCATGGCGCGCTTTTACCGCAAAAGACCGGGCTCGCGAAGAGCTGCATGAAGGGCGCGGTTCCATGCGGCGCGGCGTGCTAGAGTCGGCTCCGGACGGCCGAGAAGGTCGAGGGAGGACCGCCAGTGGATCGGCGTGCATTCGTCAAGACCGCAGGCCTTGCCGTGCCGGCGAGTTTGGTCGGGGCACCCGCAATCGCGCAATCGTCGCCCGCCATCCGCTGGCGCTGTCAGTCGTCCTTCGACCGCTCGCTCGATACGCTGTTCGGCGCCGCCGAACTGTTCGCAGCCCGCGTACTGGCAGCCTCGGACGGGAATTTCCGGATCGACCTCGTTCCTGCCGGCCCCGACCAGTTCGTCCCGGGGCCGGAGATTTTCGATGCCACATCCGAGGGCGCGATCGAGATGTGCCAGACGGCCAGCTACTATTTCGTGGCCAAGGATCCGGTTTTCGCGTTCGGCACGGCGATTCCTTTCGGGTTCAACGCCCGCCATTTCAACGCCTGGATGATGCAGGGAGGCGGCAACGAACTGCTCAACGCGTTCTACGGCAAGTACGGCATCTACGGGCTGCTCGGCGGCAATTCCGGCGCGCAGATGGGCGGCTGGTTCCGCAATGAAATCCTGTCCGTCGATGATCTGAAAGGCCTGCGCATGCGGATCAGCGGGCTCGCCGGAATGGTCATGAAGAAGCTCGGCGTCGATACGCGCCAGGTTCCGGCTTCGGACGCGGTGCGGGCGCTCGCTGCCGGCGAGATCGATGCGGCGGAGTGGGTCGGGCCCTACGACGACGAGAAGCTCGGCTTCGCCAAGGCGGCCGCGTTCTACTACTACCCGGGTTTCTGGGAAGGCGCGGGCGGCATCCACTACTTCATCAACGCCGCGAAATGGGCGGAGCTTCCTGCGGCCTACAAGGCGATCGTCACCGCGGCTGCGGCCGAAACCAATGGCTGGATGCTGAGCAAGTACGACTCGGCGAATGCCATCGCCTACAAGCGGCTGGTCGATCAGGGCGTTCAGGTGAGGCCGTTCACCCGCGACATCCTCGATGCAGCCTATCAGGCGGCACGCGAAACCTACCGCGAGATCAGCGCCGAAAACCCGACATTCGCGGCGATCTACGACCATATGAATACGTTCCGGCGGCGCATTCTGCCGTGGTTCGGGGTTTGTGAGTACCCGTTCGACAGCTACATCTACCTGACGATGGGACGCGGCTGACCGGGTCCGAATGCGCTAGGATCGTTGCCGACAGGGGCCGGATTCGCGTCGGATCGGCGGCGATGGAAGGCTGATGCCGGTGAATTCTCTGGGAAGTCCGATGCGACTCGCGCCGGTCTCGCTCGAGGACAAATACGACCTGCGCTGCCGCCGAATTCTTCTCAACGGCACGCAGGCGGTGGTCCGGCTGGCGCTTATGCAGGCGGCGCGCGACCGCCGCATGGGAAAGAACACCGCCGGCTACGTCACCGGCTACCGGGGCTCGCCGCTCGGCGCGCTCGACCAGCAATTCTGGCGCGCTGAGAAATTCCTGAAGCCCGCCGGCATCCTCTTCCAGCCGGCCATCAACGAAGAGCTCGCCGCGACCGCGATGTGGGGCGCCCAGCAGGCCGAGATGCGGGGCGAGGGCAGGTATGACGGCGTCTTCGGCATCTGGTACGGCAAGGGGCCCGGCGTCGACCGGGCAGGCGACGCGCTGAAGCACGCCAATCTCGCCGGCACCTCGCCGTGGGGCGGCGTGCTCGCCCTGATGGGCGACGACCATACCTGCGAGTCCTCGACCACGGCGCACCAGTCCGAGTTCGCCTTCGTCGATGCGATGATCCCCGTCCTCGCGCCGGCCGACGTCCAGGAGGTGCTCGACTACGGACTCTTCGGCCTGGCGATGTCGCGCTTCGCCGGCCTCTGGGTCGGGCTCAAATGCGTCAAGGACGCGATCGAGTCGACCGCCGTCGTCGACGGCGCCATCGACCGGGTCGCGACCATGGTGCCGGGGAACGTGCGCATGCCGCCGGGCGGCCTCAACATCCGTCCGCACGACCATCCGCTCCGGCAGGAGGCCCGGCTCCACGAGCACAAGCTTCCGGCGGCGCTCGCGTTCATCCGCGTCAACGCGCCCGACCGGATGATGCTGGCCGGCGGGCCCGCGCCGAAGATCGGCATCGTGACGGCCGGCAAGAGCTACCTCGATGTCCGCCAGGCGCTCGACGCGCTCGGCATCGACGAGGTCAGGGCCGCCAACCTCGGCATCCGCCTCCTCAAGCTCGCCTGCACATGGCCGCTCGAGCCGAACGTGATCCGCCGCTTCGCGGACGGGCTCGCCAAGATCGTGGTGGTCGAGGAGAAACGCGGCCTCGTCGAGGGGCAGCTGAAGGAAATCCTCTACGGGATCGCCAACGCGCCCCAGGTGGTCGGCAAGCACGACGAGGCCGGCGCATGGCTGCTGCCCTCGGCCGGAGCGCTCGACGCCAACCGGATTGCGATCGTGCTCGGCCAGCGCATTTTCGCCTTCGCGCCGGACGAGAAGCTCGGGCAACGGCTGGCCGCGCTCCGCAAGGCCGAGGAGTTCCTCGAAACGACCCGCGACATCGTCGAACGCGCGCCGTATTTCTGCCCCGGGTGCCCGCACAACACGTCGACCGTCGTCCCGGAAGGATCGCGCGCCTATGCCGGCATCGGCTGCCATTACATGGCCCAGTCGATGGACCGCCACACGGAAGGCTACACGCAGATGGGCGGGGAGGGCGCCAACTGGGTCGGCGAGGCGCCGTTCTCGAAGCGCGGCCATGTCTTCCAGAACATCGGCGACGGCACCTACAATCATTCGGGGATTCTGGCGATCCGGGCGGCTGCGGCGGCCGGGGTGAACATCACCTACAAGATCCTCTTCAACGATGCCGTGGCGATGACCGGCGGGCAGCCGATGGATGGCGGCCTCAACGTGCCGCGGGTCGCGGCGCAGGTGATCGCCGAGGGCGCCGGGCGCGTCGTCATCCTGTCGGAAGCGCCGCAGGACTATCCCTCCGGCACGGTCTGGCCGTTTGGCGTGAGCGTCGTCCACCGCGACGAGCTCGACGCGGTGCAGGACGAGATGGCGCGGGTGGGCGGGCTTTCCGTCATCATCTACGACCAGACCTGCGCGGCCGAGAAGCGCCGCCGCCGCAAGCGCGGCCTCCATCCCGATCCCGACCGGCGGGTGGTGATCAACGAACTGGTCTGCGAGGGCTGCGGCGATTGCGGCGAGAAGTCGAACTGCGTGTCGATCGTCCCGGTCGAGACCGAGTTCGGGCGGAAGCGCGCGATCGACCAGTCCTCCTGCAACAAGGATTTCTCCTGTCTGAAGGGCTTCTGCCCGAGCTTCGTCACCGTCCACGGGGCCGTGCTCCGCAAGCCCGGCCTGCCTGCCTTCGAGGGCATCCCGCTGCCCGAGCCGAAGGTCAGGCCGCTCACGGCCAATTACGGCATCCTCGTTTCCGGGATCGGCGGGACCGGCGTCGTCACCATCGGCGCGCTCCTTGCCATGGCGGCGCACATCGAGGGCAAGGCCGCTGCGGTGATCGACATGGCCGGGCTCGCGCAGAAGGGCGGTGCGGTGACGAGCCACGTCCGCCTGGCGCCGGCGCCCGGCGACATCAAGGCGATCCGCGTCTCGGCGGCGGACGCCGACGCGATCATCTCCGCCGACCTGGTCGCGGCAAGCTCGGCCAGGTCGCTCGCCGCGATCGATCCCGGCCGCACCTGGGTCTTCCTCAATTCGCACGAGACGCCGACCGGGGACTTCACACGCGATCCCGACATGTCGCTGCCGGTGCGCCGCATGCTGCAGGCGGTCGAGCAGCGGGCCGGCGTCGAGCGCGCGCGGGCGGTCGAGGCGACCCGCCTCGCCGCCGCGCTTCTCGGCGACACGATCGGCGCGAACGTCCTGCTTCTCGGATACGCCTGGCAGTCGGGCGCGATCCCGCTCTCGGCGGAGGCGATCGAGCGCGCCATTGAACTGAATGCCGTCGACGTCGCCATGAACAAGGCGGCCTTCCGGCTCGGCCGGCGCGCCGCGGCCGATCCCGCGGCAGTCGCCCGGCTGGTGACGCCCGCCGCCGGCGCGACGCACCGGCCGCTCGACGACCTGGTTGCGCGGCGGAAAGCGTTCCTCACCGCCTACCAGGATGCCGCCTATGCGGAGCGCTATGCCGGCGCCGTCGCGGCGGTCAGGCTCGCCGAAGAGCGGGCAATGCCCGGGCGCCACGATCTCAGCGAGGCGGTGGCGCGGAACCTCTTCAAGCTGATGGCGATCAAGGACGAGTACGAAGTGGCCCGCCTCTACAGTGACGGGACTTTCCTCGAACAGCTGCGGCGCGACTTCGCCGGCTGGCAGAGCCTGGAATTTCATCTCGCCCCGCCGGTTTTTGCCGAGCGCGACGCGCGGACCGGGCATCTCCGGAAATCGTCCTACCGCAACGGCACGATGCGGCTTTTCCGGTTTCTCGCGCGGGTGCGGCGCGTGCGCGGAACCATCCTCGACCCGTTCCGCTATTCGCCGGAGCGGCGGCTTGAGCGCCGCCTGCTTGCCGACTACGAAGACGCCGTGGAGACGATCGTCAGGCACCTCAATCCGGGCAATCAGGCCGAAGCGCTGGCGCTCGCCCAGTACCCGGAGAAGGTCCGCGGCTACGGGCATGTGCGCGAGGCGGCGCTGGCGCGGGTGGCGCCGGAAGCGGCGGCGCACCGCGAGGCGCTGCTTGCCGGCAGCGCCGGTATCGCGCTCGCTGCCGAGTAGCCGGCCGTGGCTCCGACCCTTGCACCGGGCGGCGATGCCGCGGCCGCTTCCCCCCGGCCGGCCGGCCATCCGCGGATTGCGGCGGAGAGGGTGGGCGTCCTTCTCGTCAATCTCGGCTCGCCCGACGGCACCGGCTACTGGCCGGTGCGGCGCTACCTGAAGCAGTTCCTCTCCGACCGCCGCGTGATCGAGACGTGGCCGCCGCTCTGGTGGCTGATCCTCAACGGCGTGATCCTCACCACGCGCCCGCGCCGCTCGGGCGAGGCCTACGAGAAGATCTGGAACCATGAGCGGAACGAAGGCCCGCTCGTCACCGTCACGCGGTCGCAGGCGGCGGCGCTGGCGGCGCGGCTTGCCGGCGCGGGCGTCATCGTCGACTGGGCCATGCGCTACGGGAAGCCCGCGATCGCCAACCGGCTGCGTGCGCTCAAGGAGCAGGGCGCCGGGCGCATCCTCCTTGCCCCGCTCTATCCGCAATACAGCGCCGCGACGACGGCGACCGCCAACGACGCGGCCTTCGCCGCGCTGGCGTCATGGCGCTGGCAGCCGGCGGTGCGCACGCTGCCCCCCTATTACGACGATCCGGCGCACATCGCGGCGCTGACGGCAAAGATCGAGGCCGACCTGGCCGGGCTCGATTTCGAGCCCGAGATCGTGCTCGCCTCGTTCCACGGGCTGCCGCGCGTCAACCTCGACAAGGGCGATCCGTACTACTGCCATTGCCACAAGACGGTGCGGCTTCTCCGCGAGCGGCTGGGCTGGCCGGAGGAACGGCTCCTCCTCACCTTCCAGTCGCGTTTCGGGCCGGCGGAATGGCTGCAGCCCTACACCGACGTGACCCTCGCCGAGCTCGCGCGGAAGGGCATCCGGCGCCTGGCGGTGGTGACGCCCGGCTTCGCGGCCGACTGCCTCGAGACCCTGGAGGAGATCGCGATCCGCGGCGCCGAGACCTTCCGCGCGAATGGCGGGGAAAGTTATGCCGCGCTTCCCTGCCTCAACGATTCGGCGGTCGGAATCGACATGCTCGAAACGCTGGTGCGGCGGGAACTGGCCGGCTGGGTCTAGTTCTTCCGGGGCAGGACGCGGCGACGGCTACGGCTTCGCCATCTCGAAGAGGAGCTTCAGTTCGGGGAGCGTATTGGCCGGCTGCCAGTCGGCCATCCCCTCCTTCCAGACGAGGGTCGCCGCGGTGAAGGTGCCCTTGCCGATCCGCGCGCCCAGTTCGGCGATATTGAGCGGCCCGACCGGCTTTCCGTTCTCGCCGATGAAATATTGCGCCTGCGGCGGCGACGGCAAAGGCGGCGGGGCGGGCGGCGGCGGCGCGGTGCGGGGCGGGGCCGGCGTCTCGACCTGCGAGGTGGGCGAGGGCGGGGAAGGCGGATTGTCGGCCTGCACGTTGGCGGATTCCGGCCCGCCCGCGGGCACCTTGCCGTCGACCCGGATGACGAAATTGTCGAAGGTGAACTTCCCCGAGCCGAGGTGGATCAGCCCGGCGCCGGTGCCGTCGACGCCGCTGTCGGCGATGGCGCCGACCGACTGCCCGTTGATGAAGAACTCGGCGCCGTCCTTGCCCTTGTCGAGCGCGGAGAGCCGGACCACCGCGCCGGCCGCGACCCCGTCCGGGAGCGAGCCGGAGAGCGCCTGCGCGAAGCTGCCGTTGACGACGCTCCGGACCGCATAGCCGTCGCGGGTGAGGATGAAGAGGTAGTAGCTCTGCGTGTCGTCGTTGTGGCCGATGACGACGCCGGGGCCGGAAAGGAGCGAATCGTCGTCGGGCCGCGGCCCGAAGGTCCCGCCGACATCGGCCGAGACGACCACCGGCCCGCCGCTCCGCGTATAGGCGACCTTCTGCCCGCCGGCGGGATCGTTCGGCTCGACCGTGAGCATGCCGTTGGCAATCGTGCCCTGGAGGCGGGCGGCAATGTCCTGCTCTATCGCCTCCTTGCCGTCGAAGGTGACGGTGTCGGGGATGGTGAAGGTGGTCTCGGCCGAAGCCGGCGCGGCGAAGAGGAGGGGAGCGAGGGCTAGGAACAGGACAGCGCGCAAGGGGCTTTTCTCCCGGGGACGGATCGGCGCCGATACTGGCGCAATCGGGCGGCGAAACAAAGGCCAGAGAGACGGGAACGGACGATGCTGAAATCGACATTCGCGCTTGCCGTCGCCGTCACGACGATCCCGGGCAGCCCAAGCCGCCCCAAACGACGCCTGGCACGCGTTCCGGAAGGACGTGAAGGCTGTAGTGTGGGCCAAGGCGGGCAAGCGACGGGCCCACCGTCTTCCTCGACGCACGGCGGGCGGCATGAAACGGTGGGCCCGCTTCGCTTCGCCCACCCTACCGCGCCCCGGTCACGCCACCCCAAGCACGTCATGGCCGGGCTCGTCCCGGCCATCCACGTCTTGTTCGGCGTTGGTGTTCGCATGGATGCCCTGGTCAGCCCTCGGGTCGAGCCCGAGGGCCAAAGGCCCACCGGCATGACGTAGGTGCTTGGCTCCGCGGTGGAGAGAGCCGCGGGCCCCGGAGCGACGGGGCCGGCCTTCCCTCGCCGTCGAGGCTCGTCAGGCCGGTGCGCCGTGTACGCACGCCCTTACCCCACACGTCATGGCCGGGCTCGTCCCGGCCATCCACGTCTTTTCCGCCACGCCGTGTTCGCGTGGATGCCCGGGTCAAGCCCGGGCATGACGTTAGCGGGTGGGATCGTGACCATTCTCCGGCGGTGGCGGGCGCGACTGGGGACAACAAAATACTTATCCCCGCTCACTGAACCTCGGTGACAATGCTCCGGTCCTCGCTCGGGAAGGGGCGCCAACCGGTGGCGACCAGTTTGCGGAGCGAGCCCGGCCCAGACGATCGGGCCGGGACCCGGTGACGATCCGGGGTCTGCTTCGGGCAG
>DASRGK010000016.1:0-30899 GCA_035651055.1 Bauldia sp.
GGTCGGGGATCTTCCAGCCGAGGCGGTGGCATTCCTGCACCGCGCCGATGGCGAGCGTGTCGCTCGAGCAGAAGATCACCTGAACCTTCGGGTCGCGCGCTGTGAGGATGCGGAGCGCTTCGCCGCCGCCCTGCGGCGTGATCGGCACCTCGACCTCGAGGTCGGGATTGTAGTTGAGGCCGAGGTCGGTCATCGCCTGGCGGTAGCCGATGCGCCGCTGCTGCAGGCGGTCATTGCCGTGGATCGGCGTCGAGACGAAGGCGATCTTGCGGTAGCCCTTCGCCGCAAGGTGCGTGGTCATGGCGTAGGCAGTCTCGAAGTTCGAGACGCCAACCGCCATGTCGATCGGCTTCTTGCCGCGGATCTCGCTGATCTCGACCACCGGAATGCCGCTGTCGGCAAGCAGCGCTCGGGCGCTGTTGCCCTGGACGAAGGCCTGGAGGATCAGTCCGGCCGGCCGCCAGCCGAGGAGCGTGCGGATCGCCTCTTCCTCGGCTTCGGCGGCGAAATCGCCCTGCATGAGGAGCAGCTGATAGCCGCTCTCATGGGTCTCGTCGGACATTCCCTGGACCTGCTCGGCGATCCCCGAGTTGATCAGCGGCGGCACCATGGTGCCGATCATGCGGCCCGCGCCGCGCATGCTGGATGCCAGCTGGTTCGGGATGAACCCTGCCTCGGCAATGACGTCGAGGATGCGCTGACGCGTGGTCGGCGAGACCTTGCCCGGGTCCTTCAGCGCCCGCGAGACCGTGATCGGCGAGACGCCGACACGCGAGGCGATCTCGCGCATGCCGAGCCTCGCTTTCTCGCGCCTGCGTGTCCGGCGGGTTGGCTGGTCCATGGCGACAATCGTAAAGCATAGGGGCTGCGGGGAGGCAAAACCTGTCCGCGGCCGGACTTGCAATTCCGGATGATACCGTTACCACAATCGGCCGGGAGGAGACGCCAGATGAGGATCACCGCGGTCGAAACCATCGAACTCGCAGAGTTCCCGTTTCTCTTCTGGCTCAGGCTGCACACCGACACCGGAATCGTCGGCACTGGCGAGACGTTCTGGGCGCCGGCGCCGGTCGCCGCCTATATCCACGCCAATGCCGCGAGCTACCTCCTCGGCAAGGATCCGCGCGACATCGAGCTGCACGACCGGCGTCTCGGCAGCGTCTATGTCGGGGCGCGCGATTCCGGGGCCGAGATGCGCGGCAACTCCGCGATCAACATCGCGCTCTGGGACATCTACGGGCAGTCGCTTGGCGAGCCGCTGTGGCGGCTCCTTGGCGGCCGGACGCACGAGGCCGTGCCGGTCTACAATACCTGCGCCGGCTACGGGCATATCCGGGCGACCAAGCGGAACGCGCTCTTCGAGCGGACCGAGGACTGGAACCTCAAGGCCAAGGACGCCTCGGAGGGTCCGTATGAGGACCTCCTTGCCTGGCGCTTCAACGCGGACAAACTGGCGAAGAGCCTTCTCTCCGAAGGCATCACCGCGATGAAAATCTGGCCGTTCGATGTCGCGGCAGAAGCGTCCTACGGCACGCGGATCAGCGCCGTCGACCTCGAAAAGGCGCTCGAGCCCTTCCAGAGGATCCGCGACGCGGTCGGCAACCGGATGGAGATCATGGTCGAGCTGCACGGGCTCTGGACGCTGCCGCCGGCGCTCCGCATCGCAGAGGCGCTGAAGCCTTATGACGTGGCCTGGCTGGAGGAGCCGATCCGCTTCAACGAGCTTGACGCCATGGCGGAGCTTGCCCGCCACACGTCGATCCCGATCGCGGCGAGCGAGCGCCTGGCGACCCGCCAGACATTCAGGCAGCTCATCGACAAGCGTGCGGCGTCGGTGATCATGATCGACCTCGCCTGGTGCGGCGGGATCAGCGAGGCGCGCAAGATCGCCAACCTCGCGGAAGCGAACGAGCTGCCGGTGACCCTCCACGACTGCACGGGCCCGATCGTCTATGCGGCAAGCTGCGCGCTGTCCGCGACGCTCCCCAACGCCAATTGGCAGGAATGCGTCCGCGCCTATTACAGCGGCTGGTACACCGAGGTCGCCGACAACATCCCGCGGGTCGAGAACGGCCGCGTTTTCCCGCTCGACGGCCCCGGACTCGGGGTCAAGCTGAAGCCCGAGGTGTTGGCGCGCCCCGATGCGACGGTGCGGGTGACAAGGGTCTAGGGGCCGTCAAAGCAGGACGAGATTGTCCGCGGTCGCTCCGAGGACCGGCGCATGTCTGATGCGGCGGTCGAGCGTCACCAGTTGTCCGCCGTTCTTCCTGGCAAGACCAAGCAAGTAGACATCGGTGATCTGCCGCGGCCGAAGCAACTGGCGATGATCGAAAACCGTCTCGTCAAGTACCGAGAGATCGTCGGGCCAGAACGCGTGTCCGCCACGCGTGATCTGCGCTCTCAATAGCGATCGCGCGTCTGTCAATGGTAGATGACTGGGATACGCCGGATTCGAGATCACGCGCAGGAATCCGTTTTGCGTTATCGGGCACGTTGCCCAATCGCGGCCCGGATCCGAAGCCCACCATTGGTGTGCGCGCGAATGAAGCGTATGTCCGGCGTCGAAGAGTGCGAGAAGCACGTTGACATCGAGCAGGCAACGCACGGGCTAGTCATCCGACTGAGCGTCGTCGAGGTCAGCCCTTTCAAGCAGCTCCGCGACCATCTCCGACGTGACAATGCCGCCTCGTCGCGGGATGACGTACCATCCATCCCGAAGGGTCGCGCCAGCCGGCTCATCACCCATTGCCTCGGGTGAGCCCGTCAGCGACTTGCGAACGAGGTCCGAAATCACCTTGCCAGCAGGTTTTCCTTGCGTCCGCGCCAACTCCTTGGCTGCGTCGAGCACATCGTCGTCAATATCGAGAGTGGTGCGCATGCATCTGATGCTAGCGCATCAGATGCAGTGATGCAATCAACCTGCGAACGGCACCAGCGGCACGCCTTTGACGCCAAGTCCGTGAATGGCGAAGAGCCCGCCCGGCTTGGTCTGGCCCTTCATGTCGCGCGGCGCACGGGAGTAAAGCGCCGAGGTGACGTAGAGCACGTCAAGGCCGGGCCCGCCGAATTCGCAGCAGGTCGGCAGGTCGAAGGGCAGCTCGACCGTCCGGATCAGCTTTCCCTTTGCGTCATAGCCCAGGACCTTCCCCTTGAAGGGGACGGTCAGCCAGTAATTGCCCTCGGCATCCACCGTGCAGCCGTCGACGATATAGCCCTCGCTCGTGAAATCGATAAAGGTCCGCCGGTTGGCGACCTCGCCGGTCCTCGCGTCGAAGTCATAGGCCCAGACGAAGTTGGTGTGGCTGTCGGTGAAGTAGAGCGTCTTGTCGTCGGGGCTCCAGGCGAGGCCGTTCGAGCAGCCGACGTGGTGGATAACCTTGTGGACGGAGAGGTCGGCATCCAGGCGCCAGAGCGCGCCGATCTTCTCCGGCTTCTTGCCCGGCGCCTCCCACATGCTGCCCGACCAGAAGCGGCCCTGCCGGTCGGTCTTTCCGTCATTGAAGCGCGAGTCGGCGATCTCGCTCTCCGGGTCGACGATCGGCGTAAACTTGCCCGTCTTCGGATCGAAGAAATAGAAGCCGCTCCTCATCGAGACGACGAGGCCGCCCTTCTTCCGGAGCGAAATGGTCCCGAGATATTCGGGCGCCTGCCAGGTCCGGTCGGTGCCGGTAGCGGGGTCGTAGCGGTGAATGGTCGGCCCGTAGATGTCGATCCACCAGAGCACGCCCTCGGCCGGATCCCAGTAGGTGGCCTCGCCGAGTTCGGCCTTGGCGTCGACGACGCATTCGACCTCGATCATGGCGATTCGACCCTTGCTGTGTCGGGAGCGGATTGACGGCGGAAGCCGCCGCGAATCGCGGCGGCGAGGTCGGAGAAGGCCTCGCTCGCCAGCGACACGGTGATGAGGATAACGACACCGTAGACGATGAGCAGCGCGCCGTTGGAGAGGTTTAGCGCCGGCAGGAGGCCGGTGAGGATGGTGAGCACGAAGGCGCCGGCGATCGTGCCGATATAGTGGCCGCTGCCGCCGAGGATCGAGGCGCCGCCGATGGCTACCGCTGCGATCGACGTGAACAGGTACGGGTCGCCCATACCGAGATAGGCCTGCGCCGTGTAACCGGTAAGCAGCATCCCTGCGAGCGCGGCGGTGAAGCCGCTGAGCGTGTAGGCAAGCACGGTGGTGCGCACGATCGGCACGCCGGAGAATTCGGCGACCGTGGCGCTGCTGCCGACCGCGTAGAGCCGCCGGCCGAAGGAAGTGCGCGACAGAAGGAACGATGCCGCGGCGGCAAGCGCGATCCAGAGGATCGCCACGACCGGCAGCGGACCGATCCGACCGACCGCGAGGAACTGGATCAGCGGCGGCGCCACCGCCTGCGGCGTGCCGCCGGTGTAGACCAGGATCGCGCCCTGCAGGATGACGTTGACCGCCAGCGTCATGATGATCGGCGGCACACCGAAGAGCGCGATGCCGGCGCCGTTGAGCGCGCCGACCGCGGCTCCGGCGGCGAGGATCAGCGGAATGGCCTCGAGGAGCGGTCCGTTCTGGCCCTTCGCCATCAGCGTCATCAGGATCGCGGCGCAGTTCAGGACCCACGGCACCGAAAGGTCGATGCCGCCGCCGATGATGACGAAGGTCTGGCCGAGGGCGACGATGCCGATGAACGCCGCCAGCACCGAGAGGGTGCGGATGTGGGTCCCGGCGAGGAAGCCGGGCGAGAAGAAGCTGGTGAGGAAGAGGAGAACGATCATCCCGAGATAGGCGAGGATGATCGCGCGGTTGCGGGAGACGAACGGGATCACGTGAGGCTCCGCCTAGCCGAGCGCTCGGCAAGCGAGCTTGCCAGAACCGCAATGAGCAGGATGACCCCGGAGACGATCGGCTGCCAGTAGCTCGACACCGACAGGACGAAGACGAGGTTGCCGATGATGGTGAGGATGAACGCGCCGATCACCGTCCCGACCAGTCCGCCGCGGCCTCCGAACAGGCTGATCCCGCCGATCACCGCCGCGGCGACCGAGGGCAGGATGTAGTCCTTGCCGATGGTCGGCGAGCCGGCGCCGGTCTGCGTCGTCAGGTAAAGCGAGGCGAGGGCGGCAAAGAGGCCGGACAGGCCGTAGGTGGCGACGTTGATGAACGTCAACGACACGCCCGACAGAAAGGCGGATTTCTCGTTCGAGCCGGTCGCCCGGATGGTGATGCCGAGCCGGGTGCTGCGAAACCAGGCCCAGAAGACGAGGAGGACTATCAGGATCCAGACGGAGGTCGAAAGTCCGAGGATCGTTGCGTTACCGCCCGACATCCAGGCTTCGGGCAATTGCCCGCCGTCGGTGGGCAGGATGAGAAGCGCGGCGCCGGAGAGGATCGACCAGGTGGCGAGCGTCACCAGGAAGGGCTGGAGCCGGAGGATGGAAATGAGCAGACCGTTGACCGCGCCGACCCCCAGCCCGATCGCGAGGATGGCGACGATCCAGCCGGCCGTCTGGCCGAAGTCGCCGAACTGGGTAGCCGCGATGACGGTGCCGAAGGAGATCATGCCGCCGATCGAAAGATCGATGCCGCCGCGGAGCAGCACGATGGTCTGCCCGGTCGCGGCGAGCAGCAACGTCAGTGCGGCCGCCGTGTCGATGTTCAGCTCTTCCAGCGTGAAGACGCCTTCCCGCAGCGATCCGTAAATCGCGACCAGCGCCGCCAGCATCACGCAGGCGACGAGGAAGGGCCCGCGATCGACCAGCTTCGTCTGCCAGTCGCGCCGGGCGCCGCCGGGAGCAAAAGCCGACGCAACCGGTTCAGCGCCGGCGCTCATGACGCGGCCGCCCGCGGTTCGAACATCGCCGCCTTGAGGATGTTGTCCTCCGAGATCGCGGCTCCTTCGAGGACGCCGGCGACGGTTCCGTTCCGCATCACCGCGACGCGGTCGGCAACGTGGACCAGTTCCGGCAGGTCGCTCGAATAGAAAAGGATCGCATAGCCGCGTGCGGCGAGGTCGCGCATCAGCGTGAAGATTTCGCCCTTGGTGCCGACGTCGACGCCCCGCGTCGGATCGTAGAGGAGAAGGACGCGCGCTTCGGTCAGGAGCATCTTGCCGAAGATGACCTTCTGCTGGTTGCCGCCCGAGAGCGTCCCGGCCGGCTGGTCGGGGTTCTTCGCCTTGATGCGCAGAAACTCGATCATCTCGTCGACCAATGCCTTCTCGCGGCGGCGGCTGAGGATGCCGAGGCGGGAAAAGCGCGGGATGACGGCAAGCGTCAGGTTTTCGCGGACGCTCTTGGCCAGCAGCAGTCCCTGGCCGCGGCGATCCTCGGGAACGAGTGCGATGCCCTCGCGGCCGGTCAGCGAATATTGCGGGCCGCGGGCGCTCACCTGCCTGCCCCACAGTTCGATCGAGCCCTTCGCCTTGCCGATGCCGAACAGCGCCTGGAACAGCTCGCGCTGGCCGTGCCCTTGCAGCCCGCCGACGCCGAGCACTTCGCCTTCCCTAAGGTCGAGATCGATATCGCGAACGCGCTGTCCGGCGCTGACGCCGCGGATGCGGAGCGCGATCCGGTCGGTTGCCGTCGGTTTCCGTTCCGGAAAAAGCCGGTCGAGCCGGCGGCCGAGCATCTCGGAGATGATCTGGTCGTCGCCGACGGCGTTCATGTCATGCGCGGCGACGGTGGCGCCGTTCCGGAAGATGGTGATGCGGCTCGCAACCGCGCGCACTTCCTGAAGGCGGTGGGAAATGTAGATGACCAGCTTGCCAGCGGCGGCGAGCTTCTGGGAGAGCGCGAGCAGCCACTCGGTCTCGCGCGGCGCCAGCGACGAAGTCGCCTCGTCGAGGATGAGCACCCGCGGGTCGCGGGCGAGCGCCTTGGCAATCTCGATGACCTGCCGTTCGGCGAGGTTGAGGCGGCGAACCTCCTGGTCCGGCCGCGCGGCCGGAATCGCGTAGCGCTCAAACAGGTCGATCGTCTGCTTCCGAATCGCCCGCCTGGTGACGGTGCCGAAGGGCGTCGTCGGCTCGCGGCGGAACCAGATGTTCTCCTCGACTGTGAGGTCGGGGATGAGCGACAATTCCTGGAAGACCGAGGAGATGCCGGCGGCCTGCGCGGCACTGGGATTGGCGGCGGCGTAGGGCTTGCCGGCGAGCAGGATGGTCCCGGCATCGGCGCGCACGGCGCCGGCGAGGATCTGGATGAAAGTGCTCTTGCCGGCGCCGTTCTCGCCGATGAGGGCGTGAACTTCGCCCGCCTTGGCATGAAACTCGGCGGCGCTCAGCGCGGCGATGCCGCCGTAACGCTTCGAGACCGCCGAGGCGTCGATGAGGTCCATCTTGCCGCTAACAAAGCAAAGGCGCCCCACCGGTACCAGACCGACGGGGCGCCTTCAGGGAAAGTCCGTCGATTATTGTTATGTGCCGGCGGCTTCCTGCGCCGTGATCTGCACCCAGTCCGGTGTGACCGGGAGAGTGAGGCCCGGAGGACCGTCCGGGAACGCGTTCTTGCCGACCTCGAGCTTCTGCATGGTGGCGTTGTCGTAGAGCTCGGACTTGATCGGGTCGGTGGTCAGGAAGTCGGCATAGACCAGAACGTGACGATCCTTCGGCTTCGGCTTGCCGTCGAGGATATCGACCGCGAGCTTGATCGCTTCCGAGGAGAGGAAGGCGGGATTGGCGCCGAGGATGCACTTCGCGCCGGTCGTCTGCAGGCAGGCGACGGCCGTGCCGTTATAGGAGAAGGCGGTCACCGGAACGACCGGCTTGCCGGCGTCCTGGAGGGCCTTCATCGCGCCGGTGCCGTAGCCTTGCGTCAGGATGCCGTCGACCTGCGGGTGGGCGGCAAGCAGGCTGGCGACGCCTTCCTGCTCCGGTCCGAGAGCATACTGGCCGTTGTAGTTCCCGATCACCTCGATGCCCGGGTACTTCTTGAGCACCGCCATGTAGCCGTCTTCAAGCTGCTTGGAGATCGGCGCACCGGCGAGGCCGCGGTCGACGAAGACCTTGCCCTTGCCGTTCAGCTGCTTGGCCATCCATTCGGCGAGCACCGCCGGGATGCGGTTCCAGTCGGATTCGAGGGCGTAGGCGCAGGGCTCGGTGACGACCTGGTCGAAGCTGATGACGACGATGCCGGCGTCGCAGGCCTTCTTGATGGTCGGGTTGAGCGCCGAGTCGGAGCCGGCATCGACGAGGATCGCATCCGGCTTCGAGCGGATGATGTTGTTGAGCGAGTTGATCTGCGCCTGGACGGTGTTCTCGACGTTCTCGATCTTGAGGTCGACGCGGCCGGCGAGCGGGCCCTTCTCGACGGAGACCTTGGCGACGCGCTCCATCTGCTGACGCCAGTCATTGCCGACGAAATTGTTGGACAGGTAGATCGTGTACTTCTTGTCGGCGGCGACGGCGCCCTGCGCCATGCCGGCGACGAGTGCGGCCACGCAGCCGGCCGCCAGCAGATAGCCTGCGGATTTCCTCACCTTTGCTTCCTCCCAAGCTCGGATGCCTCTTGGGGCATCCTTGGTTGTCGTGGCGGAAAACGGCGTTTTCCGGTCTCACGCGCACCTTATGACACCGGTACCATGAGGCCTGCCCGAGCGTCAACGATTTCCCGCTTCTGCTATCATGCTATTATAATCGTCTCGCGTCCAGTGCCGCCTTCTAGGCGATGTCGTTGGGCGCGTCGTAAACGAGGCTGAAAACGTCGCCGCGGTGGCGGGCGATGGTGAACTCGATCGGCCGGCGGTCCGTCGAATGGTAGAGCATTTCCATGGCAAGGATCGGCGCGCCGCTGGCGTAGTCGAGGTCGGCGGCAACCGCCCGGTCAGCGACTTCGGCGCGCACGGTGATGCGGGCTGCTTCGAGGCGGATGCCGAGATGGCGCTGGACCGCGCGGAAAATCAGGACATCGTCGAAGGCGCTCCGCTTAAGCCGCCGGCCGACGGCCGGCGGGAAGCGCGTGGTGATCTGGGCTTCCTTCCGGCCGGCGACGATCAGGATGGCGCGCAGGCAATAGCCGATCTCCTCGCTGCCGAGGCCGAAGAGCGCCCCGGCAGCGCCGAGCGCCTCGCGGCGGTAGCTCACGATGTGCAGGCGCGCGTCGCGCGTATAGGCGGCGATGTCGGCGAAGTTGCGGAAGGCCGAACTCAGTTTCGGCGCCGGAACGCGCGCCGCCACGACCGCCGGCTTCGCCGGCCGCTTCTTGATGAGGCCGTCCGATTCGAGGTCGCGGAGCGCCTGCCGTACCGTGATCAGGCTGATCCCGAAGCGCCCGGCGATCTCCGCCTCCTTCGGCAAGGGCATGCCGATCGGGTAGGTGCCTTCCATGATCGGCACGCGGAGGAGCGAGGCGAGCTGGCGGTAAAGCGGCCCATCCTCCCGCTGCAGCTGGCGGGATGGCAAGCGGTCGAGACTGGCGGCAGAATCGGACATGGCTGGCGAGGAGGACGCGCGTTGGGTGCTTATACTAGCATAATGGCAGGAGCGACGGCGGCAGGTCGCAATCGGCGGAGCGGGGGCCGGGCGGAATGAAGGCGGATCTCTCCGGGAAGGTCGCCTTCGTCACGGGCGCCGCGGGCGGTATCGGGCTCGCGGTGGCGCGCCTCCTCTCGAAGAACGGCGCGGCGATCGCCGTGGTTGACGTCAACGGCGAAGGCGCAGGCAGGGCCGCGGCGGAACTGCCCCGCGCCATCGCGGCCGAGGTCGACATCCGCGACGCGCCGGCGATCGATCGCGCGGTCGAGGCCGCGCTCGCCGCTTTCGGCCACATCGACATTCTGGTCAACAATGCCGGGGTCAATACGCTCGCGCATCGCGTCACGATCGATGAGTTCCCGCCGGAGGAATGGCGGCGGATCGTCGGCATCGACCTCGACGGCACCTATCTCGTCAGCCGCGCCGTCGCCTCACAGATGGCCCGCCAGGGTGCGGGGCGCATCGTCAATATTGCTTCGACCGTCGGGATCGCCGCGCTCCGCCTGCAGAGCGCTTTCGTCGCGGCCAAGGCCGGGATCATCCACCTGACCCGCGCGATGGCGCAGGAGCTGGCGCCGAAGGGGATTCTGGTCAACGCGGTGGCGCCGGGCTCGACGCTGACCGAAATCACGCGGAAGCTTTTCTACGGCAGCGACGGCTCGTTCCAGGGGCGGACGGCCGAACTCCTGCAGCACGTGCCGCTCGGCCGGCCGGCCGAACCGGAAGAGATCGCGCAGGGCGTCCTCTTCCTTGCCTCGCCGGCAAGCTCCTACGTCAACGGCCACTGCCTCACCATCGACGGCGGCTGGACCGCCGGATACATGATGTGAGGGGGAGCGGCGCTGCGAAAGACGATCACCGTCGACCAATTGCCGTGGCGGTATTGCCGATGACGTCGAGGAAGCCATCGACGAGAACCGGTGATACGCTTGCGCCATGCGACCCCTTCGGTATTCCGTCAACGTTACCCTGGACGGTTGCTGCGATCATCGCGCGATGGTCGCCGACGAAGAGCTGCATCGGCACGCCGCCGAGGGCATTGCTGAGGCCGATGGACTCCTCTTCGGCCGGGTGACTTACGAAATGATGGAATCAGCCTGGCGGGCGCCGGCCCGGACGGGAGAAAGGCCCGACTGGATGGCCGACTGGATGGAACCCTTCGCCAAGACGATCGACGCGGCGAAGAAATACGTCGTCTCAAACACCCTGGACCGGGTCGACTGGAACGCCGAGCTCATCCGCGGAGATGATCTCGGGGAAACCGTTCGGCGGCTGAAGCAGGAGCCGGGCAGAGGGCTGCTGGTGGGCGGCGTGACGCTGCCACTCGCCTTGGCGGAACTTGGACTGATCGATACGTACGAGTTCGTG
This sequence comes from Bauldia sp., assembly GCA_035651055.1. Taxonomy (GTDB): domain Bacteria; phylum Pseudomonadota; class Alphaproteobacteria; order Rhizobiales; family Kaistiaceae; genus JAFKKF01. Next base: position 10,815 of record DASRGK010000016.1, read on the forward strand.
GTGCACCCGAGGCTCGCGGGCCACGGGCCGACGTTGTTCGCGGGGCTGTCGAAGCAGATCGACCTGCAGCTCGTGAGCCGGCTGGAGTTCGCCTCGGGGGCGATAGCGATGCGATACGAGCCGCGAGGATAGCCAGGGGCCTGTTCGCCCGAGCCGGTCCCGATTTGAGCCGGCCCTCCTATTTCAGCGGGGCAAGGAACTCGCGATTGACGCAGTTGGTCAACCGGCCGCCGTCGAGATAGGCGACCGCGACTTCGACGGCCTTCCGCCGCAGGTCTTCCAGCGACGAGGGACTGTAGAAGGCGGCGTGCGGCGAAAGCAGGAGCCGCCCGTCGATCCATGGTTCGCGCGCCCGCCAGGCGGCAATGAGCCGGTGGTTTCCGTCGGCCGGCTCCTTCGGCAGGACGTCGAGCGCGGCGCCGCCGATCCTGCGCTGATGGAGCGCATCGGCGAGCGCGTCGAGGTCGACGATCGGCCCGCGCGCGGTATTGATCAGGACGAGACCGGGCTTTGCCGCGGCGAGGGCGTCTCGCCCGATCATCCCCCGCGTTTCCGTGGAGAGCGGCGCGTGGATGCTGACCGCGTCGCTTTCCGCCATCAGCTCGGTCAGCGAAAGCACGCGGCGAAAGCCGGTGGCGAGGTCGAAGCCGTTGGACAGATAAGGGTCGTAGAAGACCACGTTCATGTCGAAGGCGGCGGCGCGGCGGGCGGCGGCGAGGCCGATCCGTCCGAGCCCGACAATTCCGAAGGTGCCGCCCTTCAGCCGGGCGATCAGCGGGGCGGCGCGGTAGTTCCAGCCGACCGCGCCGCTGCGGATGTTGCCGTCATAGGTGGCGGTGCCGCGGCGAAGCGTCAGCAGCGCCGCGATGGCGTGGTCGGCGACCTCGGTGGTGCCGTAGTCCGGCACGTTGCAGACCGGCACGCCGCGCGCGCCCCAGCCCTTCAGGTCGGCATTGTCGTAACCGACGCCGGCGCGGACGAGGATGCGTGCCTTCGGGAAGGCGTCGGGCTTCTCGGCGAGGTCGGCTACGGCGGAGTAGTTGATCACCGCGTCGGCAACGTTCCGCATCTCGGGCGGCGCCGGCACCGGTCGGCCTTCGCTGCCGCGGGCGACCATGAACTCGATTCCGGGGAAGAGGCGCCGCTCGAGGTCAGCCTCGTGCGAGCCGTACCAGTTGGCACAGAGTATCCGCATATTCGCTCTTGTCCTGGTTCAGGGGCGGACGACGCCGATCGGCGCGCCCATCTTCACGACAACGCCTTCCGGCTCGATGATCCGGGTGAGCACGCCGGCGACGGGGGCCTCGACCTCGACCACGGCCTTGTCGGTCTCGATCTCGGCGACCAGTTCGCCGGCCTTGACCGTATCGCCGACCTTCTTCGCCCAGCGGACGACCTTGCCTTCGCTGACGGTGAGGTCGCCGAACGGCATGGTGATCGCCTCGCCGTCGATCGGCTCCGCCGGCCTCGCCGCGGGCTGCGCCACAACGGCAGGTCGGGCCGCAGGCGCGACCGGCGCCTTCGGTGCGCTCGCCGCCGGCGCCGGCGCCGCCGCTGTCCTGCCGGTGATGTTCCGCCAGTGCGAGGGAACCGGGGGCCTGCCGGCGAGGAGGTTCCGCGCGGCTTCCACGACATGTTCGGTCAGGACCAGCATGCTCCGTTCCAGCGCGGGCGCGAGCGGGTGGGGGAGGGCGTCGGTGTGGAGGCGGGCGACCGGTGCGTCGAGCTCGTCGAAGGCGATCTCGTTCATCGCCTGACCAAGCTCAGCGCCAATGCCGCACATGGCGTAGGCCTCGTCGACGACGAGAAGCCGGTGCGTCTTCCTGACGCTCGCGGCAACCGTGTCGACGTCGAGCGGCATGATGGTGCGGAGGTCGATTACCTCGCACTCGATGCCCTCGCCGGCCAGGATCTCGGCCGCTTCAAGGGCGCGGTGGACGAGCTGGCCGGCCGAGGCGATGGTCAGGTGCCCCCCTGCGCGGGCAATGCGGGCAAGACCGAACGGCACCAGGTGGTCGCCCTCGGGCACTTCGCCCTTCATCGCGAACAGCGCCTTGCTTTCGAGCATGATCACCGGGTCGGAGGCGCGGAGCGCCGTCTTCATCAGGCCTTTGGCATCGGCGGGCGTCGCCGGCAGCGCCACGATCAGGCCAGGCACGTGCGCCCAGATCGGGTGGTAGGTGCCGCTGTGATGCGGGCCGGCGCTGCGGAGTGCCCCGGCGCCGACGCGCACCACCATCGGCGCATTCATCTGCCCGTTCGACATGTAGCGGAGCTTGGAGGCCTGCAGGATGATCTGCCCGGCTGCCTCGAACATGAAGTCGGCGAACATCAGGTCGGCGATGGTGCGGGCGCCGGTGGCGGAGGCGCCGAGCGCCGCGCCGGTGAAGCCCTGTTCTGAGATCGGTGTGTCGACCATGCGGGCCGCACCGAATTCGGCCCACAGGCCCTTGGTATGGGCGAAGGTGCCGCCCCGCTCGCCGGTGCCCTCGCCGAAATACATGATGTACGGGTCGCGGCGCATTTCCTCGGCGATGCCGTCGCGCACCGCATCGAGCCAGCTCGTCGTCCGGGTCGCCGCCGGCGCGGCCTGGCGGAGCGCCGCCGGAGGGTTGAGCGGCTCGGCAAAGACGTGCGCGCGGACGTTGACCGGATCGGGCTCGGGCGACGTGCGCGCAAAGCCTAGGGCGTCCTGCACCGTCTTTTCGACCCGCTCGTCGATCGCGTCCAGATCGGCGGCTGTCGCGACGGCGTATTCTTCCACCAGCCGCTCGCGGAAGGTCCGGATCGGATCGCGTTTCGCCCAGGCGTCGATCTCCGCCTGGGTCCGGTAGTTGCCGACGACCGGGTCGCCCTCGTGGTGGCCGACGGTGCGGTAGGTCTTGGCCTCGATCAGCGTCGGGCCGCCGCCGGCGCGGGCGCGTTCGATCGCGACGCGCATCGCCTCGTACACGGCCAGCACGTCGTTGCCGTCGACGGCGATGCCGGGGATGCCATAGGCGGCGGCCTTTGACGCGACCTCGGGATTGAGGGTGACGTCGCGGAGCGGCGTCGCGGTCGCGTAGAGGTTGTTCTCGCAGACGAACACGCAGGCGGCCCTTTGCACGGCGGCGAAATTGAGCGCCTCGTGGAAGCCGCCGTGGTTGACCGCCCCGTCGCCGAAGAAGGAGACCGCCACCTGCCCGGATTTCCTGAGGCGCGCGCCCATGCCGACGCCCGCGGCGTGGCTGATCCCGGCGCCGACGATGCCGTTGGTGCCGAAGAGCCCGATGCCGCGGTCGTAGAGATGCATCGTCCCGCCGCGGCCGCCGCAGCAGCCGTCGGCCTTGCCGAACAGTTCGGCCATCAGTGCGTGCGGCGACATCCCCTTGGCGAGCGCATGGCCGTGGCCGCGGTGCGTCGAAGTGATCCAGTCCGATGGCTTGAGATGGGCGCAGACACCGACGGCCGTCGCCTCCTCGCCGATATAGAGGTGGAGAAAGCCGGGGGTCTCGCCTTTCCGGCAGGCGATCTGCGCCGCCGTCTCGAAGCGGCGCAAGAGCACCATCTTCTCGTAGAGGGCGAGCAGGGTCTGGTTGTCGAGCGGCGGCGCGACGGGCTCGTTCTTCAGCTGAACGGCGGACGCTCGGCTCATTTCCTCCCCCTCGTCCTTTGCGGACCGGTTTTGTCGCGTAGGCGGTAGACCGCACCACAGATATTATAATAGCATGAAGTTAGTCGAGCCCTGCTTGTCGGATGACGGGAGGAGGCATGGAGGTCGACCTTGCTGGTTCTGTCGCCGTCGTGGCGGGCGCAGGCGGTCCGCTTGCCGACGCCTGCCGTTCTGCGCTGGCGGCCAATGGCGCAACCGTCGTGACCGCCGCCCAGGCAGGCGAGATCGCGGAGATACGCGCGCGCGCGAGTCGGCTCGATATCCTGGTTCATTTCGCCGCGGGATCGGATGCCGCGACGACCGAAGCGCTGTGCCGCTCGGCAGGTGGTGCGATGGCAAGGGGCGGGCGGATGGTCAACGTCGACTCGGCGCGCGGGCTGATCCCCGTCCGCGGGGAGGGGGCGGCTTCCGCATCGGCGGCGGCGGTCTTTGCGCTCACCAGAAGCCTCGCGCTCGAATTCGGCACTAGCGGAATCCGCATCAACGCCCTGGCGGTCGGACCCGCGCAGCCGGGCGACGAACGCCTGCTTTCGCACACGCCGCTCGGCCGCGCCGCCGATCCGGAGGAGGTCGCCTCGGCGCTCCTCTTCCTCGTCGATCCGGAGAACTCGTACACGACCGGCCACGTCCTCGCCGTCGATGGCGGCTGGACCGCCGGATTTGCGCGGAATTTCTGATGGCCTGGCCGCGATCCGGCACCGGCCAATGACAACGGTACCATCCTTCGCTAGGATGGCTTCGATGCACGGCGCATTGCCCGGGTAGAAGGCGAGCGCCAAGGGGAGTGAAGATGGAGGCTGTCGCCGGCAACCGAATGATCGGCAGCGCGTCGAACCGCGAGCGGCTCGTGCGCCTGCTCGCCGTGGGCGAAGTCGGCGTGCTCGCGGCGCTGATCGTGATCGTCGGGCTCTTCTATTCGATCGAGCCGGCCTTTCTCTCCGCCCGCAACCTCATCGCGATTTTCACCGTCGTCTCGTTCATCGGCATCATCGCCATCGGCCAGACCATCCTTCTCGTCGGCGGCGAGTTCGACCTCTCTGTCGGCTCGATCGCCGGCCTCAGCGCGGTGACCAGCGCCAAGCTGATGACCGCGGTGGCACTGCCGGTGCCCCTAGCGATCTTCGGCGGCATGGTGGTCGGCGGCACCATCGGGCTCGTCAACGGTCTCGTCGTCGTCAAGCTGCGCATCCCCGCCTTCATCCAGACGCTCGGCATGCTGTTCATCGGGCAGGGGCTGATCCAGCTCGTCACCAACGGCTACCCGGTCTATCCGCTGCCGAAGGTCGTCGGCAGCGTCGGCATCCAGCACGCCATTTTCGGGCTCGGCTGGAGCTTCGTCTTCTTCATCGCCGCGGGGCTGGCGGCGGATTTCGTCCTCCGCCGCACGGTGCTCGGGCGCAACATGTACGCGACCGGCGGCAACCCCGAGGTGGCGCGGCTGGTCGGCATCAACACCGCCGCCTACAAGATCGGCGCCTTCATCCTGGTCGGCGTCCTTTCAGCCATCGCCGGCATGTTCGTCATGGCCGATCTCGCCAGCGGCACCACCTCGATCGGCAGCGGCTGGGAACTCGCCGTCATCGCCGGCGTGGTCGTCGGCGGGGTCAGCCTCTTCGGCGGCGCCGGCACGATGGCGGGCGGCCTTCTCGGCATCCTGCTTCTGCAGGCCGTGCAGAGCGGCCTCGTCGTGGTCGGCGTCAACGCCAATTTCCAGCAGATCGCGGTGGGCACGATCATGGTGCTCGCCGTCGGCCTCGACATCCTGCGGCGGCGCATCTTCATCGCCGGCGGCAGCTCGTCGTCGGAGACCGAGGCCGTCGAACTCGCGCCGCCTGAGAAATCCGAAGCCTGACTTCACCGCCGGCCCGTGCCGGCCAAAATGGGAGGAACTGCGAAATGATGTGGAAACGCACTCTGGGGACGGCGGTGGCCGCTCTCATCGCGCTGGCTGCCGCGGGCGGCACCGGTCAGGCCAACGACAAGAAGCTCCTCTGGGTCCAGCCGATGCGCGACCACCCGGTCCACCGGCTGATGCAGCAGGGCTTCCTCGATAAGTGCAAGGAGCTCGGCTACACCTGCGACATCGTCGGCAATCCGAGCGCGACCAACTGGGACGTGGCCGGCTCACTGCCGCTCGCGGAAGCCGCGATCGCGCGGACGAAGTACGACGCGATCGGCGTCTACGGACCCGACCCGGCGATCTTCCCCTTCATCAGCAAGCTCGCGTCGGAAGGCTTCCCGATCGTGACCTGGCACGTCCTGCCGAAGGAAGGTTCGGTCGAGGGCCTCAAGGCCGCGACCGGCGAGGACATCGCCAATGCCGGCCAGAACGCCGCCATCGCCATCGGCGACAAGCTCGGCGGCAAGGGCACCGTCGCGGTGACCCAGGGCGCTTCCAACGACACCGAGAACGCCATGTCGGATGCCTTCCGCAAGACGATTGCGGAGAAGTACCCCAACATCAAGGTACTCGACACGCAGATGGAAGGCTTCGAGCCGTCGGCCGCGGAAGCCAAGGCGGTCGCGATCCTGCAGGGCAACCCGGACGTCAACGCCGCGTTCTCGACCACCGGCAACGGCATCCAGACCTGGTCGGGCGCCGCCCGCAAAGCCGGCCGCGACGTGGTCATCATCGGCATGGACTACATCCGCCAGAACCTCGACATCGTGAAGGCCGGCGGCGCCTACGGCATCGTGGCGCAGCCGCTCTATGAGGAGAGCGCCAAGGTGGCCGAGCTGCTCGCCGCGCTCGCCGAGGGCAAGACGGTTCCGTACCTGAACCCGCTGCCTGCCGCGGTGATCACCGCGAAGGATCTCGACAAGTATTACAAGATCCTTGACGCCGCCGGTCAGTAGGACGGGCGATTCGACAGGGTCCCCGGCGATCTGCCGGGGACCGTTCCACCCCGCCTCGTCATCCTCCGGCTCGACCGAAGGATCGGCAGGGGCAGCGAAAGCGCCGAATGGCAGTGGAGAGCGATCCTCTGCTTTCGCGGAGGAATGACGAAGTGAGGGATTCGAAACTCACGTGATCCATTGGGGATGGCATTGACCGGCGTCGAACCCGCCACCGACCTCATCGTCGAAGCGACCGGCATCGTGAAGAGCTTCGCCGGCGTGCGGGCGCTCCGTGGCATCGATTTCCGGGTCCGCCGCGGCGAGATTCACGCGCTCCTCGGTCAGAACGGCGCCGGCAAGTCGACGCTGGTGAAGATTCTGAACGGCGTGCATCCGGCCGGAACCTATGACGGGACGATCCGGATCGCCGGCGAGATCGTCGACCTCCGCTCGCCGCTCGTAGCGCGCGCCCGCGGCATCGCCTACGTTCCGCAGGAAATCGAGGTCTTCGAGCACCTCAGCGTCGCGGAGAACATCTTTGCCGGGCAGACCGGCCTCGGCCGCGGCGTTCTGGTGCGCCAGCGAAGTCTCGAAGAGCGTGCCGGAGCCCTCTTCCGCGACCTCGGCCTGACGATTCCGCCGCGGGCGCTCGTCGCCGCGCTCACCGCGGCGCAGCGCCATCTCGTCATGATCATGCGGGCGTTGGCGACCGATCCGAAGGTGCTGATGCTCGACGAGCCGACGGCATCGCTGTCCGGCGCCGAGGTATCGCGCCTGTTTCGCCTGCTCAAGCGCCTTAAGGCGCAGGGCACGACCATGATCTTCATCACCCACCGCCTGCCCGAGGTGATTGCGCTCTGCGACCGCGCGACGGTGCTCCGCGACGGGCAGATCGCGGCCGAGATGGAACGCGGGTCGTTCGACGCCGATCGCATCATCGCGGCGATGTCGGGCCAGCGCCTGCAGCGCCTCTATCCGAAGCACGAGCCGCGGACGGGTACCCCCGTCATCCTCAAGGTCGAAAACCTCACCATCGAGGAGCGGCATGGCTCGCACCGCGGCCTCCATGATGTCAGCCTTGAACTCCACGCCGGCGAAATCCTCGGCATTGCCGGGCTGCTCGGCTCGGGCCGCACCGAGCTGCTTGCTGGCATCTATGGCCGCATCCCGCACCGCGGGCAGGTGACGGTCGCGGGCGAAACGCGACCGATCGACTCGACCAGGCAGGCGCGGCAGGCCGGCATCGCCCTCCTCACCGAGGACCGCAAACGATCGGGCCTTCTCTTCAATCTGCCGATCCGCGCCAACATCACCATCGGCAATCTCGGCCTGTTCGCGAAGCTCGGCATGGTCGCATCGGAGAAGGAGGACAACGCCGCCGTCCGCGCGATGCGCGAACTGAAGGTGAAAGCAAGCTCCTCCTCGGCAATGGTCTCGCACCTGTCGGGCGGCAACCAGCAGAAGCTCCTTTTTGCCCGCGTCCTCATGAATGCGCCGAAGGTGCTTCTCCTCGACGAGCCGACCAAGGGCGTCGACGTCGCCACGCGCCACGAGATCTACCGGCTGATCGTCGACCTCGCCGATCGCGGCGTCGGGCTGATCGTGGTGTCGTCGGAACTCGAGGAGGTGATCGGCCTTGCCGACCGCAGCCTGGTGATGGCCGACGGACGCATCGTCGATGAGTTCGGCAAGGCCGCGGCGAGCGAAGAGCGGGTCCTCAAATCGATCGCCGCCGCGCACGCTGCCCGCACGGCGGCGCTGGCCGCCGGAGCGGCGGCATGAGCGAGCCGCGTGCCTCGCTCCGTGGCAAGGCGATCCTCGTCACCGGTGCCGCGACCGGCATCGGCCGGGCGACAGCGGAGCTGCTCGCCGCTTCCGGCTGCAACGTCTTCGCGATCGGGCTTGAGCCCGAGCCGGGCCGCGCCCTTGCCGCGAAGGCCGGGTCCGCCGGCCGGAAACTCACCTTCCGTGAAGCCGATGTCACGCGCGAAGCCGACGTCCGTGCCTCGGTCGCGGCGATGCTCGCCGCCTATGGGCGCATCGACGGCGTGGTCAACTCGGCCGGCATCAACCAGACCGACACGCGCATCGAGGACATGAGCGACGAGGTCTGGGACCGGACGATTGCGGTCAACCTCACTGCCATCTTCCGCGTCTGCCGCGCCGCATTGCCGGAGATGCGGAAGGCGGGCGGCGGCAGCGTCGTCAACATCGCCTCGGTCCACGCGCTGGCGACGGTTCCCGGCGTCCCGGCCTACGCCGCTTCGAAGGGCGGGGTGCTGGCGCTGTCGAAGCAGCTCGCGCTCGACTATGCGGTCGACTACATCCGCGTCAACGCGCTGATCGTCGGGTCGGTCGATACGCGGATGACGAGGACGGTGGTCGACGCCGCCGGCGGGCCGGAGAAACTCGGCCTCAGCTACGCGAAGAACGTGATTGCGCGCATTGCCGACCCGTCCGAGATCGCGACCTCGATCGCCTTCCTTCTGTCCGACGACGCTTCCTTCATCACCGGCTCGGGCTTTGTCGTCGATGGCGGGATGACCGCGCTGCTCTTCTGACGGCGATGATCGAACTCCGCAGCGACGATCTCACCGCCGGTCTCGTCCCCGAGATCGGCGGCAGCCTCGCCTGGTTCCGGAAGGGCGGGATCGACCTGATGCGGCCTCTCGGCGATGCCGACCGCGCGAATAGCGACGTGCTCGGGGTGGCGATGTTCCCGATGGTGCCCTACGCCAACCGCATCGCCGACAATGCCTTTGTCTTCGAGGGCAGGACCTACCGCTTCCAGCCGAACAATCCGCCGGAGAAGTTCAACGTCCACGGTAGCGGCTGGCATTCGCCGTGGCAGGGCGAGCAGGTGTCGGCGAGCGAGGCGGTGCTGACTCTCCTTCATCTGGCGCCGTCCGAGCCCTACAGCTATTTCGCGACGCAGCGCTTCCGGCTGGAACCGGATCGGCTTGTCGTCACCACCGGGATCGAGAACCGAGGCGCCCGGAGGATGCCCTTCGGCTTCGGCCAGCACCCGTGGTTCCACCGCGATCCCGACACGACAGTCGCCTTCCGCGCCGATACGCTCTGGATCGAAGGCTGGGACAACACCGCTTCGGAGCGGATCGCGACCCCGCCGGAATTCTCGTTCGCCGAGCCGCGCCGGCTTCCCGCCGCCCGCCGCAACAACTGCTACGGAAGCTGGGACGGCCGCCTCGACATCGCTTGGCCCGGGCGGGGCGTCGGCCTTCATGTTGAGGCCGACCCGATTTTCCGCCACCTCATGTTCTACGCCGACCCGGCGCGTCCGGTCTTCTGTATCGAGCCGCAGACCAATGTTGTCTGCGCGTTCAACATGGCACCGCCGGAAGACGCCTACGACCTCGGGATAATCGTGCTGGCGCCGGGCGAAGGCGCCTCCGGCACCGTCACCTTCCAGGCGACAGCTGTTTGACGGCCCGTCGCTGACCGCGCCGCCGCCCTCGTGTAAGAAGGGGCCGGAGGGAGGAGTGCGATGGAATCGGGCGACAAGCAGCGGGAGAAGGCGCCGGCGCGCACCGGCCTCGGCGCCACCATGGCCGATGTCGCGGCGATTGCCGGCGTCACCAAAATGACCGTCTCGCGCGTTCTCCGCCATCCCGAGCAGGTCCGCGCCGATACCCGCGACCGCGTCCTCGGGGTGATGGGGAAGCTCGGCTACGTTCCCAACCGCCTTGCCGGGAGTCTCACCGCCGGCCGCAGCGGACTCGTGGCCGCGATCGTGCCGACGCTCCGCCATTCGCTCTTCGCCGACACGATCGAGGGCATGTCGGACGTGCTTGCGGAATCCGGTCTCGACCTCATCGTCGCCAACAGCCGCTACCGCGCCGATGTCGAAGAGAGCCAGATACGCACGCTCCTCGAGCGGCGGCCGGACGCGATCGTGCTCACCGGTCTCACCCACACGCCCGAGGCGCGCCACCTGCTTGCCCGCTCCGGCATCCCGGTGGTCGAAACCTGGGAGAGCACCGACAGCCCGATCGACGTCGCGGTCGGCTTTTCCAATCGCGACGCCGCCGAGGCGATGACCCTGGCGCTGGTCGAGTCGGGCTATCGCCGCATCGCCTTCGTCAACGGGCCGAGCGACTCGAACGAGCGCGCCCGCCACCGTGCCGAGGGATATCAGGCGGCGATGGCGGCGGCGGACCTTCCGGCGCTCCCCATCGAGGTCGTGCGCGATGTCGGCGCGATCCGCGTCGAGACCGGCGGCAAGGTGCTGCGTAAGCTCGTGCGCACCCCGTCGCCGCCGGACGCGATCTTCTTCACCAGCGACGTGTTCGCGGTCGGCGCCATCATCGAGTGCAGGGCGCTCGGCATCCGCGTGCCAGAGCAGCTCGGCATCGCCGGTTTCCACGACCTCGAAATGGGCCGCCTGGTCTCGCCGACGCTCACCACCGTCCACGTCCCGGCGCTGGAAATCGGGCGCCGCGCCGGGCAGGCGATACTTGCCCGGCTTGCCGGCCAGGGCGAGGTGAACTCGACCGAACTCGCTTTCAAGATCGTCCGCCGCGAAAGCACGCTCAAGCCCGCCAAAACGGCTTGACGCCAACCACGTTACCGGTAACATCCACCCAACTGCCGGTCGGCAGGTCCAAAGGCCGTTCCGCTTTCATCGGCCTATTCAGGGAGGAAGAGAAATATGTCGCGGAAGTTTTTCGCGGGCGTCGCAGCGATCGCGCTGACGCTCGGTCTGGGCGTCTCGGCGGATGCCGCCAACAACCCGCCGAAGATCGGTCTCGTCCAGATCGACCTCAGCAACCCGTTCCACCTCGGCGAGGTCGAGGGCGCCAAGGAAGCCGCCCGCCGCGCCGGCTTCGACCTCATCGTCACCTCCGGCGAGGGCGACGTTAACAAGCAGATCCAGGCGGTCGAGAACCTCATCAACCAGGGCGTCGACGCGATCTCGGTCAACTTCATCGACGCCGGCGCGTTCGGCCCGACGATGGCCAAGGCGAAGGCGGCCGGCATCCCGATCATCTGCCTGCACTCGAAGCCGGAAGGCTGCGCCGCGACGCTCGGCTTCGACGAGCGCTACACCGGCAAGATCGTCGGCGAGTATTCGGTCGAACTGCTCAAGGCCAAGTACGGCGACGTCAAGGGCAAGGTCGCCAACCTCCAGGGCCTCCTCGGCCAGGGCCTCAACACCGATCGTTCCGGCGGCTTCACCGACGTGATGGCGAAATACCCGGGCGTGCAGGTGGTGGCGCAGGAGCCGACCAGCTGGGATCCGACCAAGGCCGTCTCGATCACCGAGAACTGGATGACCGCCTATCCGGACCTCGACCTCATCTACGGCAACAGCGACAGCCTCACGGTTCCGGCCGCGGGCGTCGTCGAGCGCGCCGGCAAGAAGGACCAGATCATGCTGGTCTCGGTCGACGGCACCAAGGACGGCCTCGAAGCGGTGAAGAACGGCACGCTGAAGAGCACCGTTCTCCTCGCCCCGCAATACTCGGGCTTCTGGAAGGCGTACTTCCCCTACCTCGTCGCCACCAAGAAGAACAACACCACCGACGTCCTGATCCAGGGCGTGCTGGTCACCGCGGATAACGTCGACGCTTCGATGAAGCTCGCCGACGACCTCACGGGCAAGATCCAGACCTTCCCCTATGAGAAGCCGCTGAAGGACATCGTCGCGACCTACAAATAGGCCGTCTGGCATGCGCAGGGGAGGCGGCGCGCCTCTCCTGCGCCTCGCCTTCTCTCTTCGTCATCCTCCGGCTTGACCGGAGGATCGGTTAGGATGAGGCCTTCCTGCATCGTCAACCCTGAGGTTAGTGGTCCTCCGGTCAAGCCGGAGGATGACGGAAGTGGGAGCGGACAGGCCCTTGCCCATGATTGAGACCGCCGCTCCCGCGCTCGAACTGAAGGCGCTCTCCAAGCGCTTCCCTGGCGTGCTGGCGCTCGACAATGCCTCGCTCACCGTCCGGCGCGGCGAAATCCACGCCGTCATCGGCCAGAACGGCGCCGGCAAGTCGACCATGATCAACGTGCTCGCCGGCATGCTCGCCGCCGATGCCGGCGAGATCGTGCTTTCCGGGCGTGCGGTCGCCATCCAGTCGACGGCCGAGGCGATCGCGCTCGGAATCGCTACCGTCTACCAGGAACTCAGCCTCCTCCCGAACCTCACCATCGCGGAGAACATTGCCCTCGGGCGCGAGCCGTTCCGCAACGGCCTCCTCGACCGCAGCGCCATGCGCACCAGGGCGAAGGCGGCGCTGGAGCGGATGAACCTCGACATGAATGTCGATGTGCGGATCGGGTCGCTGTCGCTCGCCGAGCGCCAGCTGGTCGAGATCGCGAAGGCGCTGTCGCACCATCCGACCGTGCTGGTCCTCGACGAGCCGACCGCGGCGCTGGCGCAGCGCGAGACCGAGCGCCTGTTCGCCGTGCTCCGCCGCCTCCGGTCCGAGGGCATGGCGATCGTCTATGTCTCGCACCGCTTCCGGGAGATCCTCGACCTTTGCGACCGTGCGACGGTGCTCCGCAACGGGCGTGTCGTCGCCACCACCGAGCTCGCCGAGCTGACCGAAGCCGATCTCACCGAGGCGATGGTCGGCAGCGCCACCGAACTCTACCGGCGTGAGGGGGGCACCTCTTCCGGGGAGGTGCGGCTCGAGTGCGCCGGCCTCTCCTGGCGCGGCCGGGTCCACGATGTGGGGTTCCGCGTCCATGCCGGCGAGATCGTCGGCCTTACCGGGTTGCTTGGCGCCGGCCAGAACGAGGTTGCGCGGATGTTAGGCGGCGACCTCGTCCCGAGCGCCGGCACCATCCGCGTCAACCGCCATCCGGTCGCGATGCGCAGCCCCGCGGACGGCGTGGCCGCCGGCATCTGCCTCCTCACCGACGAGCGGAAAAGCGAGGGCATCCTGCCCAACCTGGCGCTTCGCGAGAACATCGCGCTGCCCTCGATGGCGCGGCGGCGGGCGGGCGGCATGTTCGTGGCGGCGGGGGCCGAACGGGCCGCGGTCGCCGACGAGGTTCGGCAGTTCGGCGTCGTCACCTCCTCGATCGAGGTGCCGATCCGCACGCTCTCCGGCGGCAACCAGCAGAAGGCGCTGATCGCCCGCTGGCACCTCGCCGACGCGGCGGTGTTCGTGCTCATCGAGCCGACGCGGGGCGTCGATGTCGCGGCGCGCGCCGAGATCTACCGCCGGCTCGATGCGCTCGCCGCGGCCGGCAAGGCGATCGTCTTCGTCTCCTCGGAAATCCCCGAACTGCTGGCTCTGGCCGACCGCATCCTCGTCCTCCGCGACGGTCGGGTCGTCCGCGAGACGCGGCCGGCGGAAACCGGCGAGGAGCGGCTTAACCTTCTCATCCAGGGAGCGCGGTGACCGTGCCGGCAACCGACCTGTCGCGGGCGCGGCAAGGGCCGGACGCCGGGTCGTCCCGCGGACCGTTCGCCGCGCTTGCCGATCTGGCGCGGCGCCAGCCGATGGTGGTCGCCGCCATTCTTCTTTTCGCCGTCTTCGCGCTCACGGCACCTGTGTTCGGCACGCTCGCCAACGGCGAGAACATCCTCCGCCAGACCTCGCCGGTCCTGCTCCTCGGTCTCGGCATGACGTTCGTCGTGCTGGTCGGCGGCATCGACCTGTCGGTCGGCTCGGTGGTGATCGCGTCGTCGACGGCGGCGGGGATCGTGCTCGTCTCCGGTCTGCCGTCCGCACTGGCGATGCTGGCCGCGGTCGCCGTCGGGGCAGCGATCGGCGGCGTGAACGCGCTCCTCATCGAGGCGCTCCGCATCAGTCCGGTAATCGTGACGCTGGGCAGCATGATCGCCGTGCGCGGGCTCGCCCTGGTCGCGCTCGGCCAGTACTCGTCGTGGATCAACATCAAGGCGCCGGCCTTCGATGCGCTCGCTCGTGCCCGCGTCCTCGGCTTCCCGGCGGATGCGCTGATCGTGCTCGCACTCACCGCACTCGCCTGGCTTTTCCTTACCCGGACCATCCACGGCCGCCGGCTCTACGCGGTTGGCGACAACGAGCGGGCGGCGCGCCTTTCCGGGGTCTCGGTGCGCGGCTACCGCGCCGCGGCCTATGTCCTCTGCGGCGCCTTTGCCGGCCTTGCCGGAATCCTCTTCGCAGCGCGCACCGGCATTGTCAGCCCGTCGATCGGCGGGGGCATGGAATTCTACGCCATCGCCGTGGTGGCGCTCGGCGCCGGCGGCCTGCCGGCGGGACGGGTCAAGGTCGGCGAAACGCTGATCGGCGCGCTCATCCTGATGATGGTCTTCAACTACATGACCATCCGCGGCATCCCGGGGACCTGGCAGACCACGGCGACCGGTTTCCTGCTCCTGCTTGCCATGGTCGCCGGCCGTGCGGTGCAGGGCAGGTCTCCCGGCGAGGCGGCGGTCGGGCTGGAAGCGGCCTCGCTCGTCGAGTCGGGACGCTTCGCGCGCAGCCTCGGGCGGAACGCCATCGTCGTCGCGACGATCGTGCTCGCCGCCGTCTTCTCCGTCATCAACCCGCGCTTCGCCTCGGTCGCCAACGTCGTCACGCTGGTCGAGCAGAACGCGACGCTCGCCATCGTCGCGGTCGGCGCCATGCTCGGCATCGTCTCGCGCTCGGTCGACATCTCGCCCGGCTCGGTCGTCGCCCTCGGCGCCGTCGCGGCGGCGCTGGCGCTGCAGGCAGGCGCCCCGATGCCGCTGGCGCTTCTCGCCGGCATCGCCGCCTGCCTCGCGGTCTATGGGCTGAACGGCCTCGTCGTCGGCGGGCTTGGGCTCGACCCGCTCATCGTCACGCTCGCCGCCTGGATCTGGGCGCGCGGGCTTGCCGTCTCGCTCACCGACGCGCGTACCCTTCCCTTCAACCTCGACTTCGTCGGTTTCATGAACGCGCCGCTCGTCGCCGGTTTCACGCCGGGCGCGGTCCTGATGGTGCTCGCCTTCGCCGCAGGGTGGCTGATCCTCACGCGCTTGCCGATCGGGATGCGGCTCTACGCGCTCGGCAACGACCCGCGCATGCTCCGCCAGGCCGGGGTCGGCGACAGCGCGACGCGCTTCAAGATTCTGCTCCTCATCGGCGGCTTCACCGCCGCCGGCATGCTGGTGATGCTCGGCCGCTTCGGCGCGGCGGCGCCGACCGCGGGCTTCGGGCTCGAACTCGATGCCATCGTCGCGGTGGTGGTCGGCGGCGCGTCGTTCCGGGGCGGCGAGGGACGGCTCCGCGATACCGCCGTCGGCGTCCTCTTCCTCGCGGTCCTCAACAACGGCCTCTCCGGCCTGCAGATGGGCGACGCCGGCTTCTTCCTGATCAAGGGCACCGCCATCCTCGCCGCACTGACACTGCGCTCGGCGGCGCGCTTCCTGCCGGGGAAGCCGACATGAGCGGCTGGCCACAGATCGACTACGGCCACACCGCCTACGACAAGGCGGTGACCGGGGGCGACGTCTACGGCATCCGCACCGACCCGGCCCGTTTGGCAAAGCGGCCGCTGAAGGTCGGCATCATCGGCTGCGGCGGCGTCGCGCAGGCAAAATGGCTGCCCGCGGTGAAGTACCTGCAGACGCGCTCCGAGCCGGTCGTCATTTCCGGCGTCGCCGACGTTTCCGTCGAGGCGCGGGAGAAGGTCGCCGCGCTTTATGCCGTTCCCGCCCACCGGAGTATCGGCGAGCTGCTCGCGGCCGACCGCCCTGACTTGGTCCTCATCCTCGCGTCGGATGACGCCCATGCCCCGGCGGCACGCGGGGCGATCGATGCGGGCATTCCGGTCCTGGTCGAGAAGCCGCTGTCGCGCTCGCTCGCCGAGGCCCGCGATCTCTGCGCCTTCGCCGAACGGAAGGGCGTTTTGCTTGCCGGCGTCGCCAACAAGCGCTTTTCGCCGCCCTACGCGATGGCGAAGGCTCTGGTCGACGAGGGCCGGCTCAAATCCGCACCGATGCTTTTCTCCGGGAAGTTCACCCTCGGCTATCCCTATGTCGACATCCTCGAAGGCGGCACCATCCACCTCCTCGATCTCGCGCTCTGGTTCATGGGACCGGCGCGGAGCCTCCATGCCACAGCAACCAGGACCGCTGACGGCCGGGTAGAACACGCTGTCGCCCAGATCCGGTTCGTCTCCGGCGCCGTCGGCTCGATCGTCACGTCGTCGGCGGCGATGAGCTTCAAGCCGTGGGAGCGGGTCGAGATCGTCGGGCGGAATGCGATGCTGGCCGTCGAGGACCAGTTCGAACTCGCCCTCTATGACGAGGAGCCCGGCCCGGCAAAGATCTGGCGGCCGGCGATACCCAATACCCTGATGTTCGACGAGGATTTCGGCGGCTATGCCGGCCTCCTGGCGCACGTCCTCGATGCGGTGCGCGGACTCGTTCCGCTGTCGCCGACCGGCCGCGACGCGGCAGCGGCCGTCGCGCTCGTCGATGCCGTCCATCGCTCCCTCGCTTCCGGCGCCAGCGTCGACCTCGACGTCTGACGGCGTGCAAAAGAGACAACCCACATGAAGATCGCAAAGCTCGAAACCTTCCTCGCCAATGCCGGGCTCCGGAACTACCTCTTCGTCCGTCTGACCACCGACACCGGCCTCACCGGCATCGGGGAGGCCTCCCTCGAATGGCAGGAACGGGCGGTTGAGGTCCTCCTCAACGAGTGGGTAGCCGACCGGATCGTCGGGCGCGATCCCTTCGACATCGAGGACGTTGTCGGCGGCATGGTCCGCGACCAGTACCAGGGCGGCGCGACGGTGATGACGGCGATCAGCAGCGCCGAGATCGCCATGTGGGACATCATCGGCAAGGCCTGCGGCCAGCCGGTCTATCGCCTGCTCGGCGGGCAGGCGCGGCCCGCGCTCCACGCCTACGCCAACGGCTGGTACGGCGCCTGCCGGACGCCGGCCGATTACGCCGCGCGCGCCGCCGCGGTCGTCGCCCGCGGCTACCCGGCGCTGAAATTCGACCCGTTCACCACGGCGTGGAAGACGCTCTCCCGTGACGAGGAGGAGGCGGCGCTCGCCATTATCGATGCGGTCGCCAGGGCCGTCGGCCCGAAGGTCGGCCTGATGATCGAGATCCACGGGCGGCTCGCCGCCGGCGACGCCATCCGCTTCATCAGGCAGCTGGCTCCCTACAACATCGTCTGGTGCGAAGAGCCGGTGGTCCCGGAGAACCTCGATCTGCTCCGCGAAGTGAAGGCCGCCTCGCCGCATCCGATCTCCGCCGGCGAGCGCCTATACACGCTTGCCGACTTCAACCGCCTGACGGCCATGCGCGCGGCCGACGTGGTGCAGATGGACATCGCGCATTGCGGCGGCCTGACCGCGGCCAAGAAGGTCGCGGCCTTCGCCGCGGCCCAGGACATCGGCGTCTCGCCGCATTGCTCGATCGGGCCGGTGGCTTTCGCCGCCGCCATCCACTTCGCCTGGTCGACGCCCAACATGCTGCTTCTCGAATCCTTCGCGGAATTCGACGTCGACTGGCGGAATGACCTCGTCGGCGGTTGGAACCCGCTCGACTGCGGCAGGATTGCCCTGCCCGACAGACCGGGGCTCGGCCTCGATATCGACGAGGCCGCCATCGCGGCGCATCCGTACCGCACGCTGTCCTTTCCCTCGCTCTGGGACAGGACCTGGACCGAAGAGTTCACCGGTGCGACGGGATTCCAGGCCGGCGGCGGCAGGCAGACCTAGCCGGTGAGGTGCGGTTCACGATTCCGGGAACAGCGGAACCTCGGTCGCGTTTCTGTCGGCACGGGCGGCGGCAGACGGGCTGAGGAGTTCCCATGTCCAATCCAGACGTATCGGTTGAGATCAACGAGCGGATCGCGGTTGCGCGCCCGCTCTCCTGGCGCGCGGTGATTGCTGGCGTAGTGGTTGCCCTGGTTGTCCAGCTTCTCCTGTCCATCCTCGGCGGGGCCATCGGCCTTGCCTTCGTCAACCCGACGACGGTCGACAATCCGAGCCCGATGACAGCGACGATCATCGGGGCGATCTGGTGGACGCTGTCCGGGATTCTCGCGGCCTGGGCGGGCGGCATTACCGCGGGCCGTCTTTCCGGGATGCCGGCCAGCGGCACCGCCGCCTGGCACGGGCTGGTCGCCTGGGCGGTGACGACGCTGGTCATCTTCTTCCTCCTCGCCAGCGCTATCGGCGGCATCGTCGGCGGCGCCTTTTCGGTGCTGGGGAGCGCCGCCAGCGGCCTCGGCCAGGCGGCAGCCGCTGCCGCACCGGCGGTCGCGAACCTGGCCGGCGATCCGTTCGGCTCCGTCGAAACCGCGATCAACGACACGACCGGCGCAAAGGACCCGGCCGCGGCACGGACGGCGGTGATCGGTTATGTGCGGAGCGCCTTCACGGCCGACCAGGCCGGTGCCCAGCCCGCCATGGACCGCGCCGGCGACGCCCTTGCCCGCGCTTCCGGCCTCTCGCCCGAAGAGGCGAAGGCAAAGCTCGCCGACTGGAAGGCGCAGTACGACCAGGCGGTCGCGACCGCCAAGCAGAAGGCCGCCGACGCGGCGAACGCCGCGCGAAAGGCCGCTTCGGCCGCGGGCATCCTCAGCGTCATCGCTCTGGTCTTCGGCGCGCTTGCCGGCTGGTATGGCGGGTGGCACTCGCCGGTGCCGACCGACGAGGCCATGTATGGCCGCTTCGTGCGGCGCATGCCCGGGATCGTCCCGCGCTAGAAAGCGGCGGCGGGCGGTCCCGGTCGGCCGGTGCCGCCTACCGCGCCCACTCCTCGGGCGGCGGCGGCTTCATCGCCCCGGTCATGATCGCCACCGCGTCCGACATCGAGAACTGGCGCGGGTTGATCACCGCGATGCGCTTGCCGAGGCGGTGGATGTGAATGCGGTCGGCGACCTCGAAGACGTGCGGCATGTTGTGGCTGATGAGGATGATCGGCAGGCCGCGCTTCTTCACGTCGAGCATCAGCTCTAGGACCTTCCGCGATTCCTTGACGCCGAGCGCCGCCGTCGGCTCGTCCATGATGATCACCCGGCTGCCGAAGGCGGCGGCACGGACGACGGCGACGCCCTGGCGCTGGCCGCCCGACAGCGTTTCGACCGGCTGGCGGATGCTCTGGATGGTGAGGAGGCCGAGCGCGTTGAGGTGCTCGCGCGCGGCCCGCCGCATCCCCGCCCGATCCAGCAGGCGGAAGAATTCGCCGAGGAACCCGGGCTTCCGCCGCTCGCGGCCGAGAAACAGGTTGTCGGCGATGGACAGCGCCGGGGAGAGCGCGAGGTTCTGATAGACCGTCTCGATGCCGGCGTTCCGCGCTTCGATCGGCGAGCGGAAATGGACAATCTTCCCGTCCATCAGCACTTCGCCGCTATCCGGAATCACCGCGCCGGCGATGACCTTGATGAGTGTCGACTTGCCGGCGCCGTTGTCGCCGATGACGCCGAGGATCTCGTTCGGCATCAGCTCGAAATCGGCATGGTCGAGGGCGACGACCCGGCCGTAACGCTTGACGATGCCGCGCGCCTCCAGGACCGGACGGCGCGCCGGTTCGGGCGCGGTCTGGTCCGAGATGTCGAGCGCGGCGCTCATGACGAGGCCCTCCTGATCCACTGATCGAGGGTCACGGCGACGATGATCAGCCAGCCGACGGTGAATTGCTGCCAGAGCACGTC
>DASRGK010000017.1:0-29865 GCA_035651055.1 Bauldia sp.
CGCGGCGTCATAGAGCGGAATGCGCTTCGCCCGCGCCCGGTCGTGCAGCACCTTCACCGTCGTGTCGCCGATGCCGCGCCGCGGCACGTTGACGATCCGCTCAAAGGCGAGGTCGTCGGCCGGCTGCACGGTCACCCGGAAATAGGCAAGCGCGTCGCGGATTTCCTGGCGCTCGTAGAAGCGCGGGCCGCCGATGACGCGATAGGGCAGGCCGAGCGTGACGAAGCGGTCCTCGAAGGCACGCATCTGAAACGAGGCGCGCACGAGGATGGCGATCTCGTTCAGCTTGTGGCCCTTGCGCTGCAGGTCCTCGATGTCCTCGCCGACGGCGCGCGCTTCCTCCTCCGAGTCCCAGGACGAGGCGACCGTAACCTTGGGCGCCTCGGGGTCGGTCGCGTCGGTGAACAGCGTCTTGCCGAGCCGGCTCTGGTTGTGGGCGATGAGGTGCGAGGCGGCGCCGAGGATATGCGAGGTCGAGCGGTAGTTCCGCTCGAGCCGGATCACCCTGGCGCCGGGGAAGTCCTTCTCGAAACGGAGGATGTTGTCGACCTCGGCGCCGCGCCAGCCGTAGATCGACTGGTCGTCGTCGCCGACGCAGCAGATGTTCGCCCGCGGACGCGTCCCGTCCTCGCCCGCCGGCCGCTGCGCCAGCAGCCGCAGCCAGAGATACTGCGCGACGTTGGTGTCCTGGTACTCGTCGACCAGCATGTAGCGGAAGCGCCGGTGATAGTCGGCAAGCACGTCCGGGTTCTCGCGCATGATGCGGAGCGGTTCGAGGACGAGGTCGCCGAAATCGGTGGCGTTGA
Source organism: Bauldia sp. (assembly GCA_035651055.1). GTDB lineage: Bacteria > Pseudomonadota > Alphaproteobacteria > Rhizobiales > Kaistiaceae > JAFKKF01. The sequence continues at coordinate 807 of DASRGK010000017.1, forward strand.
GGGTCTTCAGCCGCTCCTGGTAGGCGGCGTAGAGCTTGCGTCCGCGCCCGTCGGCAAACGCCGCGGCGTCGGCTTCGCTCACGTCCTTCGGGCCGAGGCCGCGGTTCTTCCAGGTATCGATCCAGCCGGCGAGCTGCCGGGCCGGCCAGCGCTTCTCGTCGATCCCGTCGGCCTGGATCAGCTGCTTCAAGAGGCGGACCTGGTCGTCGGTGTCGAGGATGGTGAAATCGGCCTTCAGCCCGGCGAGTTCGGCGTGCCGGCGGAGCATGCGCGCCCCGATCGAATGGAAGGTGCCGAGCCACTGCATGCCCTCGACCACCTCGCCGATGAGGTCGCCGATGCGGATGCGCATCTCGCGCGCCGCCTTGTTGGTGAAGGTCACCGCCAGGATCTCGTAGGGCCGCGCCTTCTGGGTGGCGAGGAGGTGGGCGATCCGCGTGGTCAGGACCCGCGTCTTGCCGGTGCCGGCGCCGGCCAGCACCAGCACCGGCCCCTCCGTCGTCTCGACCGCCAGCCGCTGCTCCGGGTTGAGCTTGTCGAGATAGCCGGCGCCGCCCTCGGCGCGCTTCCCCATGGCGCGCGCGGCAATCCCGCCGGGCTTCGGTCCGGGCGCCGACACGTCGTGGGTCCGGCGCGGCTCTTCCTCGCCCGCCTCGGGGAGAAGGGGGAGGGCGCGCATGGTCGAATCGTGGGGTTTCTTCACCGTCGGAATATGGAGCCTATTCCCGCTTCGTTCCAGCCGTCACCCGGCCACAAAAGTGCACTGCGTCCTCCCCCGTTTTACGGGGAGGGGGACCGCCGAAGCCGGTGGAGGGGCGGGTTTTCGCACATCGCCCCGATTGCGTCCCGCAATCGTCTCCGCTGTAATCCCGGGAGTGACGGGAAACGGGGCAGACCATGCGGTTGCGGCGGTCGCGGCTGACGCGCGAGCGGCTCGACGGGACGGTCGTCGATATCGAGTTCCTGCTGATCGCCGTCATTCAGGGCCTCGCCATCACCACGCTCGCCGTCGAATCCGAGCACGTCATCGGCGACCTCGAATGGGAGTACATGCCCTATGTGCTCGCCGGCTTTGTCCTCATCCTCAATTTCTGGTCGCTCGCCATCATCCACTCGGTGAGCTTCATTTCGTGGCCGTTCGATATCGTCCACACGCTCCTCTATCTGCTCGCCGCCTTCGTCGAGGTCGCCGCCTTCGCCCAGATTACCCACCCGGCGAAGTGGTTCATCTTCATGTTCGGGTTCTTCCTCGTCTCGTTCGTCCTCTATCTCTGGGACGCCCGGATGGTCCGCGAACACCGCGAGGACTTCCAGGACACGCCCGAGCGCGCCGCGCTCTACGCGCATATCGACAGCCGCCAGCGGATGGAATTGAAGTTCCTCCTCCCCGCCGCGCTCGTCTTTCACGGCCTGATCGTGCTCTCGCTCTGGCTCTGGCCCGCGCTCATCATGGAAGGCGAGCGCCATGTCCTCGTCGTTGCGCTCCAGCTCCTCACCGGCATCCTCTACCTTGCCGGCACGATCCGGAGCTTCCGCGAGCGCGAGCGGCTGATCAGCGCGTGTATCGAAGACGAGTAAGCCGCCTCACGACTCCTTGAACGCGATTGGGGCACTGCCGGTCTCGCGGTCGGCGGCGGTGAGACGACGATCCATGATGAGTTACCGAATGTCAGCCTACGGATCGGACTATTGAATCTGCGATAAATCGACGTCGTGGAGTACCAATCGCTGGATTTCTCCCAATTCGTTTCGATACGCCGTTAGCTTGGCCTTGACTTCAGCTAAGTGCATCGCATCAATTACATTAGAATGAAGTTGTCTGGAAGCTCCGCTAGATAGGCGAAAGAAATATTCTGTCTGATCCAGGTTCGGCAGAGCCTCGGTGGATGCCAATTTTCCATACCGCCCATTTCGATCGTATCGAATAATGCGGCAACGAGCTTTGATAACTGTTCGATCCTCGATCTCGGCGTTTAGGTTCTTTACCTCTTGGGAATCAAGACGCGCGAAAAGATTAGCGTTGGCCGGCGTTCCAATAGCTATGTAATCTGCAGATGATCGCAAAGGCAAAGCGACGTCTTGCATCGTTTCTCTCACGCGCTCCTCAAGCCTTCTCTCCGTATCTGTGTTGATGCTTGAAAAAGCTTCCTCGTATTCTTCAATAAGCTCGGTCCTTTGGAGCAAATCCGTCATCGACTCCAATTTCGCGCTCTCTCGGCGCACAGATGGCCCATCGGAAGCATTTTCGGAGCGTCTTAGTATAAGCCTTTGTGCGTCGACAAGGTCCCTTAGGGTCGCCTTTTCTTGAGTGAGAATTCGTTCTATAACCTTTAATCTCTCTGTCTCTTGCTTAGAGAGATTTACGTCTCGACTTGCGTTTATTTTTGCTATTTCTCGGGTGATCCGCAAAGCGTCTTTCTTATCAACGTCACTTGAGGGTAATATTTTGTCCCATATCCATGCGAATATAGCTGATAGCGGAGCGTCCACTGCAGCAGCGACGACGATGGGGACTAAAGTTGCTGCGGCGTCAATAATGAAGCTGCCACGTCGAGGAGCTTCAGCCAAAATGACGGTGTCGATCTTCTCTGATATTTTCTGCAGGACGCGGCCTGTTTCACGAAAACGTGCGATCGTATAAGTGAGGCGGGAGGCTGCGTAGTATGCCCGGCCAAGTTCGTAAAAGTTTAGTCGGCCGCTATCGGCCAATCCGCCAGTATATGAAAATCGAATTACATCAAGCTGTTGGCCTGTTGCCATGCGAGCTGCCCTCCTTACCCACTAGAAGTTCGGGCAGTGTGCATTGCGTGTCAAGGTTGCAAGCGCGCGGGTAAGAGAGGGGTTAAAATCGGGCTTCGGCGCGTGGCCTGTTTTGTCGCCCGCGCTACGCCGCCTTCCGCCACAACAGGTTGAATACCCGCCCGTCGATCCCGGCGAGCCCGAGGCCGATCAGCGCCATGCCGGCGAAGTGGTTGAGCGCGAGGTGCTCGTCGAGGATCAGCGCGCCGAGGATGATGGCGCTCACCGGCACCAAAAACGTCACCAGAAGCAGGTTCACCGCGCCGGCGCTGGCGAGAATGCGGTAGAAGAGGACATAGCCGAGCGTCGTCGAGAGCGCCGCGAGGCCGATCAGGGCCAGGACGACGTTGAAGCTCGGAGCGGGCAGCGTCCAAGGCGCGTCGAAGACGAGCGCGAGCGGCAGCATCATCACCGCCGATGCGGTCACCTGCGACGTCGCCGTCGCGATCGGCTTCAGGCCGAGCCGGCTGAACCGCCGTCCATAGACGCCCGACACCGCGTAGAAGACCGAGGCGAGGAGCGGAGCGAGTTCGGCGAGCAGGTCGCTGCCGGCGCCGGCCAGCGCATCCGGCCCAATCATCACCACCACTCCGGCGAAGCCGACGACCAGCCCGGCGACGCGGGCCGGGGTCATCTTCTCGTCGTGCGTCATGAAGTGGGCGACGATGACGGTGAAGAGCGGCGTCGTCGCGTTGAGAATGGCAGCGAGCCCGCTTTCGACATGGCCCTGCGACCAGGCGATCAGGCTGAAGGGGATGACGTTGTTGAGGAGCCCCATGACGAAGAAGGAGCCCCAGATGCTCGCGGCGCGAGGGAGGCGCGCCCCGGCGGCCCGGGCGACGAGGTAGAGGAGGGCGGCGCCGAGGATCACGCGCACCGCGACGATGGTGAGCGGCGGCAGCTCCTTCACCGCGATGCCGACATAGAAATACGAGCCGCCCCAGACGATCGCGAGGAAGACGAGCAGCCCCCATTCGACGGGGCTCATGTGCCGGTTGATCGGGGGAGGGGTCATCTTGCCGATTCGGGAAAACGGGGTGGCAGCGGGAAGGGATGCGCACCCTAGGCAAAGCCGGGGCCCGGCGCATTCCGATTCTTGCGCGCGCCGCACCGGCGGCGCCATTTGCCGCTGGCTCACATTCGCCATTTTGCTACGGTGGCGTCCGGGCGGAGTGCCTCTTGCACCGGAGGAGGAATGACGGTTCAGCTCGCGGTCGAGCCGGTGGCGCGGAACGAAGCCGGGATTGCGGCGGCGCTGCCGAAGCTGGCCGAGCGATTCGGGGTACGTTTCTCCCGTTCCGAGGCGGTGCGCCAGCAGCACGGTCAGACCACGTCCTGGTTGGTGAAGCAGCCGCCGGACGCGGTCGTCTTCCCCGAATCGACCGAGGAGGTCGCCGAGGTCGTGCGGCTCTGCTTCGACCTTCGCGTCCCGGTCATTGCCTTCGGCGTCGGAACCTCGCTGGAGGGCCACGTCAATGCGCCAGGCGGCGGCATCTGCCTCGACATGAGCCGTATGAACAAGATCCTCGCCGTCCACGCCGAGGACCTCGACGTGGTCGTCGAGGCGGGCGTGACGCGAAAGGCGCTCAACGATTACATCCGCGACACCGGCCTCTTCTTCCCGATCGACCCCGGCGCCGATGCCACGCTCGGCAGCATGGCGGCCACCCGCGCCTCCGGGACCAACGCCGTGCGCTACGGCACGATGCGGGAGAACGTCATCAACCTCACGGCGGTCATGCCGGGCGGCGAGGTCATCCGTACCGCCGGGCGGGCCAAGAAGTCCTCCGCCGGCTATGATCTTACCCGTCTCCTCATCGGCTCGGAAGGCACGCTCGGCGTCATCACCGAGCTGACCGTCCGGCTCTACGGCATCCCCGAGGCGATTGCCGGCGGGGTGGCGCCCTTCGAGACGGTGAAGGGCGCCTGCGACGCGACCATCCTCACCATCCAGAGCGGCATCCCGGTCGCGCGGATCGAGCTTCTCGACGCGCTGCAGGTGAAGGCGTGCAACGCCTATTCCAATCTCGGCCTCGCCGAGGTGCCGACGCTGTTCGTCGAGTTCCACGGCAGCCCGGCCTCGGTCGCCGAGCAGTCGGAGGCCTTCGGCGCGATTGCCCGCGAGAACGGCGGCAAGGATTTCGTCTGGGCGACGCGGCCCGAGGACCGCAGCCGGCTCTGGCAGGCGCGCCACGATGTCTACTGGTCCGCGCTGAAGCTGCGGCCCGGCTCGGAAATCGTGCCCACCGACGTCTGCGTGCCGATCTCGCGTCTTGCCGACATCGTCACCGAGACGGCGGCCGACGTCGCCGCCAGCAACCTCATCGCGCCGATCGTCGGCCATGTCGGCGACGGCAACTTCCACCTGACCATGCTCGTCGACATGAACGACGCCGACGAGGTCGGCCGGGCCCGCGCGCTGCTCGGCCGGATGAACGAACGCGCCATCGCGATGGAAGGCACTTGCACCGGCGAGCACGGCGTCGGACAGGGCAAGATGAAATATCTCGCGGCCGAGCACGGCCGCGGACTGGACGTGATGCGGGCGATCAAGCGCGCCATCGATCCGCGCAACATCATGAACCCGGGGAAGATCGTCGCGGTCGCGTGACCGCGGTCAGTTAGTCGCTACGCCGGAGGCGGACGCTGGGCAGGCTGTTGCTCATCCTCGGAGCTGTCGCCGTCGCCGTGCTCTTCGCGGCGCTGATCGGCCCGTACTTTATCGACTGGGACAACTACAAGGCGACCTTCGAGGCGGAAGCGTCGCGCATCCTCGGCCAGCCGGTGAAGGTCGGCGGCAAGGCCGATGCCCGTCTCTTGCCCTATCCCTCCGTGACCTTCGAGAACGTCCTTATCGGCGACCGTGAGGGCCAGCCGATGATGACGGTGGACAGGGTTTCCGCCGACCTCGAACTGTTCCCGCTCCTGCAGGGCGAAATCCATGTCGTGTCGATGGCGATCGAGAAGCCGCGGGCCACGGTCACCATGGACGATAGCGGGTCGCTCGACTGGCTGATCGCCGGAGCGGATGCCGGACGCATCGATCCTGCCGCGGTGACGCTGGCTGGCGTCGAAATCTCGGACGGCGTCCTCGTCTATAGCGATCCGTCGAGCGGGATTCGGCGCGAGTTCCAGATCGGACATGCCACGGTTGAGGCCGGGTCGCTCGCCGGACCGTGGCGGATCGAGGGCATCTACAGCGAAGGCAGCGGCGCCGGCACGTTCCAATTGACCACCGGCCGCACCTCGCCGGCCGGGCTCCGCGCCAAGGTCGAACTGACCCCGCCGGACCAGCCGGTCACCTATACCGCCGACGGCACCGTGACGTCGGGCGCGGCCGGTCTCACCTATGCCGGCACCTTCGCCACCGAGGCGGTCTTTCCGGGCCTGGTCATCCGCGGTCCGGTCGATGCGCCGGAGGACGCGAAGGGAAGCGGCAGCGTTCGCGGCTGGCGGAGCGAGGGTTCGTTCGTGCTGACCCGCAAGCGCCTCCGTGTCGACAAGGCGGTCGTCTCCTTCGGGCCGGAGGACCAGCCGGCGAGCCTCGCCGGCTCCCTCGACGTGGCCCTCGGCGAGAACGCCAAATTCAGCGCCGACCTGCAGGCCCGCCAGCTCGACATCGACCATCTCCTCGGCGGCGAGCCCGACAAGCCGGTCGCGGTGGGCGAGGCCGGCGGGAAGCTCCTCATCGCGCTCGCCGGGATCAAGCCGCCGTCGATCCCCGGCAGCGTCGGCTTCAACGTCGGCGCGGTCGTGGTCGGCGGCGGGATCATCCAGGACGCGCGCTTCCGGGCCGCCGCCGTCGACGGCGGCTGGCAGATCGGCGGCCTCCATGCCCGGCTCCCCGGCCAGGGGAGCGTCGACGCCGACGGCCTGATCGCCACCGGCGAGAATCTCGGCTTCAGCGGCCGCGCCACGCTGAAGGTGCCGCAGCCCGCCGCCTTCTCCTCGTGGTGGCGGGGCCGGCGCGATCCGGCCGCGGCGCTGCTGCCGCCCTTCGAGATCGCGGGCAGCGTGCGTATCGAACCCGGCCGCATCGCCTTCAGCGACATGAACGCTACCATCGGGGGCGCCAATATCGGCGGTGCGATCGCGTGGAGCGACGCCAATGCCGCTCATCCGCGCCTGATCGAGACCGATCTGACCGCCAATCGGCTCGAACTGACCCAGATCAAGAGCCTCGCCGAGCTGCTCGCCGGCCGCGAAATCGGCGACGCCAATGCCTTTGCCGACAGCTACAAGATCAAGCTCAAGGCCGACGAGGTCGCGATCGAGGACGTGCTCGTGCGCAACGTTTCGATCGACGCCGGCTATGTCGACGGCACCGTCTCGGTGAAGAGGATCGACATCGGCGATATAGGCGGGGCGCATCTCACCGCCACCGAAGGCGAAATTGCCGACGCCTTTGCCGATCCGCGGGGGCGCCTCATCGCCCATCTCGATGCAGCGACCCTGAACGGACTGGCGCGGCTCCTCGACCGGCTGTTCCCCGACAATCGCGTCTCGTCCTGGCTCGATTCCGCAGCTCCGGCGCTTGTCCCGCTCATTATCGACGGCAGTATCGAGGCGCCGCCGCGCGGTTTCCCCGACGACAAGGTGCGCCTGAAACTCAGCGGTTCGGCCGGTACGACCAAGGTTGACGCCAGTCTCGACCTCACCGGCAAGCCCTCCGCCTGGCCGTCGGGCGCCACCGCCCTTCAGCTCGAGCTCTCCTCCTATAACGCTTTGAATTTGCTTGAACAAATCGGCCTGACCGGCAGGTCGCTGGACCGTTCCGGCAGCGCCAGTTTGCGCGTGGCGGCGACCGGAATCCCCGCCGACGGCATGCCCGCCACCGTCGAAGGCAACCTCGCCGGCGTGGTCCTTCATTCCGCCGGCAGGTTCTCGATGCCGAAGGGCGGAATCCCGGGCTATTCCGGTGACTTCGAGGTCGCCTCGGACGACCTCGCGCCGCTGATCCAGATGGCGGGCGTTTCGGTGCCGGTCGGCGCGGGCACCGTGCCGCTCAGCTTCAAGGGCAAGGTCGACACCGCGGCGGGGGACGTGACCATCGCCGACAGCTCCGTCGCCGGCCATGCCTTCCACGGCGCCGCCAAGGTTGGGCGCGGGCCGGACGGCGTCTGGCAGGTCGACGGCGACGTCGCCCTCCAGGATATCGACCTGCCGTGGCTGACCAGTCTCGGGTTCGGCGCGCCGTTCGTCCGCAGCGGCGATCCTGCAGCGCCGTGGTCGCGCGCGCCGTTCGCGGCTCCGCCGGTCTCTCACATCGCCGGCAAGATCCGGTTCGATGCCGAGCGCCTGACGGTCGCGCCCGATTTCGAGATCGCGAATCCGAAAGTGACGCTGGCGCTCGCGCCCGATCGTGTCGAGATCCGCGTCGCCGATGGCGAAATCGCCGGCGGCAGCGCCGAGGCCAACCTCGCCATTCATAATGCCGATGGCAATGTCGGCTTCGTCGGCAATTTCCAGCTGAAGGACGTGGCGCTCGACCGCTTCATCTGGCAGCGGGCGGGGCGCGCCATCGCCACCGGCAAGCTCAGCCTCTCCGCCAATGTCGAGGGCACCGGCCGGTCGCCGGCCGGGCTGGTCGCGACGCTGACCGGCGGCGGGACGGTGCTCGTCTCCGAGGGGGAACTCCGCTACCTCAACCAACGCGCCGCATCGCTGGTCGTGCGGGCCTCCGACAACGGCAAGCTCTACGACAATGACGGTCTGCGCGCCGATTTCGCCGGCTACATCGATGCCGGCACGTTTCCGTTCGGATCGACCGGGGGCGCCTTCTCGGTCGCCGCCGGAGCCGTGCGGCTCGACAACCTGACGCTCTCGGCCGGCGATACGACGATCACCGGCGGCGGCACGATCAATCTTGCCGATCTGTCGCTCGACAGCGACTGGACGCTCACGCTCGATCCTGGCGACGACGAGGCCGCCGCGAGCGGTCCGCCGCAGGTCGGTCTCGTGTTCCGCGGTCCGGTCGATGCGCCGGAACGGAGCATCGACGTACTGCCCTTCGCGTCCTACCTCAACGTCCGCCAGACCGAGCGCATCCAGAAGCAGATCGAGGAAGAGCAGGCGGCACGGCTCGAGCGCGACCGCTTCTCGCGCGAGCGCCGCAAGCTGCGCGACGAGGCGCTGGCGCGGGTGCAGGCGGAGCGCGACGCGGCGGCGGCGCGGGCGGCGCTGCTGCGTGACCTCGACCTGTTCCACGACGCGCGGGAGATCGCGGCGGATGCGCGTGCAGAGGCCGCGCGGCAGGCGGTGCTCGCCGCCCTCAAGTCCGCGGCGGAGAAAGCGGCGGCGGAGCGCGCGGCGGCGGAAGCGGCCGCCGGCGATGCCAGCGCGAAGCTGACGCTCACCAGGACAGATGCCGAGGAAGCGAGAGCGGCCGTCGTCGCCGCGGTCGCCGCGGAAACGGCGGCATCGGACACGCTTGCCGCGGCCGAGGCCGCGGTCGCCGAGGCGGCGAAGGCCGCCGACGATGCGGCGGCAAGGGCGCGCGAGGCATTGAGCGAGGCGGATGCCGCGGAGAAGGCCCTCACCGACAAGCAGGGCGAAAAGGCCGCCGCCGATGCGGCGGTGATCGGGGCGCAGTCCGGCAAGGCCGCGGCGATCGCGGCGGCAAAGGCGGCCGCGGAGGCCCTCGCATTTGCGGACGCGGCGCGGAAGAAGGCCGAGGACGCTGCCGCCGGCGCGGCAGCGGGCCTTGCGGCGGCGCGGACCGCGCTCGGCGACGCGCAGGCCGCCGCAGCCGCGGCGAGCAGCGCCAGGGATACGGCCGCCGGCGAAAGCGGCAAGGCGGGGGAAGCCGCGCGACAGGCGGCGGAGGCGCTGGCGGCGGCCCGGACCGAAGCCGACCGGGCCACGGCCGAGCGGGACGCGCTCCGCGACGCGGCCGCAGCCGCGCGGAGCAAGGCCGACGCCGACGCCGCGGTGGTGAAGGCCGCGGACAAGGCAGTGACGGATTCCGGGGCGGATGCCGACGCGGCGCGGAACGAAGCCGGCAAGGCAGCGGACAATGTCGGCAGTTCAGCGAACGCGGCGAAGGCGGCAGCGGCGAGGGCGGCGGCGCTGAAGATTGCCGCGGACCAGGCCGCGAAGGACGCGGATGACCTCGACAAGGCGGCGATCGCCAGGCGGAACGCCGTTGGGCCGGCGGAAGATGCTGCCGCGGAGGCGAAGGCCGCTGCCGATGCCGCGGCGAAGGCCCGCGACGAGGCCGTTGCCGCGCAGCAGGCGGCTGCGGCGGAGTCGGACCGTGCAATCGCCGAGAGCGAACAGAAGAAGCAGCTTGCCGAGGCGGCCGCGGCGGCGTTGGCGGCGGTCCGCCTGAAGGTCGATGCCGCCGAGAAGGCTGCCGGCGAGGCGGCGGCGAAGGCGCTCGACGCCGATGCCGCGGCGCGCGCCGCGAATGCGGCAGTCGGTGCCGCCCAGACGGCACTCAATTCGGGAAACGGCGACCAGGCAGCGCTTGATGCCGCGGCGCGCCAGCAGCTTTCCGCGACCCTGGCGATGACCGCTGCGCGCGAGGCGCACGATGCCGCCGCGGCAGGCGTCGAGGCGCTGAAGCCCGAACTCGCCGCCGCATCGAGCGCAGCGGAGGAGGCGCAGGCCGCTTTCGACGCGGCGCTCGCAGCCGCGGTCGCGGCTGCGAAGCGGGAGGACGAGGCCCGGTCGAGGGCGGACGCCGCGGCGGCCGATGCCGAGGCCAAAGCAAAGCTCGCCGATGAGGCGGGCCGCGCGGCCGAGGCTGCGCGCGCCGACGCCGCCAATGCAGAGAAGGCCGCAGCGGACGCTGTCGTCCGGAAGAAGGCCGCGGACGAGGCGTTGGCGGCGGCCGAGGCGGCAGTGGGTCAGGCGGCTGCAGAAGCGGACAAAGCCGTCGCGGCCCGCTCGGCGGCGGAGAAGGTTGCCGCCGACAAGGCCGCGGCCAGTGAGCGTGCGACGGGCGATGCCGCGGCGCCCGAATCGGCTGCCGCCGCCTCCTCAGCCGCCGCCGACGCGGCCGAAAAGGCGAGCAGGGATGCCGAGGCGCGGGCGGCGGATAAGCTTGCCGCGCTCGCGGCGGCAGAGAAGGCGAAAAGCGCCGCCGATACGGCGGTCGCCGCTGCCGCCGACCGTCTCGCCCGTGCCGGGACGGACCTTGCCGCGCGCAACGCCGAGGCCGACCGGCTTCAGCAGGCGGTCGCTGCGGCCGAAGCGAAGGCGAAGGAGACCGCGGATGCCGCCGCCGCGGCGCGTTCCGCAGCGGAAACTGCAGTGGCGAGGAAGCGCGACGCGGACCAGGCCGTCATCGCTGCCAATGCCGCCCTCGACGCCGCGCAGAAGGCGGCGAAGGCGATTGCCGGCGAGCCGGCGAGCGCCGCGACGCTGGCCAGGAAGAGGAGGGCCGACGCCACCGCGCTCCAGGCCGCCGCCGATGCCGCCGCCGACACGCTCCGGAAGAAGAGCGAGGCCGCTGCGGCGGCGAAGGCCGCACTCGCCGATGCCACCGCCGCGCGCGCCGCCGCCGAAAAGAAGGCCGCCGAGTCTGCCGCCGAGGTGGCGCGCCTCGAAAAGATCGCGAAGGATGCCGCCGCCCTTGCCGCCGCCAAGGCGGAAGCGGCGCAGAACGCAACGCTTGCCTCCTTGCAGCCGCCCGCGGTGCCGCTCCCGCCGCTCCGGATCGACGCCGCCCCGATTGCCGAGCCGCCGGTGGGCGATGTCGTGATGGCCCCGGTCACCGGGCCGCTGCCACCTTTGCCGCCGATGCGTCCGGCGAAGAAGAAGCCGGCCCCGCCGGCGCCGCCGATGGTGCTGGCGCCGGTCAACTAGAAGCGGCGGGCAGCCGTCGCCCGCGCCCATTCCAGAACGAATACGCGGATTGCCGAGGAGAGATTCGAGCCTGGTGGGCGCGTGCGGTCGATCTCGGCAATGACCGCGGCCATCGGCCGCGCGCGCTCGGCCGCGATCTCGGCGAGCGAGCGCCAGAACGGTTCTTCGAGGGAAATGCTGGTGCGGTGGCCGGCGATCGTGATCGAGCGCTTCGCCATCGGCTACTTCGGAGGCGTATCGCGGCGGTGTGCGTCGAGCTTCTTCAGCGTTGAATCGCGTTCCGCCGCCGTTGCCGAGCGCTCCGCGCTTGTGCGTCCGTGCGCGGCTCGATCGGCCGCGGCGGTCTTCTCGCGCTCGGCCCGCGCTTTCCGCTTCCTTGCCTGTCGCAGGTTGATCAGATCGGCGCTCATCGCTCAGCCCGGACGCGTCATCTTCTCGGGCTGGACCAGCGCGTCGAACTCCTCGCCGGTCACATAGCCGAGGCGGAGCGCCTCTTCGCGGAGCGTCGTGCCGCGCTTGTGCGCGGTCTTGGCGATCTCGGCCGCCTTGTCGTAGCCGATCTTCGGGGAGAGGGCGGTCACCAGCATTAGCGAGCGCTCGAGCCCGGCCTGGATGTTGTCGCGGCGCGGCTCGATGCCGACGATGCAATTGTCGGTGAACGAGACCGCGGCATCGGCGATGAGGCGCGCCGATTCGAGGAAGTTCCGCGCCATCACCGGGTTGTAGACGTTCAGTTCGAAATGGCCCTGGCTGTCGGCGAAGGTGATCGCGGCGTTGTTGCCGAAGACCTGGACGCAGACCTGGGTCAGCGCCTCGCACTGCGTCGGGTTGACCTTGCCCGGCATGATCGACGAGCCGGGCTCGTTCTCGGGCAGCGCCAGTTCGCCGAAGCCGGAACGCGGACCGGAGCCGAGGAAGCGGATGTCGTTGGCGATTTTGAACAGCGACGCCGCGACCGTGTTGATGGCGCCGTGGCTGAAGACCATGGCGTCGTGCGCCGCAAGCGCCTCGAACTTGTTCGGAGCCGAGGTGAAGCCGAGCCCGGTGATCGCAGCGATACGGTCGGCGACGCGCTCGGCGAAGCCGACCGGGGCGTTGAGGCCGGTGCCGACGGCGGTGCCGCCCTGCGCCAGTTCCATGAGGCGCGGCAGGGTTTGTTCGATCCGTGCGATGCCGTTCTCGACCTGGCGGGTGTAGCCGGAGAATTCCTGGCCGAGCGTGATCGGCGTCGCGTCCTGGGTGTGCGTCCGCCCGATCTTGACGATCGACTTCCACGCCTCGGCCTTGTCGTTGAGGGCATTGCGGAGCTTCTGCAAGGCCGGGATCAGCCGGTGGACGACTTCCTCGCCGGCGGCGATGTGCATGGCCGAGGGGAAGCAGTCGTTCGACGACTGGCTCATGTTGACGTGGTCGTTGGGGTGGACCGGCTTCTTCGAGCCGAGCACGCCGCCGAGCATCTCGATCGCGCGGTTGGCGATCACCTCGTTGGCGTTCATGTTCGACTGCGTGCCCGAGCCGGTCTGCCAGACGACCAGCGGGAAGTGCTCGTCGAGCTTGCCCTCGATCACCTCATTGGCGGCGGCGACGATGGTTCCGCCGATCCTCGGGTCGAGCCGGCCGAGGTCCATGTTCACTTCCGCCGCGGCGCGCTTGATGATGCCAAGCGCGCGCACCAGCGGCAGCGGCATGCGGTGGCCGCCGATCCTGAAGTTCTGGAGCGAGCGCTCCGTCTGCGCCCCCCAGTAGCGGTCGGCGGGAACCTCGATCGGGCCAAAGGAATCGGTTTCGGTGCGCGTTTCCGGGCTGGCGCGCCTGGCGGCCGCGGTCGCATCCTTCATCGTCGTTCGCCTATTTCTTGCGGAAGGCGTCGAGCCGGACGACCTGCGCGTCGCCGGCCGGCGCGGGCGCCGGCTCTTCCGGCTCCGGCTCGGCGGCGCGTACCGGCAAGGCGGCTGCGGCCGGCGCAGGGGCTTCGACCGGGGCGGGCGCCTTGGCTGCGCTCGCGGGCTGCGCCTCGAACTGAAGGCTGAACGGCACCGACGGATCGAAGAAGCCTTTCACCGCGGTGAAGGGGACGAGCAGCCGCTCCGGCACGCCGCCGAAGGAGAGGCCGATCTCGAAGGCATGCTCGGTGACCGTAAGGTCCCAATACTGGTGCTGGATGACGATTGTCATCTCTTCCGGATACTGCGCCAGCAGGCGGCTCGAAATGCGCACTCCGGCGGCGCGGGTGTGGAAGCTGATGAAGAAATGGTGCTCGCCGGGAAGGCCGGTCTTGGAGACTTCCGACAGGACCTTGCGGACGACGCCGCGCAGCGCGTCCTGGGCAAGGATGTCGTAGCGGATGAGGTCTTCAGCCATTCCCCGAACCTGCGCCCCCGGGATCATGCGCGATTCCGTGGAAGAAGTGGAGGCTTCTGTTGCCAGGTGCCTCCGAACCCCGCCTGGAAGGTGCTAACCCCCCAGGGCTTCGATTTCCGTTACCCGAACCGCATTAAGCGGCGAGGGCGACCGGAGCATAGTTGTCGTTGGCAACTATAGGTTCGGCCCGATAACGGCGGGTACCATACCGAGCGAAAGTCCACCCTTTACGCCCTCGTCGATCCTAGTTCGCCCCCGTTGGTGGAGGCGCCGGGTACTGCCCCCGGGTCCGCAGGGTTTATTACGATGGCCGTTTATCGCCATAGCCGGATCGCTCCGGCACCCGAAATATAGGGATTATTGACGGGAAGGGGAAGGCGCTGCCGGCTGCCGGCGATCCGGCTCCGGGCTCAGGCTTCCCGGCGGCGGCGAAGCACGGTCACGGCCAATATGACCGTTGCGACATGCATGAAGAGGATCAGGGCCGCCAGCACCAGCACGGTCATGTCCCGCTGGTTCAGGACTTCGCGGACGTCGAGGATCGCGGCGGGGCCGGCAAGAACGATTGCGGCGTAAACGGCCGGTTGCCAGCTGAGCCAGGCCCCGGCCGCAACGGCGAGGGAGAGGACAACGAACCCCCAGATGAAGATCGGATTTTCGAGATTGATCCCCAGCAGTTCTTCGGCAGAACCGCCGCCTTCCGCCTCGCCTGGTTCGTCGGCGGATGCCGCAGCCGGCGAGGCCTCCGCATGAGTCTCGGTCGCTCGAGGTTCCGCCGAACGCTCGATCGAGACGGCATACCCGAACAGAAGGCCGCTCACGACCAGGAGCCCCGCGATCCAGCGTGCAAGCCCGACCGTCGCCATTGCGCCCCCCATGGCTCCTCGACACAGCGATGGTATCGGGCCTGACGGAAGGCCGCCGACACGCCTGTTTCAACTTTTCGCGACGGGTCCCGGCTCTGGCCCTTCGACAGCCAGGTGGCGACACCTGTTCCCCCCCTGAAACCATTTCCCTGTATCCTGCGTATCCGGGGCGACGGACGTGCGAAACCGAGGGAGGGACCCCGTGAACCGTATTCGCATTGGCGTGGCTGCGTTGGGAATGGTGGCGGCTTTGGCGGTGCCGGCGCTCGCCAAGGATTCGCTCTACAAGCGGCTCGGCGGCTATGACGCGATTGCGGCGCTGACCGACGATTTCCTCGGCCGGCTGACCGGCGATGCCGACTTCCAGAAATTCTTCGTCGGCATGTCGAACGACACCAAGGGCAGGGTGCGCCAGCACATCGTCGAGTTCTTCTGCGCCGCCACCGGCGGGCCCTGCATCTATACCGGACGCGACATGAAGACCGTCCATACGGGCCTCGGCATCACCGAGGCGGAATGGCAGAAGTCGGTCATGTATATCGGCCAGAGCATGGCGGCGCTGAAGGTGCCGGCCGAAGAGCAGAAGGACCTCGCCGCCGCGGTCGGGCCGCTCGAGAAGGACATCGTCGAGAAGAAGTAGCGCGACGGGCGCCTTTGCCCCATCTATCGGCCGACAACGCCACGCGGAATCGGCCGATGGAACTGGGCATCTATACGTTCGCGGAAATGTCGCCCGACCCGAAGACGGGGCGGGCGCTGGGGCCGGGCCAGCGCCTCCGCAACCTCATGGAGGAGATCGAACTGGCCGAACAGGTCGGTCTCGATGTCTTCGGCGTGGGCGAGCATCATCGGCCGGATTTCGCCGTCTCGGCGCCCGCCGTGGTGCTCGCCAACGCGGCGGCGCGGACGAAGCGCCTGAGGCTGACCAGCGCGGTCAACGTCCTTTCCTCCGACGATCCGGTCCGCGTCTTCCAGGAATTCGCCACCCTCGACCTTCTTTCCGGCGGACGCGCCGAGATCATGGCGGGGCGCGGCTCGTTCATCGAATCGTTCCCGCTGTTCGGCTACGACCTCAACGACTACGACGAGCTCTTCGCCGAGAAGCTCGACCTGCTCCTAAAGATTCGCGAGAGCGAGAAGGTGACCTGGAAAGGCGGCCATCGTCCGGCAATCCCTGGCCTCGGCGTCTATCCGCGGCCCGATCGGCTCCTGCCGGTCTGGGTCGCCGTCGGCGGCACGCCGCAATCGGTGGTCCGCGCCGGCACGCTCGGCCTGCCGATGGCGCTCGCCATCATCGGCGGCGAACCCGAGCGTTTCGCGCCGCTGGTCGAGCTTTACCGCAAGGCGCTCCATCGCGGCGGGCACGATCCGCTCGGCGTCCCGGTCAGCATCAATTCGCACGGCTATATTGCCGACACGTCGCAGAAGGCGGCGGACGAGGCCTTTCCGCCGTTCGCCGAGGCGATGACGCGGATCGGGCGCGAGCGCGGCTGGCCGCCGACGACGCGGGCGGATTTCGATGCGGGACGGCAGCTTCGCGGCGCGCTTTTCGTCGGCAGCCCGGAGCAGGTGGTCGAGAAGATTCTCTTCCAGCACGAACTCTTCGCGCACCGGCGCTTCCTTATCCAGTTCAGCGTCGGCGCTCTCCCGCATGCCGGGCTGATGCGGTCGATCGAACTGTTCGGAACCAGGGTCGCACCGGTCCTGCGGAAGGCGCTGTCATCGCCGGCGACCGTGGCTTCCGGGTCACAAACGGTCCAATAAGCGCACCGGTTGCCGAGCCGGATATTGCGCCGCACAAGAATGGGTTTATATCAGCCCATTCCACACATCACCGCGCGGCCCCGAAGGCCGGCGCCTTCTTTCACCGGTTTGACGGGCAATACGTCATGAACACGAACAACTTTGCGCGAAACGCGATCATCCTCGGCCTCCTCTCGGCGGTCGGGCCGTTTGCCATCGACATGTACCTGCCGGCCCTGCCGGCGATCGCGGCGGACCTCAACGCCTCGACCGGCGCGACCCAGATGAGCCTCATGTCGTTCTTCGCGGCGGTCGCCGTCTGCCAGACCATCTACGGCCCGGCATCGGACATTTTCGGCCGCAAGAACCCGCTCTATTTCGGCCTGGCGCTCTACGTGCTCGGCGCCATCGGCTGCAGCCTTGCGCCGTCGGTCGAATGGCTGATCGCCTTCCGCTTCGTCCAGGGCGTTGGCGCCTGCGCCGGCATGACGATCCCGCGCGCGATCGTGCGCGATCTCCACACCGGACACGCCGCGACGCGGCTGATGTCGACGATCATGCTCGTCTTCAGCGTCTCGCCGATCCTTGCGCCCCTGATCGGCTCGACGCTGATCTCGTTCATCGGCTGGCGGGCGATCTTTGCGGTGGTCGGGGTGATCGGTCTCCTCGCGATCGGCCTTGTCGCGCTCGGCCTGCCGGAGACGCGAACCGCCGAACAGCGCGCCGGCAGCAGCTTCGGCTCCGTCCTGAGGGGCTACGGCATGCTGCTCCGCGACCGGCACTTCCTCGGCGTGACGATGATCGGCGGCCTCGGCATGTCGAGCTTCTTCGCGTTTCTGGCGACCTCGAGCTTCGTCTACATCGACCATTTCGGCCTGACGCCGTTCCTCTACGGCTTCGCCTTCTCGGTCAACGCGATCGCCTTCATCGGCATGGCGCAGGCGACGAGCTGGCTCGGGCGGCGGTTCGGCATCGCGCGGCTCATCCGGACGGCGATCACGTTCTTCGCCGGCATCGGGGTGCTGCTGCTCGCCTTGACGCTGGCCGGGGTGGACAGCCTGCCGGTGCTGATGACGCTCCTCTTCGTCGGCTTCGGGGCGCTCGGCCTCGTCATTCCGTCGAGCATGGTTCTGGCTCTGGAAGAGCACGGCGCCATCGCCGGCACGGCCGCGGCGCTCGGCGGCACGCTGCAGCTCGTCGCCGGGGCGGTCGTCATTTCGCTGGTCAGTGCGTTCTTCGACGGGACGCCGCTGCCCATGGTGATCGCGATCGCGGCCTGCGGCCTCGGCGCCTTCACCGTCGCCTGGCTGACGCTCTCGCGCCGGGACGAAGCGGTCGCGATGCCGGCCGAATAGCTATCCGGTGTTGCAGGGTCGCGCACACCAGTAGCAGCCGTTGGATTGCGGATAGGTCTTCTTCGCTTCTTTTACGGCCGGCCCGCATGATGCAAAGTTGCCGAGATAGAGTCGGTTGTGAGGCGCAGGGAGGTGTTCGCAAGCCAGGGTGTGAACCTCGTGGTCGCCATTCGGCTGCGCGTGCATGTTCACACAGTAGTCAGTCATGGTGCGTACATCCTTGGCGTGTGATTCGATGATGCACAATCTATACGGGATGACCTGAGCGTCAAAGGATGCGCCAGTATCTCGACCTGATGCGGCTCGCGCTCGACAAGGGCGTGAAGAAGTCGGACCGGACCGGCACCGGGACGCTGTCGCTCTTCGGCCATCAGATGCGCTTCGACCTCGCCGAAGGCTTCCCGCTGGTCACCACCAAGAAGATTCACCTGAAGTCGGTCATCCACGAACTGCTCTGGTTCCTCTCGGGCGACACCAACATCCGCTACCTCAGGGATAACGGCGTCCGCATCTGGGACGAGTGGGCGGACGAGAACGGCGACCTCGGCCCGGTTTACGGCAAGGAGTGGCGGGCATGGCCGACGCCGGACGGCGGCACGATCGACCAGATCAAGCTGGTCGAGGCGGAGATCAGGCGGAACCCCGATTCGCGCCGCCTGATCGTCACCGGCTGGAACCCGGCCGACGTTGACAAGCAGGCGCTGCCTCCCTGCCACACCCTCTTCCAGTTCTATGTCGCCGACGGCCGGCTCTCCTGCCAGCTCTACCAGCGCTCGGGGGACATCTTCCTCGGCGTGCCGTTCAACATCGCCTCCTATGCGCTCCTCACCATGATGATGGCGCAGGTGACAGGCCTCCGGCCGGGCGAGTTCATCCACACGCTCGGTGACGCGCACCTCTATCTCAACCACGTCGAGCAGGCGCGCCTGCAGCTCGCACGGGAGCCGCGGCCGCTCCCGTCGATGAAGATCAACCCCGACGTCCATTCGATTCTCGATTTCGTCTACGGCGATTTCACGCTGGAAGGGTACGATCCGCATCCGGCGATCAAGGCGCCGGTGGCGGTGTGAGCGTCGCCGTCCGCGCCGCCCGCCCGGACGATGCCGCGACCGTCGCCGGCCTCGTTCGCGATCTCGCCGTCTATGAGCGCCTCGAACATGAGGCGCAGGCGACCCCGGCCGATCTCGAAGCGGCGCTCTTCGGGCCGCAGCCGCGGGTCTTTTGCGATATCGCCGAGGTCGACGGCAGCATCGCCGGCTTTGCCCTCTGGTTTTACACGTTCTCGACCTTCCGCGGGCGACACGGCATCTATCTCGAAGATCTTTTCGTGAAGCCGGAATTCCGCGGGCAGGGGGCGGGCAAGGCGCTTCTCCGCGGCCTTGCCCGGCGCTGCGTCAGCGAAGGTTTGCCGCGGTTCGAATGGTCCGTGCTTGACTGGAACGAGCCGTCGATCGCGTTCTATCGCGCGCAGGGCGCCCTCCTGATGAAGGAATGGATCATCTGCCGGGTTGATGGCGATGCCCTGGTCGCGCTAGGCACGCCATGAGAACCACGGGAGAATGCTGGTGAAGGGCCTGGAACTTTTCGTCGAGCGAGTGATCCTCGCCAGCCGCTGGATACTGGTCGTCTTCTACGTCGGGCTTGGCGCCTCCCTCGCCGTCTACAGCATCTCCTTTGCCATCAAGTTCGTCGAAACCGCGCAGCATGTCGTCGACTACGACGAGAACGACATGATTCTCGCCATGCTGTCGATGATCGACGCGGCGCTCGTCGCCAGCCTGATCGTCATGGTGATGATCTCGAGCTACGAGAATTTCGTCAGCCGGTTCGAGGATGCCAAGAAGACCGAGCTGTCCTGGCTCGGCAAGCTCGATTCCGGTACCCTCAAGATCAAGGTCGCCTCGTCGATCGTGGCGATTTCCTCCATCCACCTGCTGCAGGTCTTCCTCAACGTCGACCAGTACGCCGACGACAAGATCGGATGGTCGCTCGGACTGCACCTTACCTTCGTCGCTTCGGCGCTGCTCCTCGGCTATCTCGAAAAGATCAGCGCCAACCTCAAACCCTAGAAGGCCCAGTCATGGACGTGCCGGTTGAGACCGCCGCCGCGGCCCGATTCGTCCGCGGCCCGGCGACCTGGTACGCCTACCTGATCCTCGCCTACTTCACCTTTGCCCTCAACATCCAGGGCAATATCCTGCCGTTCCTGAAGCAGGACCTGGCGCTCGACTACCGCACCGTCAGCCTGCATTCGAGCGCGGTGGCCGCGGGCATGATCCTCGTCGGCCTCGTCGGCAACCGCATCATCCATGCGCTCGGCCGGCGGGTCTCGTTGCTGGTCGGATCGGGGGGCGTCGTCCTTGGCGGTGCGATCCTCTGCGTCGGCACGCAGGCCTGGCAGACGATCGGCGGCTGCGCCGTCATCGGTGCAGTCGGTGCGCTGATCCCGGCGACGGTATTCGCCCTCATTGCCGACATGCACCGCACAAACCTCACCAAGGCCTATAGCGAGGCGAACGCCATCTGCTACGCGTTCGCTATTCTCGCGCCGCTCGCCATGGGGATCTGCCTCGCCGTCGGCCTCGGCTGGCGCTCGGCGCTGGTCTTCGGGGTGCTGCTCGGCACGGGCATCAGCCTCTGGTTTCTCCGCGAGCCGGTCGTCGAGCCGCGCGGCGCGCTGGCGGAGATGCGGGGCGCGCTTCCAGCCGCCTACTGGGCCTACTGGCTGGCGCTCGCGTTCGCGGTTGCGGTGGAATTCTGTGTGCTTCTCTGGGCCCCGGCGTTCCTCGAGAAGGTGGGCGGGCTGTCGCCCGCCTGGGCCGCCGGCGCGGCAGCGGCGTTTTCGCTGGCCATGATCGTCGGCCGCACCTTCGGCGGCCTGCTCATCGCGCGGGTGGCGGCGCAAACGATTGTCATCGGGACCGTGGTCGTCGCGCTCGCCGGGTTCGCCATCTACTGGGGGCTCGGCGCGACCGTTCTGGTGGTGCCGGGCTTGTTCGTCGTCGGCCTCGGCGTTGCGCTCCTCTATCCGATCCTCCTCGGCCTGGCGGTCGTCGCCGCCGGCCCGCTCGGCGACGCCGCCAGCGCCCGCGCGATGCTCGCCGTGGGCATCGCCGTGCTCACCATGCCGGCGGTGCTCGGCGCGCTTGCCGACGAGATCGGGCTGCGTGCGGCGCACCTGGTCGTCCCGGTGCTGCTCATGCTCGCCCTCGGCGCCTCGTTCTTCGCCCGCTCGCTCGGGCGGCGCGCACTGCAGCCGGCCTGAGCCCGTGGCCGGCGTCACCCTCTCGCTGGTTGCCGCGGTCGCCGAGAACGGCGTGATCGGCAGTCACGGTGCGATGCCGTGGAAGTTGTCGACCGACGTCCGCCGCTTCAAGGCGCTGACCATGGGCAAGCCGGTGATCATGGGGCGGAAGACATTCGAGGCCATCGGCAAGGCGCTTGCCGGCCGGGTCAACATCGTCGTCTCGCGCGACCGGAAGTTCGCGCGCGAAGGCGTGATCGTCGTGCCGAGCATCGAGGCGGCGATCGTCGCAGGCGAGGAGCAGGCGAGGCGGGCGGGGGATGAGGAAGTGATGGTGATCGGCGGCGGCGAGATCTACCGCGCGACGCTGGCGCTCGCCGACCGGCTCTACATCACCCATGTCGAGGCGCGCCCGGACGGCGACGTCACCTTCCCGGCGATCGACCCGGCGGTCTGGCGGGCGCGCTCGGCCGAGCGCTTCCCGGCCGGCCAAAAGGACAGCGCGGCAACCACTTTCGTGGTTTACGACCGGACCGCGCCCTCGGCTGCCGGTTGAAATGACGGCCCCCCGACCCCACGTCTGGCGCTTCGCCAGCGACGGCAGCCTGCGTTGAAAGGTCCTGCCAAGTTGCTATAACCCCGCCGGAATTCACGGCGGCAAGGCCTTGCCGGAAGGAGACAGATGCCCTGGAATAACCAGTCCGGCAGAGGCGGCGGGGGTCCGTGGGGTCAGCCCCCGCGAAACAGCGGATCGGGCGGCGGAGGTGGCGGTCCACCCGACCTCGAAGAACTGCTCCGCCGCAGCCAGGACCGGTTGAAGCGGGTCCTCCCGGGCGGCGGGCGCAATCTCAGCCCGGTCACCATCATCGCGATTCTGGTCATCGCGGCGGCCCTGGTAGTCTACAATTTCCTCACCTTCCGCGTGCAGCCGGACGAGGTCGGCGTCGTCCTCCGCTTCGGCAAATTCGACCGCGAGGCCAAGCCCGGCCTCAATTTCCGTCTGCCCTATCCGATCGAGGTCGTCTACACGCCGAAGGTTACGCGCCTCAACCGCATCACCATCGGCCAGTCGACCGACGACCAGGCAACGACCGGGTCGGGACGCGATATCGCCGAGGAGAGCCTGATGCTCACCGGCGACGAGAATATCGTCAACATCGACTTCTCGGTCTTCTGGGTGATCGGCGACGCGTCGAAATACCTCTTCAACATGGAAGACCCCGACGGCACGGTGAAAGCGGTCGCGGAAAGCGCGATGCGCGAGGTGATCGGGCGCTCCAACATCGACGCGGTGCTGACCCAGGCCCGCCAGATCACCGAGCAGCAGGTCCAGGGGCTGATGCAGAAGACGCTGGACGACTACGGCGCGGGCGTGACGGTGACGCAGGTCCAGCTGCTCAAGGTCGACCCGCCCGACGAGGTGATCGGCGCCAACCGCGACGTCCAGGCGGCGCGCGCCGACCAGGAGCGCGTCCAGAACGAGGCGCGCACCTACGCCAACAAGGTCATCCCGGAAGCGCGCGGCCGCGCTTCGCAGATCACCAACGCCGCTACCGCCTATCGCGACCAGATCATCGCCGAGGCGCAGGGCCAGGCCGACCGGTTCGTGAAGGTCTACGAAAGCTACGCCGCCGCGCCCGATCTCACGCGGCGCCGCATGTATTTCGAAACCATGGAGCAGGTGCTCGGCAGCATGGACAAGGTCATCCTCGATGAGAAGGGCGGGCCGGGCGTCGTGCCCTACCTGCCGCTCGACCAGCTGACCCGCCGTCCTCCCGCTCCTCCGGCGGCGCCGTCCGCCGGCGGCGATTCGGTTACTTCGGGGACATCCCAGTGAGGCGCGGTATTTTCGGCGGCGTCGGGCTGATCGTCCTCGCGGTCATCGGCTTCATCGTCTACCTCAGCATCTTCGTCGTCGATCCGACGGAGCAGGTGCTGGTGCTTCGCTTCGGCAATCCCGTCCGGGTGATCACGACGCCGGGTCTCAATTACAAGCTGCCGCTGGTCGACAACGTGGTGTCGCTGGAGAAGCGCATCCTCGACCTCGATTCGCCGCCGCTCGAGATCATCGCGTCGGATCAGAAGCGCCTGGTCGTCGATGCGTTCGGCCGCTATCAGATCATCCAGCCGCTTCTCTTCTACCAGACCGTGGGCTCGGTCCAGGTCGCCGACACCCGCCTTTCGGTCATCCTCAACTCGGCCGTTCGCCGTGTGCTCGGCGATGCGTCGTTCTTCGACGTGGTGCGCGAGAAGCGCGCCGTGCTCATGACCAAGATCACCGAACAGGTGAACAACGAGGGCAAGAAGATCGGCGTCTCGGTCATCGACGTGAAGATCCGCCGCGCCGACCTGCCGACGGCGAACAGCCAGGCGATCTTCCAGCGCATGCAGACCAACTACCAGCGCCAGGCAACCGAAATCCGCGCCGGCGGCGAGCAGGAAGCGCGCCGCATCCGGGCCGAGGCCGACCGCACGGTGACCGTGCTCGTCGCCGACGCCAACGGCGAGGCCGAGCGGTTGCGCGGCGACGGCGAGGCGGCGCGGAACCGCATCTTCGCGGCTGCCTTCGGCAAGGACCCGGATTTCTTCGCCTTCTACCGCAGCATGCAGGCCTACCAAACCGGGCTCCGCGGCAACGGCACGCGCCTGGTGATCTCGCCGGATTCCGATTTCTTCCGCTACTTCAACGACGCCTTCGGCAGGTCGCCGTCCGAGCCGATCGCGGTCGGCCCGCTTCGGCCTACAACGGAAGCCGCGCCGCCCGCCCCGGAGTCAGCAGCGACCGCGCCTGCGGCGGCGGCCCCGGTAGCTCCGGCTGGGCCCGCTCCGGCCAATGCCGCGGCCGCCCCGCCGGCAAGCGCAACCACCCCGGCGCAGTAACCGCGCCGGCGGCGGCGAAGTCGCTTTTCCGCCCCATTTGAAGCATGATTGTCGGGACAGCGAAGGGTGCGCCGCCAGCCGGATGCGCGCGGCCGGCACCGTTCGGATGAGGAGGCGGAAATGGCCGAGGTGATTGCCCGGAAACCGAGGGCCCGCGCGCTGCGCGGGGCGATAGCGGGTCTGTTTGCGGGAGGGGTTCTGCTTGCCTCGCCGGCCTTCGCCCGAGGCCCGGAATCGGTCGCCGACCTTGCCGCCGGGCTGCTCGACGCGGTGGTCAACATCTCGACCAGCCAGACGATCGCCGGGGGCAAGGGCGGCGTCACCGCGCCGAAGCTCCCCGACGGCTCGCCGTTCCAGGATTTCTTCGACGATTTCTTCAACCAGAAGGGCGGGGCCGACTCCGCGCCGCGCAAGGTCCAGTCGCTCGGCTCGGGCTTCGTTATCGATCCGTCCGGCCTGATCGTCACGAACAATCACGTCATCGAGGGTGCCGACGAGATCACCGCCAATTTCAACGACGGCTCCAAGGTCAAGGCCAAGGTGCTCGGGCGGGACGAGAAGACCGACCTCGCGCTGCTCAAGGTCGAGACCGACAAGCAGCTCGTCTCGGTGAAGTTCGGCGATTCGGACGCGCTTCGCGTCGGCGACTGGGTGATGGCGATCGGCAATCCGTTCGGCCTCGGCGGATCGGTCTCGATCGGCATCGTCTCGGCGCGCAATCGCGACATCAATTCCGGGCCGTACGACAACTTCATCCAGACCGACGCAGCGATCAACCGCGGCAACTCCGGCGGACCGCTCTTCAACATGGATGGCGCCGTGATCGGCATCAACACGGCGATCATCTCGCCGACCGGCGGGTCGATCGGCATCGGCTTCGCCATCCCGGCCAAGACCGCCGTCAACGTCATCGAACAGCTCCGCCAGTTCGGCGAGACGCGCCGCGGCTGGCTCGGCGTGCGCATCCAGGAAGTCACGGACGACATCGCGGAGGGCCTGGCGATGAAGGACACGCACGGCGCGCTCGTCGCCGGCGTGACCGACAAGAGCCCGGCGGCGGATGCCGGAATCGTCGCCGGCGACGTGATCCTCGAATTCGACGGCCAGAAGGTCACCGCCATGCACGAACTGCCGCGCATGGTCGCCGACGAGCCGATCGGCAAGGAAGTGAAGGTGCTGGTGTTGCGGAAGGGCGTCGAGACGACGCTGACCGTCAAGCTCGGCCGCCTCGCCGACGACAAGGTCGCGTCGGCCGACGACAAGTCGGCGCCCGACGCGAAGACGCCGCCGCCGGTGGTGACCGGCCCGCTCGGGCTGACGCTCGCCGACCTGTCGCCCGACCTCAGGAGCAAGTACGGGATCAAGGAGGAAATCAGCGGCGTCGTCGTCACCGATGTTGCGGCGGGCAGCATCGCGGCGGAGAAGCGGCTCACCGCCGGCGATGTCATCGTCGAGATTTCGCAGGAACCGGTGAAGACTCCCGGCGATGTCGAGAAGCGCATCGACGACCTGAAGAAGGACGGCCACAAGTCGGCGCTCTTCCTGCTCGCCAACAAGGACGGCGACCTTCGCTTCGTCGCAGTGAAGATCGCCGACTAGTCCGGGCGGGGCGTGCGCAGCCAGTCCTCGCGCGAGATGCGGTAGAGGACGTGCGGGGCGAGCTTGTGGTCGGGCGGCAGCTGCGGGTGGCGGAAGTCGGCTGACGGGTCGTAGGTCATGCCGATCTTCTCCATCACCCGGCGCGAGCGCGCGTTCCATTCCGTCGTGAAGGAGACCAGGGCGCCAAAGCCGAGCGCGCCAAAAGCGTGGTCGATGACCGCGCGGGCGCCCTCGGTGGCATAGCCGCGGCCCCAGGCGTCGCGCGCCAGCCGCCAGCCCACTTCCGTCGCCGGCGTGAAGGCGGCGGGGAAGGTGACCTCGGCCAGTCCGATGAAGCCGATGAAGGCGCCGGTATCGCGCGTCTCGGCGGCATAGAGGCCGAAACCGCGCGCGGCGATCGATGCCTGGATGCGGTTGGCGAGCGCGTCGGATTCCGGCGGCTCGAGAGCGCGCGGGAAGAATTCCATGACGCGGGGGTCGCGGTTCAGCGCCGCGAACGGCGCGCGGTCCTCCGCCTTCCATTCGCGCAGGTGCAGCCGCTCGGTCGCGATGTGAACCTTCGGGGTCAAACGGCCCGCCTTCCTAGTCGAGGACGTGGCTCGCGATACCGTCGGCCAGCTTCGGTTCGAACCACGTCGACTTCGGCGGCATGATAGCGCCGGCATCGGCGACCGCCATCAGATCATCCATCGTGGTCGGAAAGAGTGCGAAGGCGGCCGCCATCTCGCCCGGGCGGACGCGTCGCTCGAGTTCACCCAGGCCGCGTCCGCCGCCGACGAAATCGATGCGTTTGTCGGTGCGCTGGTCGGCGATGGCGAAGAGCGGTTCGAGCACGTTGCGGGTGAGGAGGGTCACCGGCAGCCTGCCGATCGGGTCGGCGGGAATGCGCTCCGCCGGCAGGGTCAGACGATACCAGGACCCGTCGAGGAACATGCCGAACTCGCCCGCCGAGCGCGGCCGTACCGGGGCGTTCTCTCTGGCCGCCGTGAAGCGCTCGCGGAGTGCTGCAAGCAGCGTGGCCGGGGTGTGCCGGCCGAGATCGCGCAGCACGCGGTTGTAGTCGAGGATGGTCATTTCGCGATGGGGAAAGAGCACCGCGAGGAACGAGCGCGTCGATTCCGGCCTGCCGCCGCGCGCCGCCTCGACGCGGGATGCCGCCGCCGAGCGATGGTGGCCGTCGGCGATGTAGATCGCGGGGAGGGCGTCGACGGCGGCGGTAAGGCCTGCGATGGCCGCCGGGTCGCCGATCGTCCAGAGCTGGTGGCGGACGCCGTCCTCGGCGGTCACGTCGATCTCCGGTTTCCCGGCCGACGCGGTGCGCAGGATCGCGTCGACCGCGGGCGCGTCCGGGTAGGCGATCATCACCGGGCCGGTCTGCGCGTTCACCGCCTCGATCTGGCGGACGCGGTCGTCTTCCTTGGCCGGCGTGGTCAGCTCGTGCTTGCGGATGCGATTGCTGCGGTAGTCGGCGAGCGAGGCGGCGGCGACGAGACCCGTCTGGGCGCGGCCCTCGTGCGTCAGGCAATAGACGTAGTAGCCGGGCTGAGCGTCGCGGACGAGGACGCCTTCGCGGATCATCCGGGCGAAGTTCTCCGCCGCCTTGGCGTAAACCGGCGCTGAGTAGGGGTCGATGCCCGGATCGAGGTCGATCTCGGGCTTGGAGACATGGAGGAAGCTCCACGGCTTGCCCTTCGCCCGCTCGCGCGCTTCCGCGCTCGACAAGACATCGTAGGGTGGCGCAAGAACCTCCGCGGCGCGGCCGGGCGCGGGCCGGAGCGCGCGGAAGGGTCGGATGAGCGTCAAGGGAATGCTCCGGACGGAAGGCCGATGAGAGAGCCGGAAACGGCGGTGGTGCTGATAGCCGGGCCGACTGCCAGCGGCAAGTCGCGGTTGGCGCTGGAACTCGCGGCAGAGCGCGGCGGCATCGTCGTCAACGCCGATTCGATGCAGGTCTACCGCGAGCTGCGCGTGCTGACCGCGCGGCCTTCCCTCGAAGACGAGGCGGGGGTTCCGCACCGGCTCTACGGGCACGTATCCGCGGCAACGCGCCACTCGACCGGCGCATGGCTCGCCGAGGCCCGCACTGCGCTCGACGAGGCCCGGCGGGCTGGCCGGCCCGCGATCTTCGTCGGCGGAACCGGGCTCTACTTCAAGGCGCTGACCGAAGGTCTCTCCGCCATCCCGCCGATCCCGCCCGACGTACGCGAGAGCGTCCGGGTCTGGGCGGGGGCACGCGACGCTCCTGCGCTCCACGCCGCGCTCGCGGCGGTCGCTCCGGCTGACGCAGCCGCCATCCGCCCGTCCGACCGTGCCCGCATTGTCCGGGCGATGGAGGTCTTCCGCGCGACCGGCCGCCCGCTCGGCGAATGGCACAAGGCAGCGGGGGTACCTCTGGTGTCCGTTGCAGAGCGTATCGTCCTCGATCCCGACCGCGACCTGCTCCATCGCCGTATTGCGGAGCGCGCGGCGCGGATGCTGGACGAGGGCGCCGTCGAGGAAGTGCGGGCGCTGGCGGCGCTCGCGATCCCGCCGGACATGCCGGCGATGAAAGCGATCGGCGTCCGCGAGATCCTCGACCTGCTCGGGGGGCGGATCGCCAAGGCAGAGGCGGTCGAGCGGATTGCCGCTGCGACGCGCCAGTATGCCCGTCGGCAGCTCACCTGGTTCCGCAATCAGATGGCCGGCTGGCCGCGCCGCGCCGCCTAGAACCGGTAAGGCACGATCCGTGGCGCGGCTTCGGATTCGTAAGGCAGGTCGAGCGCGTCCGGCGCCTCGTGATTGTACATCACGCTCGGCATGTTGATGATGATCGCCTCGCTCGTGCCGATGTTCTTCCAGCCGTGATAGAGGTTCGGAGGAATGACGAGGAGGCCGGGATTCTTCTCGCTCACCGTGAACTCGTTGATCCGCCCCTTGGTCGGCGAGTCGAGCCGCCCGTCGAAGACGACGATCCTGACCAGCCCGCTCACCACGAACAGGCGGTCGGTGCTCCGCTGATGCAGGCCCCAGGCCCTGATCCGGCCCGGGAACGTCGTGGTCGTGTGAACCTGGACAACCGGCCCGCCAACCTCGGGCCAGGCGGCGCGGGCGACCTCGGCGACGTGTCCGTCCTCATGCGGCACCGGGCGCGTGGGGCGGAAGACGACGTCGTGGATGAGCTCGGCCTTCAACGCACCCGCCGCGGTCACCGCGGAATGCTTCGCGACCAGCTCCTCGCCGCCGATGACGGCGGGGATGGCTCCGGCGGCCGTGACGCTGTCGATCGGCCCGTTCACCCTGATCACCTTTCCATGTGCCCCGATCTTAGCTGATTGGACCGGGCTGTCAGCGGTCTGTGACAGGTTCTTCCCCGACAAATGCTTGACCGACCCGCAACCGGTGCCTATTTTGCACCGCCGAAG